>NZ_JBFBMQ010000007.1:0-80530 GCF_040687115.1 Microbacterium sp. NPDC076895
GGGCTGGATCCACTTCTACAATCACCACAGGCGACACTCCGCGATCGGAGCCCCACCCATCAGCAGGATCGAAAGCAACCTGCCTGGACATCACATCTAGGTCACACCCGTGGGGGACTGCGGTGGCTGATGTTCGCCGTTTCGGCGACTGTCGCTACGGGTGTGCTCATCGGCGCGGGACTTGTCGGGGTCGCGCCCGCGCCTCCTGCCGCCGCAATCGAAACAGTCCAGACGGAGGTCTCGTCCACAGCGGTGGACAGCTCGATCGTTAAGGCCGCGGATCTCAGCCAGTTCAAGCCCGGAAACATCATCAGCGATGCGGTCTTCTTCAATTCCGCGACGATGACAGAGGCGCAAATCCAGTCCTTCCTCGAGTCGAAGGTCTCCTCGTGTAGGTCGGGCTACACCTGTCTCAAGGACTACTACGTCCAGACGCGTTCGATCGCTGCTGATCCGATGTGCGGGGCGTACTCCGGCGGCGGCATGGAGCGGGCTTCCCGCGTGATCTACAAGGTTGCGCAGGCTTGCGGGATCAATCCGCAGGTCATCATCGTCATGCTCCAGAAGGAACAGGGACTCATCACATCGACGGCCCCGAGTTCGTGGGCCTATCAGGCCGCAATGGGCCAGGGGTGCCCTGATACGGCCGCGTGTGACACCGCGTACTACGGTCTGTTCAACCAGGTCTACGGGGGCGCACGGCAGATGAAGCGGTACGCAAACCCGCCTGGCACGAGCAACTACTTCACGTGGTACGCGCCAGGGAAGACCTGGAACGTGCAGTACCACCCCAATACTTCGTGCGGCCGGGGCGCCGTGCTCATCGAGAACCAGGCGACCGCGAACCTCTACTACTACACGCCATACCAGCCCAACGCCGCTGCGTTGTCGGCGGGATACGGGCTGGGTGACGGTTGCTCGTCGTATGGCAACCGCAACTTCTTCAACTACTTCACGGATTGGTTTGGCTCCACCCAGGTCGCCTACAAGCTGCTTATATCGAGGGGCGCGGACATCTACCTCGTTAGCGGCGCGACGCGGTACCACATCACCGCGGATGATTGGCCCGCATTCAGCCAGGCGCTCGGGTCTGCAGTCGCGGTTGGTGATCAGCTGTTTGGCGCCCTTGTCGACGGGGGCCAGGCGTCGCGGTTCATTCGCAACACCAGCACGGGCGAGATCTCGTACATCGACGGCGGGTCGATTCATCGGTTCGCCACGTGTGATCTTGTCGCCCTGTGGGGCGGTTCCTGTGCCAGCCTTACCCAACTTGCGTCGCAAGACTTCACGCAGTTCAAGAAGTCCAGCGAGATGACCGAGTTCGCGCGCACGACGACAGGTGGCCGGATCCATTCTCTGACGGCATCCACCCTCGTGCCGTATTACGATGCCGCAGCGGTCACGTACTTCACCGGCAAAAAGAACCCATATGCAGCGGTGCTTAGCGCTGCTGCCCTCGCGAGCCGGAAGGTGAGCTATGTCCGGTTTGTGCCATCGACATTGGTGTTCACGAACGCTGGCCCGGACGTATATCTTCCGCAGAGTGACGGTCGGCTGCTGCGCGTCCCGACGTGGGCGGTGACGAGTGATCTTGGCCTTGGTCAATCGGCGCGCCGTGTACCCCAGTCCGCTCTCTCTCGCTACGGCAAGCCGGTGGATCTGACTCGCTTCGTCAGCTGCGGTGATGCTACGGCATACGGTTCCGGAGGGACGCTTTATCGTGTGAAGGACGCGGGCGGATTCTCCGTCACGGCCCTCGACGAGGGCACGTGCGCGAAACTTCGCGTCTCGTCGAGCGCCGCGGGTGAGTTGTTTGTGAAGACATCCAGTTCTCCCGACGTTTACCAGGCTACGAAGGGTGAGCTGCGCTACGTACCATCGATGAGTCGACTCGTTGCGCTGGCGGGATCAGCCTCGCCGCGGATCCTGACGATTTCGGCGTCCGCGTTCAAAGCATTCACGATCGGTTCGCCGTACACGATCCCGGCTGACGAGCTCCACGCCTTTGCTGTGGGACAGTTCGTCGTGGGCACATCGAGTCCCAAGGTGTGGTTGCCGACGCAGGATGGTCGTTTGCTCTATCTTCCGAGTTGGGACATCGCAGACGCTCTGGGTATACGGGCGACGGCGACCCGGGTGTCCGATTCCACTCTGTCTGGGTACCGGACTTCCGATTCGCTTGGATGGTTCATCACCTGTGACGGTGTCGTCTCATACGTGAGTGGCGGCAAACGGTACCCAGCGGCCGGAGCCGAAGAGTTTGCGAGCGTCTCACTTGACGAATCTCTGTGTGCACTTCTCCCTGCCGCATGGGAAGATCCTCGCCCGATCTTCATCAAGTCGGCGACACGCCCTGCGGTCTATCACCTCGTGGACGGCGTGCGCCGCTACATCCCGACGATGGCCCGACTCACCGAGCTGAGTGGTACGACGGCGCCGACGATTCTCACGGTGTCGGCCGCGGCCCTCAGCGCCTATGCGGAGGGTGACCAGTACTTCACGACGGGAGAACTCATCAAGTCTCCGAGTTCCCCCGAGGTATACCTGTTCGACGGCGAGAAGTTCCACTACGTCCCGGCGTTCTCGCGGGTGGAGGCGCTCGGATTGTCCACACGTGTAAGAACAGTTAACAGTTGGCGATCGCCGACGGGAAGCGACTCACTGTCGACAACGGTGGTTTGCGATGACACTGTTTACGAACCCCGCGGGGGCGTCCTCTATTCCGCGGGAAGAGCAGCGAAGTCCTCGGACACGGTACTCGGTAGCGCATTGTGTTCGGCTCTGTCCAAGGTCTCCTGAGCCGTCGCTCCTGATTCGCCCTGATTTTCGCCCCGTTCGCTCCCTGCGAAGGAGGCAGCTACGCGAGGTTCATCTTCGGACGAATGCGATCATCCAGACCCATGGCGGGGGAGCTCGGTGGCGAAGAACACAGATCGCCGAGTTCGAGAAGGCGAACGAGATCCTGCCGTCAGCGAGCGTGCCTCTTCAGTCGATTGATCTCGGCCTGTGCCTCGCTCGAGGTTTCCTCACCGACGTCATGCCCCTGCGTCGTTGGCTGGAACGTCGCCGCTACAGCCTTGGGGAAACCCTTTTTCCCATAGCGCCGGATAGGAACGAAACTCAGGGTGAATCGCTCCTGACGATTCAGTCGTTGCTGCGCCCGCGCATGACATCGACCGACCTTGTCGGGATGGTCAGAATGCCCAGGAAGAGACCGGCCATGATCGTCTGGGCCCCGAGGATCATCATGAGAGCTGCCGGGACAGCGACTCGTACGGTATCGGCCGCGTCGAGTGGCCCGTAGCCCTGGCTGCCCCAGGCGGCGAGCTGGATGATGAGTCCGATCAAACCGATGAGGAAGAGTCCGAAGCCCACCAGCGCGAGCGCCTCGAGTGTCATCCGCTTCGCGAGCCAGGTGAAATTTCGGCCGCGAGGTAGTCGGAAGCCCTCTCGCTCTGCATACAGCTTCGTCAACACCCCGAAGAGGATGGACTGGTACCCGACGGTGGCGAGAGCGGCGAGGTAGACCTGGCTGGCTATGTCCAAACCAACCGGGCCGATTCTCGCAGGGCCGAGGAGCAGTGCCAGTGAGCCGCCGATGCCAAGAACGAGGGCGATGAGCCCAGGGATCAGGAACAGCCAGTTCGGACTGAAAATGAGGAGGAAACGCAGGTGGCGCCAGCCGTCTCGCCAGCTGCGAAGATGCGGGGGACGACTGCGACCGTCCTTCGAGAGCGTCGTGGGAACTTCGCTGACTCGCAGTCCGGCCAACGTGGACTTGACCACCATCTCGCTCGCGTATTCCATACCAGTCGTGCACAGCTCTAGATCGAGGATGGATTGGCGATTGTAACCGCGTAGCCCGCAATGGAAGTCGCGGATCGGCGAGCGAAAGAGGATGCGCCCAATCCATGTCAGTACGGGGTTTCCCAGATACTTGTGGAGCGGTGGCATCGCGCCCGGTTCGATCCCGCCGAGGAATCGATTGCCCATGACCAGGTCGTCGCCGGCTCGAAGTCGCTCGAGGAAAGGATCGAGAGAAGTGAAGTCGTAGCTGTCGTCGGCGTCCCCCATGATCACATAATCGCCTGCAGCGGCTTCACTTCCGCCGATGAGCGCCGCACCGTATCCCTTCACGGGCACGTCGACCACTCGGGCGCCGTGCGACCGGGCGATCTCCTGAGAGCCGTCGGTGCTGCCGTTATCGGCTATCAGCACCTCCCCGTTCACGCCGGACCGGTCGAGGTATCCTTTCGCCTTGTCGATGCAGACCGCGAGCGTCTCAGCCTCGTTGAGGCAGGGCATAAGGATGGTGAGCTCGGTGTGGGGAATAGTCATCGGGGCCTTCGAGTCGATGCAAACCTCATGATCCTACCCGACACGCTCCCTCCTACTCGGCCGCAGACTGATCGCTGCCAGTAGGGCAGCAGAAAGGATCATCGCCGAACCAGCCCCGATGACGGCACCCACTGCGCCGCCGAGCCCGATGCTTGCGCCGATCATTATCGTCAATCCGACAAGAGTGGACGTACCGGTTGCGAGGGTGGATATACGTGCGCGCCCGATGGCTGCTAGGTAGGCGCTGAGAAAGACTGAGAGCGAGAATCCAAAGACGGCGACCATCAAGCCCTGAGCGAGAGGTACCGCTCCGGCGAAGTCCTGACCGAAAACGATCGGCAGCACCCACGGCAGGACGGTGATGACAACGACAACACCTGCCCCAAGCAGAACGGTTAGCGTGAGTGTGGCTCGTCGAATGCTACGCGTGCGATCGGCGTGCGGCAGCTGAGACCACTGAGCGAACCGGGGCAGCAGAGCTGGAGTCACCGCTTGCGCGAGCATGGACAACGGTGTCGCGAGAGAAAGTGCTGCGGCGAAGAGACCCGCGCGTGCGGGACTGTCGAAGACAGCCGCGAAGACCATCGAGACCTGCATGATGCCGTTCGTCGCGATGAGGCCAAGCGATGACCATATGAGAAAGTGCGCCAGTGCTTGGGCGGGCGCAGGCCGTTCCTCACCGTTGCGCCTGCGCGCCGCTCGCCGCGCGCCGACCAGGCTCGCGAGGGCGAAAGCCCCGTAGCCGATCACCGCTGGTGCCAGTACCAGAGGTGTCATATGAGTCGAGATGACGGATACGAGCAGCACGAGGGAGAGCGCGCCCGTGACGCTGTCCCACACCGCAACCGCCGGCACCTGGCGCATGCCGAAGCGAACGCCCCGGCCGAAGATATACCAGGACCAACTCATGGTCAGCGCGGCGACCATGAGCGAAGCTGCTCCGTCGCCTCCGAGAAGGTGAGCCGTGACCAGAGCGACAGCGCCGAGAATCGCGCTCATCCACACCATCATGATGGTGAGCGTCTTTATGGTCACGCTTCCCGTCTGGCCTGTTCCGCCGAATGCCGCCGCGGCATTGCCCGCTGCGGTCGGCCCCAGGAGCGAAAGTAGAATCGACACAGCGAAAGCGGTGTTCGTGGCAGCGAGAACGTCGGCGCCCAGCAGACGCCCGACGATCACCGTGTAGGCGAAGCGTGACGCCCCTTGTGCGATGGTTCCTATGGTCGAGAGGACCGAGTCCCGCACTGCTGAGCCGGAGTCGGTCATGGTGGCCAATGTTACCGAAGGAGAGGAGCGGGATGAGCGAGAGCGAACGCGTCGACATCATGTTGCCGTTCTACGGCCGGGAGGATCATTTTCGCGAAGCTGTCGCGAGCGTGCTGGCACAAGACAGCGACCGATGGCGTCTCGTCGTCATCGATGACGCGTACCCCGACCGTGCACCCTTTGATTGGGCGGCGTCAGTCGCTGACAGCAGAGTCGAAGTGATCCGCCACGAGGTGAATCTCGGGATCAACAGATCGTTTCAGGAGTGTCTTGAACGATCGAGCGCAAAATGGGTCACGATCTTCGGGTGCGACGATCTGATGCATCCGCGTTATGTCACACGGATCTTGGAGCTCGCCAAGCGATATCCGCATGCGGGGCTGCTTCATCCAGGTACCGAGATCATCGATGCCGAGGGGCGTCCCACGCGATCACTCGTCGATACCGCTAAGGCGTTTTACAGGCCGCGTGGGCCGAAGCCGCTGCAGCTCTCCGGAGAGGATATGGCGGTGAGCCTGACTCGCGGGAACTGGATGAACTTTCCGGCCATCGCCTGGAACGGTGAGCTGGCGCGTCGCATCGGGTTTTCGCCCGGGTACGACGTGGTACAGGACCTTGCCCTCGCACTTGACGTCTGCGAACAGGGCGGCTCGCTCGTCCTGGACGATGATGTCGTCTTCTCGTATCGAAGGCATGCCACCAGCGTTTCATCGTGGAAGGCAGTGGACGGGAGCCGGTTTGTTGAGGAGTCGGCATACTTCGGACATCTTGCTGATCGCTTTTTTGCCAGCGGATGGCGCCGTGCTGCACGTGCTGCGCGCCGGCATCTCTCTAGCCGCATAAACGCGCTTACGACGGTCCCTGCCGCTCTCATTGGCAGAGATACGCGGGGTGCCGGCGTCTTGCTGCGCCATGCTTTGCGGCCCTGAACCCCCAGCCACGATGAACACCGGTCCTAGTCCGGGGGGCTCACCACTTCCCAGAGGATGATGTCAGTCGACGCGACCGGAAGACTGTTCAATTTGACGAGGCAGCGCTGGTCCAGATCCGCTGCGGAGTCAGACGCGACATACTGAACATTCTCCTGTGCGAACTCCGAGCATGCATCGAAAGTGACTTGGATCTGGTCCGGATACGGATTGGTAATCACAGGTGCGCCGGGGCCGGGTACCCATGACACACCCGCGAGTCGGTCCCACTCGAAGGCGTATGTCGATGTGGGATCGATCTGTTCCCACATCTCGGCGGAGGGTGCCCCCTGGAAACCGTTGTATGCCGTGACGCCGCTTTCGAGCACCAGGGCAGTGCTCAGTCTGTCTCCGACGGCGACCCATGTTCCAGGATGTTGGTCGTTGATTTGCATGATCGCTTGGGCGGGCGCGGTGTCACGCAGATCGAACACGCCACGGTACAGCGGATTCACGCCAAAAGAACCGATCAGTCCGACCGCTGCGAGTGCGGCCATCGCGACAATCGGCCACGCGCGACCGACTGCGAGTATGACAAGAGCAGACACAATCGTGATGAACCACCATGGCCCCGAGAGCTGCAGCAGATCCGGTGCATTCACGGCAAGGCCGCCCGCTATCGCGGCCTGACTAGCTATGAAGGCAGCTGTGCCGAGAGCCGCAACTAGCCATCCGGGGCGGTTTTTCCGCGAGAGCATTCCCAGCAACAGGATCACGACGACGAACGACCCGAAACCCAAACCGATGCGCGCGCGCACCGGCGTCGAGCGGTCAAGGAGCAGGAGGTGCGCGACAGCATCCCAGCCGGGTATCACGATAAAGGCAAGGAGCACGATTCCACCCACTACCGCGAGCAGAAGCGGCCACACGTCGGCTCGGCGCGACCGCCAGGCTTTCACGACAACCCAAACGATCACGGGAAGAAGGAACACCGCGGGCAGGAAGAACGTCGCTGACTCGGAGGCGTTGCCGTCGAGGAATCGCCCTGCATTTCGCAGCGAACCTGTGAAAGACGATCCGAAGAGTGCCGCGATTGACTGCAAAGACGCGCCCAGCCCGGTCGGAACCAAGCGCTCTCCGGGATAGGCAGTAGACAGAAAGGCGGTTACCGTGCTCCACCGCGTGATGAGCCAGACAATGAGGATCATTCCAGCTACGACCCCGCCTATAAGCAACGGCACCAGCCTCATGATCACGGTGGGCCACCGAAGGCCGGGCGCAGCCGCGATCGCCATTCCGATCGCGGTGAGCGCCGTAATGATGACGACGGGAACGATGAAGGGGACGTAGATGCCCATCGCCATCACCACCGTGAGATACATGATGACCGATGCCCAGATCCAGCGATGCCACGATCGTGAGGTGCGCAGTGACCATCTCACCGCGGCGAGGGTGGCAAACCCCCAGGCGAGTGGCCACAGCGTGGTCTGCAAGAACCACCACTGCAGGAAGGGGCTTGCGGAGACGGCTACGGCACTGAGGGCGGCGAGGAGCGGCCGGCGCGGCATCTCCACGGCGGCAAAGGTGTAGGTGGCAATGGCGACACCGAGTAGTGGGAGCCACCACTTCCACGCTTGCCCGTGATCGACGTCAAGGAACTGAAAGCCCCAGAGGTGGGGGCGAAAGACGGCGCTCCAGTCAATTCGGGGGAGATCCTGGGGTATGGTCGCATCCATCCCCCCCGGGAAGGTGCCGTTGATAACGGGGAGCCCCTGTTGCACCTGGGCGATCGCCCAGACCGTCTGTACATTCCATTCATCGGTTCGGATAAGGTTTGGTGCGCCGAAGAGCAGCGCGGGGTCGGAGCCCGCGTACATCATTGCGAAGAACGCGCCAGACGATGTGCCGTTGATCGCTGTAGTGACGAGGATCGCGAAGATCACGCAGAACAGTGCGGCTCCGCTTCCGAGAACCCGGGCCCGAGGCAGATCGTCGTCGGTGGGGGCGGTGAATCTCGTCCACCACTCGAAGAGTCGGTTCGGCACTCCGTTCAGCTCTCACCTGCCAGGTAGCGGCGAAGCGACTCATTCCAGTCTGCCGGCGCGTACCCGGTCTTTCGGATCTTGGCGAGGTCCAGGGTGCTGTTGCGCGGTCGGGGAGCGACCGGAGCAGTTGACGACGCGAAGTACTCGTCGGTCGATATGCCGGTGATACGAGCAGAGTCGTGGCCGGTTACTTCAAAGACCTGCGCAGCGATATCAGCCCACGTGCTCGGTTGCCCCGAGCCGGTGAGGTTGTAGGTGCCAGACACCGCGTCGGTGTCCAGAAGGTGGCGGATTCCTGCCGCGAGATCGTCGGTAAAGGTGAGTCGTCCGGTCTGGTCGTTGACGACGCGGGGGTCGATGCCGCGCTGCGCGAGCGAGGCCATGATGCGGACGAAGTTCTTGCCGTCGCCGATGACCCAGCTGGTGCGGATGATGTAGTGGCGAGGTACGGTGGCGACGATGGCGTCGGCTGCTGCTTTGGTTTGCCCGTAGACGCCGAGCGGACTCAGGGGTTCACCCTCGGTGTAGGGGGTGTCGGATGCGCCGTCGTAGACGTAGTCGCTGGAGACGTGGACGAGGGTGATGCCATTCTCCGTCGCGATGCGCGCCAACGCGGTGACGGCGGTGACGTTCGCTGCCCATGCGTCGCGGCGCCCGTCGGGAGTTTCGGCGGTGTCGACGGCGGTGTAGGCGGCGGCGTTGATGATCGTGCCGTAGTCGCGCCAGCGGCGGGCCGTGGCGAGGTCGGGGCCGGTCAGGTCAAGGTCGTCGCGGGTGGTGTAGTCGATGTGCGAGGCGTCACCGAACTCCGCGCGCAGGGCGCGGCCGAGTTGTCCGTTCGCGCCCGTGACGAGGATCTTCCGGGGTCCGATCGGTGTCACATCGGCCAGGCGCGGATGCTTCTTGTCTTTCTCGCTGATCTCGACCTGGTCGAGGGGGATCGGCCAGTCGATCGCGGCGGTCTCGTCAGCGAGGTTGAGGAAGCTGTAGGTGGCGGTCGGGGACCAGTGGTCGTTGACGAGATACGTGTAGGCGGTGTCGGGCTCAAGGGTCTGGTACGAGTTGCCGACGCCGCGGGGCACGAAGATCGCGCGGGACGGGTCGAGTTCGGTCGTGTAGACGGCGCCGAAGGTAGGGCCTTCCCGCAGGTCGACCCACGCGCCGAAGATGCGTCCGGTGGCGACCGAGACCCACTTGTCCCACGGCTCTGCATGGATGCCGCGCGTGGTGCCGACGGCGTCGTTGAACGAGATGTTGTTCTGCACCGGACCAAAATCGGGCAGGCCCAGCGCGGTCATCTTCTCCCGCTGCCAGTTCTCCTTGAACCAGCCCCGGGGATCCCCGTGCACGGGAAGATCGAACACGACCAGCCCAGGGACCGGGGTCTCGGTCACCGCCAACGGTTTGCCGTACTCCGTCATCACTGACCCTTGGTGGCGTAGAACGCCTCAACACCGTCTTTGGACGGCGCCCACCACGATTCGTTGGCGCGGTACCAGTCGATCGTCGCGGCAAGGCCGGCCTCAAAGTCCTGGAACCGGGGCGCCCACCCCAGTTCAGTGCGGAGTTTGGTGGAGTCGATCGCGTACCGCAGGTCGTGACCGGCCCGATCGGTGACGTGGTCGTAAGCGTCAGCATCCTGACCCATCAGAGTAAGGATCAACTCGACCACGGTCTTGTTGTTCTTCTCACCGTCAGCGCCGATCAGGTATGTCTGCCCGATCTCACCCTTCTCCAGGATCGTGAGAACCGCTGAGGAATGGTCATCGGCGTGGATCCAGTCCCGCACGTTCTCGCCCGCCCCATACAGTTTGGGACGGATGCCGCGAATCACGTTCGTGATCTGCCGCGGAATGAACTTCTCCACATGCTGATAGGGCCCGTAATTGTTCGAGCAGTTGGAGATCGTTGCTTGCACCCCGAAGCTACGCACCCAGGCGCGCACGAGAAGGTCGCTGCCGGCTTTGGTAGACGAATACGGCGACGACGGGTTATACGGAGTGTGCTCGGTGAACCGCTCCGGGTCATCCAACTCCAAATCCCCATACACCTCGTCGGTGGAGATGTGGTGGAACCGGGTCCCGTACTTACGGGCAGCCTCAAGCAGCGTGTACGTGCCGATGATGTTCGTGTCCAGGAACGGACGCGGGTCGTGCAGCGAGTTGTCGTTGTGAGACTCCGCCGCGTAGTGGACCACTGCGTCAGCCTCTGCCACCAGAGGATCAACCGTCTCCGCATCCGCGATATCACCGACGACCAGCCGCACGCGGTCATCGGGGAGACCTTCAAGCGAGGCCCGGTTACCCGCATACGTCAGCTTGTCGAGCACCACCACGTTGTCGTCAGTGTGCTCAATCACATGGTGAACAAAATTCGACCCAATGAACCCAGCACCACCAGTGACTAGAAGCGTACGCATGCAACAAAGACTATCTGGAGCGGATGAGAGCACCCTGGCTTGGCCGACCGAGCGCGATCGATCAGACTGGTACGCATGAAGGGCATCATTCTTGCCGGAGGCACGGGTTCGCGGCTGCATCCGGTCACTCTCGGCGTCTCAAAGCAGCTCGTCCCGGTCTACGACAAGCCGATGATCTATTACCCGCTGTCGACGCTCATACTCGCCGGCATCCGCGAGATTCTGGTGATCACGACCCCGCACGATGCGGATCAGTTCACGCGACTACTGGGGGACGGCTCACAGTTCGGTGTATCGATCACCTACCGAACACAGCCATCGCCCGACGGTCTCGCCCAGGCGTTCATCCTTGGTGAGGATCACATCGGCACCGACAGTGTTGCTCTCGTTCTTGGCGACAACATCTTCTACGGACCGGGAATGGGCACGCGTCTTCGTCGCTATCACGACCTGACCGGCGGCGTAGTCTTCGGATACTGGGTCGATGACCCAACCGCGTATGGGGTTGTCGAATTCGACGCCGGCGGGCGGGTCGTCTCGCTCGAGGAGAAGCCTGAGACGCCTAAGAGCCACTATGCAGTGCCCGGGCTGTATTTCTACGACAACGATGTTGTGGATATCGCCAAAGAGCTCAAGCCCTCGCCGCGTGGCGAGCTCGAGATCACGGACGTTAACCGGGAGTACCTCGAGAGGGGATCGCTTCAGGTCGAGTTGCTGCCGCGAGGCACGGCATGGTTGGACACGGGTACGTTTGACTCGCTCAGCGAAGCGACCGAGTTCATTCGCACTGTTCAAAAACGCCAGGGGCTCTCAATCGGAGCACCTGAAGAGGTCGCCTGGCGAATGGGCTTCCTCACCGACGACGAGCTCCGCGAACGCGCTATGCCCTTGGTCAAGAGCGGCTATGGCGCCTACCTTCTCAAGGTTCTTGAATATGGAAAGCAGTAGGATCGCCGCTTGATGATTCGGGTCTCGGAGATTCCGGGCCCGTCACGAACGGTGGTCAGGTGACGCAACCTCAGATCTTCCCCACAGGCGGACGACGCCTGCTTGTCTATGTCGTTTGGGACAGGCGCGGAGGCGTCGAGGATTTCGTACTCTTCACACTCGCGGGGCTGAGAACACATTCCGACCGCATCCTGGTCGTCGTCAACGGCAGCTTGGACAACGGGGGGCGCGCTGCGCTGGAAGAGGTCTGCGATGAGATACTCGTGCGTCCAAATGTCGGCTTCGACATCTGGGCACACAAGCACGCTATTGACCACCTCGGCGAAGCCATCAACGAGTATGACGAAGTCGTCTTCGCGAACGACACGTGGTACGGCCCGGTGCGCCCGTTCGATCCCGTATTTGAACGTATGGATGCGGAGCCAATCGATTTCTGGGGGATGACCGATCACGCGCGCGAAGAGCCGAATCCGTTCACGCGGAAGGGGGTGATGCACTACCACCTGCAGTCGTTCTGGATCGCGGTGCGACGGCGCATGCTGGAGTCATCACAATGGCGTGATTACTGGCGCGACCTTCCGAGCATGCCGGGCTACTTCGATGCTGTACTCAAACATGAAGTCGTGTTCACGCATGCCTTTGAAAGCCAGGGGTTCACCCACGGGGTGGCTTTCCCCAGCGAGGACTATCCGACAGATCACCCAGCGTTGTTCAACGCGGATCTGCTTCTTGATGCCGGTTGCCCGCTGATCAAGCGGCGGCCATTCTTCCACTACCCACCATTCCTCGACCGTCACGCCGTTATCGGTCGGGATCTGCTCAGCAGGGTCGCCGGGTACGGCTATCCGGTGGAGAACATCCTCTCCAACCTTGCGAGAAACGTCGCACCACGGACATTGAACGCTGATCTGGCCATGCTGGAGGTGCTCCCCGATGCCCCGGTGAAGCTTCAAGCGAGGCCGCGCCTACTTGTCGCACTGCACGTTTCCGACGCAGCAGCGGCGGGAGCGCTTCTCGACCGGCTGTCAGCCATAACCGAAGCTTTCGAGCTTGTCGTGACGGTCGCCTCGTCAACCGACGCGGAATCGGTCCGGGAGGCGCTGCGAAACAGGGACGATCCAAGGATGACGTCCGCAGAGGTCCGCGCGCTTCCTCCCAACGATGGACGCGATATCGCGGCGTTGTTTGTCGGCCTGGCTGACGTGCTGGCACGAGAGGACCTGGACCTGATCGTGCGTGTCCACACGATGAAGATGGGTACCTCCACCCAGAACGCGCGACGGTACTTTCAGAGCCAACAGGTCGATAACATCATCGACTCACCTGGCTACTTCTCCAACCTGCTGGCCCTCTTCGAATCTGAACCGGGCCTCGGTGTCGTCTTTCCGCCAACCGTGCACATCGGCTATACGCCGCTCGGACGGGGATGGTCGGTCTACGCCAGCGCAGCCGAGCGGTTGTGTAAGCAGTTGCGCGTCCGAGTACCTCTCGATGGGGTGTCCCCGTTGGCGCCCCTGGGAGGAATGATGGTTTTCCGCCCTCGCGCGATGCGGGCACTCACCGCGCACAAGTGGGCCTACGACGACTATCGACGCGCAGGCGCCTCTGGCGGAGCCGATCTTGCTCGTACGCAGGAACGGGTCATCGCAAATGTTGCGGGCGAGTCCGGGTTCCACTGCCGTACGGTCATGACGGAGAGACACGCGGCGCTCAGTCACCTCTCACTCGAGTACACGTTCGACCAATTGGCCTCGACAACGCCCGGCTATCCCGTGGAGCAGATTCAGTTCCTCCACCGCGCGGGATGGATGAGCGCGGCTGGCCCGGGGAGCTTCGCGCGGATGTACCTTCGGTTCAAATACCCGAGGCTAGCTCGTCGCGCCGATCCCGCGCTCGACCTTCTCAGGCGGGTGCTCGTCAAGGTCAAAGCACTGCGTCGCCCTCCTCGTCGGAGTCCCTCACGGGCAGAAGGAGGAAAGCTGTGAGTTCTGAGCGTTTCTCGTCGTCCGCTCCGGTCGTGCACCGCGCGCTCGTTTTCGCGATAACAGACCGACGCGGCGAGATAGACGAAGCCACGGAATACGCCCTGGTGGCTCTGCGCGCCGAGGTGGACTCGATCACGGTGGTAGGCGGGCTTAGTCCCGAGGGTCTCGAGCGCGCGGAGCAGATCGCAGATGACGTGCACTCGTTCGGGGTTCCGGGAGAGGTCGGAGCGACGGCGGCATGGAGCGCAGCGGCGGATCGGCTCAGCGTCACCAGGTTCGATGAGGTGATCTTCACGGGGGACCAATGGCTCGGTCCTGTGGGTCCATTCCCCGCGCTGCTCGACCGGATGACGAGAAGCGAGGCCGCGCTCTGGTCGATGACCGACCGCGCCGATGACACTAGCGATAGCCAAGCGGCCGTAGTGCCTTCGCCCGAGTGGATCGTCGTGCGCCCACACCGGCTCCCGTGGCGGAAGTGGGCGGACTTTCTCTCTCAACAGCCGGCTTGGACCGAACTCGGCGAGGCGATTGCCGGCTGGCTTAGCGATCTCGCACTCACCTGGGAGGCAGCGTTTCCTGGGGTGCGCTTCAACAGCACTGACCCTGCCCTATTCCGCGCCGTTGATCTGGTAGAGGGCGGGTGCCCGATCATCGTCCGCCGGATCTTCACAAGTTTCCCGCCGTTTCTCGACAAACACGCTGTCATCGGCCGCGACGTGTGGGAGGCGATGATCGCTCAGGGATACCCGGGAAGTACCGCTCTCTCATCCCTAGCGCGCAGCGTCGCGCCCAAAGATCTGCACACCAATCTGGGGCTGCATTCGACTCTGTTTCACGACGGGCTCGCGTACGACGAGGACCGACCTCTTCGCGTGGTCGTGATTGCCCACATCTTCTACCCGGACATGACGGACGAGATTCTTGATCTTGCGGAGCGGCTCCCGGGCGAATGCAAACTGGTCGTGACAACACCGGATCGCGCGCGTGCTGATGAGATCGAGCGGACTGTCTCGCTGCGGTGGCCTCGCAGTCGCTGCGAAGTCCGTGTGGTCGCGTCCAACAACGGTCGTGACCAAAGTGCTTTCCTGATCGGGTGTCGCGACATCCTGCTGTCGGGAGAGTTCGACGTCGTCGTAAAGCTCCACTCGAAGAAGACGCCGCAGGATGGCTTCAACGTCGGTCGCCATTTCAAGCAGCAGCAGTTCCTCAATCTTCTGGGCAGTGCAGGCTATGCCGCGAATGTGCTCGCGCTGTTCCAACGCGAGTCCGGCCTCGGTCTTGCGTTCCCTCCGACAATCCACTTCGGTTACCCCACACTTGGGCGAGGATGGTGGTCAAACAAGCCAGGATACGAACGACTCAGTCGAGAACTCGGGATTCGGGTACCCGTGGACGAGATCACGCCGCTCGCCCCATACGGCTCGATGTTCTTCGCCCGACCTGAGGCATTGCGGCTCCTTGTTGAGCACAACTGGAGCTATCAAGACTTCGGAGGCGCCGAAGCTTACCGAGATGGCGGTCTGGCGCACGTGCTGGAGCGTGTACCCGTTTATGCGGCTGCGGAGCTCGGATACCATTCGCGCACGATCGCGACTCCTGAGTACATGGCTGTGAGCCATACATCGCTGGAGTTCAACCTCGACCAGCTGTCTGCGACGATCCCCGGTGATGTCCTGAACCAGATCCGTCTCGTGAAAGGTATGGGCTTCGCCGGCACGGGGACGTTCATCGACTTCGCGCGGATGTACGTGAGCTTGAATCATCCCCACCGGAATCGGACATTTGCGCGGGCTGTGGATAGTCTCAAGAGATGGCGCCGCGCCCTCAGGCGCATCAACCCGTGGATGAGGGCTACCTAGGAGCGGGTTCTTACCATTGTGAAGATCGTGATGACGATGATGGTCCGTGACGAAGCGGACATTATCGCGGCGATGCTCGAGCATCACCGAAGGCAAGGCGTTGACCACATTCTGGTCACTGACAACGGTTCGGTCGACGGAACACGAGAGACGCTCGAGCGATTCGCGCAGACCGGTTTCGTCACGGTCTGGGATGATCCCGTACATCGCAAGCAACAGTCCGAGACCGTGACGAGGATGGCGCGCCTCGCCGCGACCGAGTACGGCGCAGACTGGGTGATAAACGCCGACGCAGACGAGTTCTTTGTTGCGGCGAATGAGACGAGCACTCTGCGCGACGAACTCGGCTGTATCGACGAAACAGTGCCTTACGTCACCGTGGAGGTCGTGAACCTCACGGGCGCGCCGGCCATCGATGGAACGGGGCTGCAGCGACTGATCTACCGTGACCGGAGAGATGCTCAACGGCTGGTCTCGGCGGGAATACCCTTCCATCCGACTGGGGACGCAATTCACCGAGCGCACCCCGAGGTTTCTGTCAGCCAGGGCAATCACTTCGTCTCGGCTGCTGGCTGGGGAGACCCTGCCCCCGAACCTCGTATCGAAGTGCTCCATGTTCCCTGGCGATCGTGGGCGCAATATGAGCGAAAGGTCCGCAACACCGGCGAGTCCTACCGGGCGAACCCGGACCTGCAGCCGAGCCCGCGCCACCACGGGATGCAGGACTTCCGACGTCTGGAGCAAGGCCGTCTCGAAGAGACCTATGTCGCAAAGCACCCCCTCCCTGACGAGATCGCCGACCTGATGGTAGATGCCGAGCTGGTGGAGGATCGACGGCTTGCGCTCATCGCGGCCGAGATGTCTGAAACCCTTGTGCCCGACGTTCTGTATCTGCCCGAACGACAGATCCAACTGGCGCGAGACGGACGTAGGTTCACAGCGATCGAGGCCGAGTACGAGCGTCGCCTGCAGGACCTTCGGGAGTCGCTGGAGGCCGTGCATGCCTCGCTTCACGTGGCGATGCTGGCGGTTGCCGAGGGTAAGACGCACATTGACCAGCGGGATGAGCAGATCGCAGACCTTCGACGACAGCTTGATGCAGCACACCGTAGATTCGCCGTACGCCTCGCAAACCGCGTCGGTTCCTACCTCGCGCCGGTGTGGGGGGTTAGGCGCGGGCGAGGCGACGTCGGCACGGAGTCGGACTAAGCTAACCGGGTGAGTGAGAGCAATGGCGGGGCTGCTCCGGAGCGCTTCGCGAGATTGGCTGAGGCTCCGTTGACAGTAGTCGGAGCACCCGCGATGTCGGGCGCTCGTTCATTCGTGGCACCGGTTCGTGATCTGTTCGGTCATCGGGAGCTGCTCGGCCTTCTGGTCCGACGCGACCTAAAGGCCAAGTACAAGGATTCGGCCCTCGGTTTTCTGTGGTCTCTCGCGCGTCCCCTGATGCAGTTGGCGATCTACTACATCGTCCTCGGTCAGTTTCTGCAAGCTGCAAGGGGAATCCCCGATTTCGCGATCTACATCTTCACTGGACTGACGATCATGGGTCTTTTCTCGGAGACGTTAGTGGGCGCAACGGGAGCTGTCATCGCAAACGCGGCGCTCGTGAAGAAGGTCTATGTCCCGCGCGAGCTGTTTCCGCTTGCGTCGGTCGGGTCCGCGCTCTTTAACTTCTCTATCCAGCTCGGGATTCTGGTTGTTGCGACAATCGTGTCCGGAAGCTTTCCGTGGCACGCGGAGTTGCTCTACGCGATTCCATCGGTGCTGATCGTGCTGATCTATGCCCTGGGGTTCGGGCTCTTCCTCGCGGCCGCGAACGTTTACCTCCGTGATGTTCAGTACCTCGTCGAGGTAGCAATGATGGTGCTCTTCTGGGCTAGTCCGGTGGTCTACTCGTGGCAGATGGTGAGTGAACGCGTGACCAACTCGCTGATCCTGGATCTCTACACGAACAATCCGCTCACGCTTGCAGTGATTGGCTTCCAGCGTGCGTTCTGGCTCGAGTCGGACTCCGTCGCGCAGCCCACCGAGTTGCTGCTGAGGATGACGATCGCCATCCTGGTTGGACTAGTGATCCTTCTCGGCAGCCACCGAATCTTCCTCCGCCTGCAGGGCGATTTCGCACAGGAACTATAGGTCGAACCGTGATGGAAAACCTGCCTGATCGGGTCTCACGTCCCGTCGTGGTCGATGTAGAAGATGTCTCCAAGCGCTTCACCGTACGCAAAGATTCGTCCGTGAAGGAGCGTCTAGTGACGCTGGGGCGCGCCGGGCGTCGCCATCGAGAGGACTTCTGGGCACTGCGTCAGGTGCGTATCGAGATTCGTGCAGGCGAGACGATCGGGCTCATCGGACACAACGGTTCGGGCAAGAGCACCCTGCTGAAAGTGATTGGCGGGGTCATCCAACCTACCTCCGGGTCCGTGCGTCAGCGCGGTCGCGTGGCAGCACTGATCGAACTCGGCGCGGGTTTCCATCCGGACCTCACCGGGCGCGAGAACGTCTACCTCAACGCAGCGCTGCTGGGTCTGTCGAGAGAAGAGACTGACGCTCAGTTCGACGACATCCTCTCGTTTTCCGGAATCGGAGAGTTCATCGATACGCAGGTCAAGTTCTACTCGTCCGGCATGTATGTACGCCTGGCCTTCGCGGTAGCGGTCCACACGGATCCCGACATCCTCCTCGTCGACGAGGTTCTTGCCGTCGGTGATGAAGCTTTCCAACGGAAGTGCCTGGACAAGATCCGTTCGTTTCAAGAAGAAGGCCGCACGATCATCATCGTGAGCCACAGTCTTGGACAGATCACCGAGCTCTGCGATCGTGCGGTATTGATGAATCGGGGTGAGGTTGTCTACCAAGGTGATTCGATGGTCGCGGTGGCGAAGTTTCGCGACATCCTCGAGGGCCGTCGCCGGGATGAAGATGCCGCTCGCACGGGGAGCGCGGATCAGGAGGCCGACGGGCCGGCGGGGAGAGTTCTTCGAACAACGGTGCGCGCAGCAGGTCGCCGCGAGGGCGAGGAGATCCGATTCGGAGACGACCTCATCGTCACGGCGGAAGTGGAGGCCCGGGAAACGCTAACAGACTGGCTCTGCGCAATCCAGATTGACAACACGCTCGGACAGAAGGTCTTCGGCACGGACACCCGCAGGCTCGGCCTTGAGACGCCGCCACTTCGAGGCGTCGCGCGGCTCGAGTTCATCGTCGAGTCGACCACGCTCGGTTCGGGAAAATACTTCGTCAACACCTCGCTCATGGACTCAGCAGGGCGTCACCTCCACGACACGCCTCAGGCGGCCTCGTTTAACACGGAGAACTATGAGCGTATGACGGGGATGGTCCGTAGCGCAGTCAGCGCGTCCCTTCTCGTCGATGAATGATGCCCGACCGGCGCCGTCGAGCGACTGAGCGGAACGCGTCGCGCCCGTCTGCTCGAGCGCATGCGATGAGGTGCCGGGCCCGGGCGTCGAACGAATGGTCGCGGCGTACGAGGCTGACGATGCGGTTCCGCTCGTCTGGGTCGGGCCAGCAGTCGTCGGAAGTGAGGGCCCTCACGAGCTCTTCATCTGACGAATAGGTGCGCACAAGGCCGCCGAAGACCTCCTCGAGACCGGGAACGTCGTCTGAAATGACGCGTGACCCAAGGAAAGTGGCGTCGAAAAGGCGGTTGGACAGGAAGCCCGCGCGGCGCATGTCGTCCCAATGATCGTTCAACACGACGCGTGCGCCCGCATAGACCCCAGGGACCTCCGCGAAGGGGAGATAGTCCGTGCGGATTGCTCTCGCCGGCACGAAGGCCTCCCAATCATGCCCATATACGGCTACATCAGCGCCTACCCGGATTGCGTCAGAGACCACGGGGCGCCTGACGCCACGGGATGTGCCGACAAAGACAATGTCGGCGTCGCGTCGAGCGATAGTCCTGGCTGGATCGAAACGCCTGGCCGAGGCTGCCTGAAGCAGCGGCTCCGCGCCTAGCTCATCGAGGCGCTCCCAGGATGAGCTAGCGGCAAAGATGCGAGTCCATCCCGCATCCGGCTCTGCCGCACTCACCTCGTCGGGATGGCTGATAATCCACAGGTAGTTCACAACTGCCGCGCTCGGACTCCAGCGATGGAGGCCGAGGAGCGAGATTACGACATCCTCGTCGCCGTGCGGGTACGGACTCGGCGCATCCCAGAACTGGACCCGTGCCTCTTGTCCTTGAGTCCTGAGGGCGTCGGCGAGATCATTCGCGAATGCGGTATCTCCCCATCGCTTGGCCGTATCGTCCCCGGGCGCGCTCACCTGGATGGTCCAGTTGAGCTGGCCGCGATACCAGCGAACTCGGCGGCGGACGGCGGTGATCGCTCGTCTGACATACCCCCCCAGAGTACTCACGGGGCATCCGGGGCTGCGATAAATGACACCTGTGGAATTCTACGGGGCCCTCACCCATACACGGGGATGCCGACGCGCGCTCGATAGACTCAAATGTCTGCACCGAGCTCAGCAGATCGGCACGAGCCACGGAACTCGGATGCAGCTAGAAGGTGGATGCATGGATCTGTTGGTGGTCGGCTCGGGCCTGTTCGGTCTGACCGTCGCGGAGCGCGCGGCGGCGGCAGGGCGAAGAGTTACGATCATCGATCGCAGATCTCACCTCGGGGGTAACGCGTTCAGCGAACTGGACTCCGAGACGGGCATCGAAGTCCACAGGTACGGTGCTCACCTTTTCCACACGTCAAACGCAGCGGTGTGGGACTACGTGAATCGCTTCACGGCCTTCACGCGGTATGTCCACCGCGTCTACACGACGCACGCGGGCACGGTGTACCCGCTTCCGATCAATCTCGGCACAATCAATCAGTTCTTCCGTTCCGCGCTGTCGCCCGCCCAGGCGCGTCGGCTGATTACTGAGCAAGCAGCTGAGTTCGACGCGAAGTCGGCTGCCAATCTCGAGCAACGCGCGATATCGCTGATCGGCAGGCCTCTCTACGAGGCTTTCATCCGCGGCTACACGGCGAAGCAATGGCAAACCGATCCACGTGACCTACCCGCGGACATCATCAGCCGGCTACCGGTGCGGTATACGTACGACAACCGGTACTTCAACGATCGGTGGGAAGGCCTCCCGGTTGACGGATACACGGCCTGGCTTGAGCGGATGGCCGACCACCCCCACATTGACGTCCGGCTCAGTACGGATTTCTTCGATCGTGACCAGCCGCTTCACCGTGAGGCAGTGGTGGGGTCGGTTGATGTGGTCTACACGGGTCCGGTGGATGCCTACTTCGGATACGCTGAGGGTCCTCTGACGTGGCGGACTCTCGACTTCGAACGAGAGGTCCTTGATATCCCTGATTTTCAGGGAACAAGCGTCATGAATTACGCCGACGCCGAGGTGCCGTACACGCGGATTCACGAGTTCCGTCACTTCCACCCTGAGCGCTCCGAGCAGTACCCACGAGACCGGACCGTCATCATGCGTGAATTCTCTCGCTTCGCCGAAGGCCCCGATGAGCCTTACTACCCCGTAAACACCTCAGCAGACCGAACGCGGTTGCTCGCTTATCGGCGGCGTGCTGCCCGGGAGACACGCGTGTGGTTCGGGGGCCGATTGGGCACCTACCAATATCTCGACATGCACATGGCGATCGCCTCCGCCTTGGCGCTGTGGAGCAACGAACTGGCATGAGCAGTAACGATTCACCCCCAGTCGTGGGAGCAGGGTCGTCCGTCGCTGCGATCGTGCTCTGCTATCACCCCGATGTTGCTGTGGTGGGCAACGTGCAGGCTCTTCTTCAGCAGGTGTCGCGCGTATTCGTGGTCAACAACTCACCCGACGCGCCGACAGCAGCGACTCTCTCGCCGCTCGCAGGTGACAAGCGGGTCACGCTCATCGATCAAGCGGGCAACGTGGGTGTCGGTGCGGGGTTCAACGTCGGGATGCAGACGGCACTCGACGCGGGTTACCAGTACGTGTGGATCTTCGACCAGGACAGTACGGTGGGCCCGGGCATGCTCGACGCCTTGCTTGCGCACGCGGACCGTCACGGTGCAAGGACTGGTGTCGTCGGCCCCGCCCTTCGCGCGGCCGAGACCGGCAGAGTTTATGACCGCGATCGGGGAGTCGGTGCGCGCGACGTAGATACCCTGATTTCCTCAGGGTCTCTGTTCTCCGCGATGCTTCTTCATGAGGTCGGCCTGCACGACGCCGACCTTTTTATCGACTACGTCGATCACGATATCTGTCTACGCGCCAAGGCTCACGGCTACGTCAACGTCAAGGTCTTCGACACCCTCCTAGATCATCGATTCGGAGACTCGCAGCCTGCCGACATATTTGGTCGGCGAGTTTATCTGGCCAATTACTCACCCCTGCGCCACTTCTACTCGGCTCGCAACCGCATCATCCTTCTGCGGCGGTTCGGGCCGCGAGGCTGGTTCGGGGAAGATCTTCGATACTCGCTCAAGGCGTGGGTGAAGCTGCTGCTGCTTGAGAACGCGAGACGTGCGAAGCTTTCAGCCGCAGCGCGGGGTACGTGGGCTGGTATCCGTTACCCGTCAAGCGCTGGTCGGCGCGGGCGGGCTGGTGTCTCTGTGCCGCCCTCCGGCTAAGCGGACGCCCTCCGACTAAACGCGAGACCGAGCCTTACCGATCGACGAGGTCTCAGGACGATATGTGGTGGAC
The DNA here is from genome assembly GCF_040687115.1 of Microbacterium sp. NPDC076895. Classification (NCBI taxonomy): domain Bacteria; kingdom Bacillati; phylum Actinomycetota; class Actinomycetes; order Micrococcales; family Microbacteriaceae; genus Microbacterium; species Microbacterium sp. NPDC076895. The sequence continues at coordinate 22,445 of NZ_JBFBMQ010000007.1, forward strand.
GAGCGGTGGCATAGGCATCCAGCTTCGGTCCCGTGCGATGGCGCGGCCATCGCGGAGCCCGCGGAATAGGTGGCTCGTGCCATGGGCAGCGCGCTCCACCACGGCGAGGCGGATGAGTTCCTTGATGAAGGTGAGTGCGGTTCCCAGCGCAAACGGAATGGGTCGGTAGAAGCCGACAGAGCGGTAGTACTGCTTGATCAGGGCACGGTTACGCATGATGTAGTAGCGGTACGCGTCGCTTGAGGCGTTCATGTGCCGCACGCCCATGTCCCACTGCTTGATTTCTCGGGTACGGCGTAGGACGAACTCGTTGACGATCACGGAGGTCGTGATTCGCGATGCGAGCCACCCGTAGACCTGATCGTCCCAATAGATGAAGAAGCGCGGGTCCGGCAGGCCGATCTGTTGCACGATATCGCGGTGGATGAACATTCCCTCGAAGCATCCGGAGTTCATTTCCTTGAATCCCGACTCGTCGAACTCGGCGGGAGCGAAGGGGATCGGGATGCCCATGCGTTCGGCGATCCGGTACTGCCAGTAGAACTCGCTGCCGTCGAAGTCGTAGCGGCGTCCCTGGATTGAGAGAAAGCGCCTCGACCACCGGCCCATTCTGGCGAGACCGTCGGGGATGACCTCGACGTCGTCGTCCATGAGCCAGATCCACTCGGATCCGAGCTCGTATGCGGTCTGCATTCCCGCGCTGAACCCGCCGGACCCGCCGGTATTCGTCTCGAGGCGGCGGTAAACGAGTTCGGTGCCGATCCGTCCACGGAACGACTCAACGACCTCGGTCGTGTCATCCGAGGAGGCGTTGTCGATGACGACGACATGTCCGGGCTTCGGATCCATCTCACCGATGCTCGTGAGCAGTCGCGACAACAGCCCCGACCGATTGAACGTAACCGCCACGATCGTCGCCGTGGATGGGTCGAAGCTCGAGTCAGACGAAGTCGGGTTCTGGTTCGCGGCGCGCATGTCTCGACGATCCTATCTGCGACGCCCTGTTAGGAGGCTGCAGCTTCGCTAGGAACAGGACTGTCAGCATCCACCCCCACAGGAGTAGCGGGCTGGATTCGGTGACGCCCTGGATGACGACGATGACCCCGACCGCGACAGGGAGGAGCGAGACCGTGGCGGTGACCCGGTCGTCCCGACGCTGCCAGCGGTGTTGGCGAACCGCGAAGACCCACGTGCGCCACACGAAGAGGGCATACATGCCGGCAAGCAGTCCGACACCGACCACGCCGAGCTGGAACCACACGTCGACCCACACGCTGTGCGCCTGGATGATGTGCAGGCCTCGGGGCATGACGATCCAGTCAGCGAAGGCAGGGTCCCACGGGATCCACGGTGTCGCGAAGCCATTGCCGACGACCGGCTGGGCGGCGCCGCGGGAGAACACGAGATCCCAGATCTCGGTGCGGTCGGTCAGGTCTCCGTCACGACCGAGGAACGACAGGATGCCGCGCCGCATCAGCCAAGCGAGGCTCGCGGTCATCGCGATCACGGCGGCGGCAGCGAGATACACCCGCACGCGACCCCGTGTCGTTCGTGCCATGCGCGCCGCGAGAAGAATGAGAAGCGCCACCGTGAGCGCGATCGTCGCGATGAACGCCGTGGCTGATTCGGTGCGAACGAGCAGGTACGCCGAGACGGCCAGCGTGACCCCGAACAGGCCCCGGCGTCGTTCCTCGATGGCCAGACGGATGCTGAGGACGACGACTGCGAGCAGGGCCAGCATCGCGAGCAGGTTGGCGTTGCCGACAATGCCGTCAAGGCGTCCGCCAGTGAAGAGCTGGCCGCTCGTCCAGATATCGCTGCGCGCGGTGTCGGCGTCCGCCGCAGCGAACTCGATCCCGACCGGGCCGCCCACGACGAGCGCTGCCCACGCTTCGAAGACCACCGACAGTGCCATAACAGCGGCCAGTGCCCAGGCCAAGGCCGATACTAGCTGGCGCCAGGTCAGCATCGCAGCGAGGGCGATGGCGACCAGCGTGGTCGCTGCCAGCAGGGTCCAGGTCAGGGCACTCGTTTCCGGCCACCGCGACCACGCGAGGCTGGCACCGGCCCATCCTGCGAACGTAAGCGCGGTCCAGGGGAGTGCCCGCCACCGCGGGGCACGGATGACGCGCGCGGCGACGACCGCGACTCCCGCGCACGCGATGACGCCCGCGCCAGCGGCGGCGGGTGCGCCGAACGCCGCCGCCCATCCGGGTGCCGTGAAGGCGATGAACAAGACCACGCCGGCCCACAAGTGTGGCGCGAGACGCAGGGGGATCGTCGTGGAAGGGGCGACGACAGGAAGGGTGGCCGTAGAGGCTCCGAAAGCCGTCATCAATGGCCACGCTAGCTGGCCGACATCACAGATCGGTCACGGACTCCCGAGCCTTCCCACCGAATCCGACGCGACCGGAACAGTCGGAATCAGCGAGTCAGCGGGCGCGCAACAGTTCCCCTAGCTCGATAGCCAAACGCTGTTCCGCGGGTCCTTCGCCGATGTGCGGGGACTGCTTGATCTTGGACCCGAGCAGGATCATCAGCATCCATCCCCAGCCCATGAGGGGCGCCGTTTCGGCAAGACCCTGGACGAGGAGTACCGCTGCGGTGAGCGTCGGCAGCAGTGTCAGCGCCGAGTAGGGCCGGTCGGCCCGCAGATCCCAGCGTGGCCGATCCACGGCGAAGAACCACGAGCGCCACACGAACGCCAGGTAGGCGAAACCGAGCAGGAAGACGCCGACGACGCCGAGTTGGAACAGGATGTCGACCCACACGCTGTGCGCCTGCGTGACCTGCCTGCCGTCGAGCACGATCCAGTCCTGGAACGCGGGATCCCACGGCAGCCAGGGCGTGGCGAAGCCGCCACCGATCGCGAGGTGGTCGCCTGCGCGCTCGAGGACGGCGGTCCAGATCGCCTCGCGATCAAGGAGGTCAGCCGTGCGGTCAAGCGCGGTGAAGACGGGGACCCGCCAGAACCAGAGCGCGACCGCCCCGGCCGCACCGATCAGGGCGTAGCCGACGTAGTAGCGCGTGCGCTCGCCGGGCCTGCGCGCGGTCCGCATCAGCAGCACGGTAGCGAACACGAGCGCGACCCCGGCAGTGGTGAACCAGGCGGTCACGGATGCCGCGAGCACGAGCGTCAGGGCAGACAGCCCGATCCACACGCCGAGCATGATCCGGCGCGACTCGCGTGCGGCGAACTCGATCGCGAACACGATGACCGAGAGCAGAGCGATCATGCCGAGCAGGTTCGGGTTCCCGATGACACCTTCAACGCGCGCGCCGGCGAAGACACCGCCGCTGATCCACTCGGGGGCGCCTGCTGAGGCATCCGTCTCGAACCCCGCGTAGAGCGGGCCGCCGACGACCCATGCCACCAGGATCTCGGCAGCAAGGGACAGCCCAATGACCCATCCGAGGGCCGCCCCGATCGCGCGGACGATCTCGCGCCACGTCAGCACGCTCGCGATGGCGATCGCCTGGAAGGTCGTGGCGACCAGCAGCAGCCATGTGATTGCGGATGTCTCGCGCCAGCCCGACCACGCGATGGACAGCCCGGCCCACAGGATGAACGTTCCCGCAATCCAGGGGAGCCGTCGCCATTGGAACGGTGGGCGGATTACCGCGACCATGACCGCTGATCCGGCGACGATCACACCGCCGACGATCGCCGTGACAGGCACGCCGAATCCGAGCACCCAGCCCGGAGCTGTGAAGGCAAAGAAGAGGCTGAAGACCATCCAACCGCGCAGCAGAAGATGCCGGGTGCGCTCCCGCTCTGGAGCGACCGGCGGCGCCGAAGCTGGATGACGGCTGAAGCTGGCCATGGTGCTCTCAGGGTAGCGCTCAGCGTCTGCCCGATGCGGGGGCCACTGGCCAGGATGCTGACGCTGGCGTCGGTACGCTGGTCGCGTGCTGGTTCCGCTTATGAACACGCCCCGCGACTACGCCTGGGGCTCCACGACTCTGATCGCCGAGCTGGAGGGACGCACCCCGACCGGCGCGCCCGAGGCCGAAGTGTGGTTCGGGGACCATCCCGGCCACCCGGCCCGCGTCCCGGACGGGCGGACGCTCGGTGAGTGGCTGGCCTCCGGCGACGCGCCTGAGGGCACTCCGGAGCGACTGCCGTACCTGCTGAAGATCCTCGCCGCTGGTTCGCCGCTGTCGATTCAGGCCCACCCGTCGAAAGCGCAGGCGGAGGAAGGGTTCGCGCGAGAGGAAGCCGCAGGGACCCCGCGCGACGCTGCGACGCGGACCTATCGAGACGCGAACCACAAGCCCGAGATCATCGTGGCCCTCAGCGACAGGTTCCTCGCCCTGGCGGGGCTGCGCGAACTCGACGCCACCCGGCGGCTCCTCGACGCCGTCGGGGAGGCGACAGCACCGCTGCGCGCGGTTCTCGACTCCCACCCGGATGACGCAGACGCGCTCGCGGCGGCACTGATCTGGATTCTCTCGCCGGCAGCAGGTGCGCAGGTGAGTGAGATCATCGTGGCGGCATCGGATGCGGCATCCGACGAGTTCAGGGATGAGCTGGAGCTCGTGCGGCATCTGCAGAGCCACTATCCGGGCGATCCCGGCATCGTCGTCGCCATGCTGCTGAACCTTGTCATCCTGCGTCGAGGTGAGGGCGTGTTTGTCCCAGCGGGTGTCCTGCACGCGTACATCGAAGGTCTCGGCGTCGAGATCATGGCGGCCAGTGACAACGTGCTGCGTGGGGGACTGACGCCGAAGCACATCGACGTCGCTGAACTCACCGCAATCCTCGATCCGCGACCGGGACCAGCGCCGGTGCTCGATCCTGCAGTGGGTCCTGCGCGCATCTTCACGGGCGACGTTCCCGATTTCGTTCTGACACAGGTGACGTCGGATTCCGGCGCGCCTGCCGAGGTTCGCATGAGCGGCATCGCGATCGCCGTCGCGACCTCCGGTGAGGTCGAGATCACGGGTGCGGATACCCAAGACCGCCTCACACTCCGCCCCGGAGTGGCGGTTCTCATCACCCCGGACGAGAGATCGGTCTCGATCTCGGGCACTGGCGAGGTGTTCGTCGCCGAACCAGGACAGTAGTTCCACCCGCGACACGCCGCGAATTCCGCCAAGAAGGTTAAGGCGGCGATTGAGGGTTTACGATCTGCGACTTGACCGCAGCGAACTACACCGGTGTAATTACTGCAACACGCTGACCGCGTGGGGGAGTTCTTGAGGTGGGGAGAACGACATGTCGGCTTCGCAGTATCGGTCGGGTGTGCCGGACAACTGGTTCGTCGACCCGGTGCATCTCGGTGTGCCCGGTGTACGTCGTGTCGACCCCGAAGACGAGAACGCGCTCGCCTGGCAGACCGACGCGCTGTGCGCGCAGACCGACCCCGAGGCGTTCTTCCCCGAGAAAGGCGGCTCCACGAGAGACGCCAAGCGCATCTGCAGCTCCTGCGATGTCCGCGGCGAGTGCCTGGAGTACGCGCTCCAGAACGATGAGCGATTCGGGATCTGGGGCGGCCTCAGCGAGCGCGAGCGTCGGAAGCTCAAGCGCCGGGCAAGCTGACCGGAGGGGGCGGCCTTCTCGCCCACGGCGGCTCTCAGCCGGAAACGCCGGGCCCAAGGCGCCTGGGCCGGCGGACGCAACCATAGGCTGACGGCGTCATGCCCGGTACTGTTCACGCGATCGTCGTCGTGCGTCCCGACGGTCGCACGTCCGCGGCGTACCACCTTCGTCGCACGTTCGCGTCCCTGGGGGCGGGCTCTCGCCGTCCGGATGCCGTGACCCTGGTGGTGTGCGGAACCGACCCGGCTGTCGAAGACGCGCTCGAACCCGGAAGCCTTCCCGATCCCACCGCCAATGGGCGCGGCGTGCGCGTCATCCGTCTCGGGCGGCGGACGCGGTTCGCGGCCGCGGTGGCCAGCGCCGCCCTCGAGCCGGACCCGCGAAGCGGCACGGGTATGGATGCCGACCTGCTGTGGCTGCTCGCGCAAGACACCGCTCCCGAACCCGAGGCGCTGGCCCGTCTCGCCGGACAGCTTGAGCTCTCACCCACGCTCGCGTTCGTGGCGCCAAAGCTCGTCCGCCATGACAGACCTGAGCGGATCGTGTCGCTCGGGGTCAGCATGACGCGCGCCGGCGCGTCGGTGGAGCTTGCTGCGGGAGATCTTGACCAGGGCCAGCGCGACGGCATCACCGATGTGTTGGGCTCCGACATCCGTGCCGTGCTCGTGCGCGGGTCCGTCTTCCGGGCGTTGCGCGGGATCGACCCGGCCCTGCGCGACGCGGACGAAGGCCTTGACCTCGCCGTGGCGGCACGCCTCATGGGAGGACGCGTTGCTCTGGTCTCCACCACGCGCGTCGGCGTTTCGGGTGATGGGGTTGCCGGGCTTCCGTTCGCCGAGACCGGTAGCCGTCGCCGCATGATCATCGCGCGGCGGCGTGCGGCCCAGTTGCACCGGCGCCTGACCTCTGCGCATCCGCTGCTGCTTGTTCCAATCTGGCTGTCGCTGCCGTTCCTTGCCCTCGGCCGCACGATCGCGCAGTTGGTGATGAAGGACCCGGGCCGAATCGCGGGGGAGTGGGCGGCCACGATTCTGGCTATGGTGCGCCTTGCCGCGATCGCGCGCGGCAGACGCCGCCTGCGCCGTCACCGCAGCGTGCCGTGGTCGCGGATCGCCCCTCTTCGCGTCTCGACCGCGCTCGCCCGTGAGCGTGCGGCAGAGCCGGCCGAGCCCGAGCCTGACGCGCTCCCGCGTGGTGAGCTTCACTTCTTCGGCGGTGGAGGAGCCTGGCTCGTCCTCGCGATGGCAGCTGTCTCACTCGCTGCCTTCCCCGCCCTACTGGCGTGGCCGGCGCTCGGCGGCGGTGCTCTGCAGCCGCTCCGAGACACCGTCGCAGGGCTCTGGGCTGACGCGGCCTACGGACTCCGACCCACGGCGTGGAACGTGTCGGGCCCGGCCGACCCGTTCTCGGCGGTCGTTGCGGTCATCGGTTCGCTCTGGCCTTTCGCGCCCAGTCGCGCTCTCGTCCTCCTGTGGCTGGCGGCTCTGCCGCTGGCTGCCCTCGGCGGGTGGTTCGCGGCGACGCGGATCACCGACCGCCCGGTGCTGCGCATCACCGCAGGTGTGGCGTGGGCGCTTGCGCCAACCTTCCTGGTTGCTCTGAACCAGGGCATCCCGACCGGTGTGATCGTGCACCTTCTGCTGCCGTGGCTGGTCTTCGCCGGTGCCGTCGCGCACCGCTCCTGGGTCCCGGCAGCAGCTGCCTCACTGCTTGCCGCAGCGGTCATCGCCGCGGCTCCCTCGCTCGCTCCCGCGCTGGCCCTCGTTCTGATCGCGGGGACCGTTGCCGCCGCCGTGCGTCGTTCAGGGGCTGGCGTCGCACGGATGCTCTGGGTCGCCGTTCCGACGATCGTGGTCTTCGCGCCCGTGGCATGCGCGCAGCTTCATGCGGGAAACCCGTGGGCGCTTCTCGCAGACCCCGGCGCCCCGATCGACGCCCTCGCGCAGACGTCGAATGCGGGCACTCGACTCTGGGTGTCTCTCGGGTTCCCGGCCTCGAGCGGCGCCGGATGGGCAGAGCTCTTCTCCACCCTGCCGCTGTGGGTTCCGGCAGTACTACTGGTGCCTATCGCGCTGCTGGCGGCATCCGCTGCTGCAATGCCGAGATGGCAGGTCGGGCTGGCGCACCTCGCACTGATCGTGCTCGGCGTTGCCACGGCTGTGGCCGCCACGGCCGTCGCGGTGCGCTTCGACGGCGCGAACGCTCTCACGCTGTGGCCGGGAGCGGGGCTGAGTCTCGCGTGGTGGGGCGTCGTCGGCGGCGCCATCCTGACACTCGATCAGCTCGGTCGGGCCGAAATGGCTCGGTTCCGTCGGCGCGCCGGAGCGGTATCGGCATCCGTCGCGGTTGTCTGCATGGCGACTCTCGTGATCCTGGCAGCACCTGCGCTCACGGCGTCGGCGCGAGGTGCGACAGCCCTCACCAACGGTCCGACCAGCACGCTGCCGGCGTACGTGGAAGCCGATAGCGGTGGCGCCACCGCGCGAGGAACGATGGTGCTGACCCCCGAATCCGACGGCAGTCTCGCCGCACGCGTCGTCTGGGGCGGCAGCGAGACCCTGGGTGCCCACAGCACCGTCCTCGAGACCCGGACTGCTATGGACGACGCCTCATCCCAGCTTGCTGCCACGGCCGCGGCCCTCGTGAGCTCGACCTCGCCCGACGCCGTTGCAGCGCTGGGCGAGCAGGGGATCGCGTTCGTCCTGCTCGCTCCCGGCGCCGACGCCCCGGCGGCTGACGTGCTCCGGCGCGAGTCCGCCACCGCACTCGATCAGCGCGATGACCTCGATCCCGTCGGAGCAACCGAGCGTGGCGATCTGTGGCGTGTCACCTCCGACATCGCTGCACGGCCTGGCGCCCAGGGTTCAGCCGGCGGAATCGCGCTTCAGATCCTTCAGATCGCTGTCATCGTGATCGCCCTCTTGCTGGCGGCGCCGACGGGGCGGAGCCGGGCCCGTGCGCGGCAGCATCCGCGCATCGTGGGTCTCACGCCCGCCGAGCGGGCGATGGATGCCGGACGGGCTCGCCGCCTCGAGGACGGCGCACACGAGGCCCAGGCCCTGCCCAGCGAGCCGACGGGCGAGGAGGCGACATGACCGGATCGGCCTCACGCTGGCTCAGGCCTGTCTTCGGTGGGCTCGCGGGAGCGGGCGCCATTGCGGCGATAGTGCTGGTGCCGCTGATCGAGGTTCCCGCGATAGCGCCGGAACCTGCGTCAGTGGCTGTTTCGCCGCCGTCGGCTGGTCAGACCCTTGTCTGTGCCGGCGACCTGCTCGTGTCAGCGCGAGACTCGACAGCCGTGAACTCGATTACCGTGGCAGCGCCGCAGGCTGTGGCAACGGCAGGGGAGAGCGCGATCGATCGCGGCGAGTTGGACTCGGATGCCGCGGGCGCAGCTCCCCTCGTGCTTCGATCGTCGCCGGGGTCGGAGCCTTTTGCCGCGGCGGGTTCCGCGACTGTCGGTGACCCCGACCTTGCGGGATACAGCGCGGCGTCGTGCCGCCTGCCGCTGCTGGACTCGTGGCTCGTGGCCGGAGCCGGCACGACAGGCGCCGCCGACCTTATCGTGCTCTCAAACCCGGGAGAGGTGGCAGCGACTGTCACACTCACCGTCTACGGAGCGTCCGGAGCCGAGGTTCCTCCCGGTGGCGGGGGCCTCGTCGTGCGTCCTGGCGCGCAGCGCGTCATCCCGCTCGCGGGCATCGCCCTCGGCGAGGAGAGCCCCGTCGTGCATGTGCAAGCATCCGGTGCCCCGGTCGCGGCATCCCTGCAGTCGAGCATCACCCGGGTGCTCGAACCCGGCGGGGTGGACCAGTCCGGGGCGCTCAGCGAGCTCGCCACCAGCCAGACGATCGTCGGGGTCACGGTCACCGAGGGCGCTCTCGGTACCGGGACGGGGCTTTCCGGAACCATGGTGCGGGTGCTCTCGCCGGATGCGGACACCGAGGCGACGATCTCGGTGCGAGCTGTCGGTGCTGCAGTGCCGGCTATCGATCCGGTGACCGTTCAGCTCCGGGCGGGAATCCCGGCGGCCGTCGAGATGCCGAGCCTGCCGGTCGGTTCCTACGCGGTGGACGTCGTGGCCTCGACACCCGTCGCGGCGGCGGTGTGGCAGACGACCGGCTTCGGTGCGGGATCCGACTTCGCGTGGTATCAGGCGTCCCCGCAGATCGAGTCTTCAGCTGTGATCGCTGTGCCGAGCGGGCCCGGTCCGGTCCTCACCATCGCCAACCCGAGCGCGGCGGATGTGACAGTCGAGCTTTCGGAACCGGGGTCAGATCCTGTTTCGGTGGCCGTGCCCGCGGGAGCAAGCGTCCAGGTGCCCCTGCGGGCTTCGACAGCCTACGAGCTCACCGGGGGTCCCGTGCGCGCGAGCGTCGGCTACGTCGGTGCTGGTGCTCTGGGCGCCTTCCCGGTGTTCCCCTCGACCGCAGGCCAGGAGCCGATCGTCGTCTACCCCTGAGCGATCCTCAGAAGTAGCGGAAGCGGTCGGGTCCCAGATCCCACGGATCTTTGCCGAGGTACTGCGCCGCAGCTCGGAACACTGCCCCCTCGATCATCATCCGGCGATGCAGATCGTCGTTGCGGTGCAGGTGCGACAGGCGCTCCAGCGGCACTCGGTACAGGATGATGCGCTTTTGGTCGGTGAGTACCGCCCACCGCGGGATGCCGTCGGCATCCGTTGCGGGGGGCATGTCGCCGATCTCGAAGCTGACGTCGCGAAGCTCCTCCCACGCCGAGCGCAGGAACTCCGCCGCGGTGCCGACGGTGAGGTCGAACCGGTCGATGCGGGTATCCAGGGGCGGGAGCGGTGGACGAACGACCGGGCTGCGTCCGACGCGCCCGTGGCGTCCGTGACGTGCGGGGCGCCGGGATCTCGCCGGGGCTGAGCGGGAGCGTCGCCAGGCCATGCGCCCATCCTAGATCGGCTGGCCCCGCCGGATCTCACCGTCCCGGTGTCACGGATGCACGGTTTGCGCCGCCTGCGACCCGCAACGCGTGACACTCGAACGGCGGCGGTGGTTGGCGGGACCCGCGTGGCGACGGATGACGCTGCGTGCGTGCGGGTACCGTGACGGTGATGCGTGAACGGTTGTGCTCCAAGATCGCGTGCGCGCGGGAAGCCGTCGCCACGCTCACCTACGACTACGGTGACCAGATGGCTGTGCTCGGCCCGCTGGGTCCCGAGGGCGTGATCCACGCGCACGATCTGTGCAGCATCCACACCGAGCGGCTCGCGATGCCGCGAGGCTGGGTGGTTGTGCGCCACGAGACCCTGCGGGCCTGACAGCGGCGCAGTCTCGGGAGCCGACGGCGTGGGAGAATAGCGCTCATGTCGACTTCCACGATCGCCGCGCTCGATTACGCCATCGCCGACCTCGCGCTCGCCGATGCCGGGCGCCACCAGATCCGCCTCGCCGAGAACGAGATGCCGGGCCTGATGGCTCTGCGCGAGGAGTTCGGTCCGCAGCAGCCGCTACGCGGTGCGCGGATCGCGGGATCCCTGCACATGACAGTGCAAACGGCTGTGCTCATCGAGACGCTCGTGGCTCTTGGAGCCCGGGTGCGGTGGGCCAGCTGCAACATCTTCTCGACCCAGAACGAGGCTGCAGCTGCCGTTGTGGTGGGTCCGACCGGCACCGTCGACCGGCCCCAGGGTGTTCCGGTGTTCGCCTGGAAGGGCGAGACCCTCGCCGAGTACTGGGACTGCACAGACCGCATCTTCGACTGGTCAGCGGAGGGATTCGACGGTCCGAACCTCATCCTCGACGACGGCGGTGACGCGACCCTCCTCGTCCACAAGGGCGTCGCTTTCGAGAAGGCGGGGGCAGTGCCGGATGCCGCTCCCGGCGATTCCGCGGAGTACCGGGTGGTTCTCGACGCGCTGCGTCGCTCCCTTGCCAGCGACCCTGAGCGCTTCACGCGCATGAGTCGGGAGCTCGTCGGTGTGACCGAAGAGACCACCACCGGCGTGCACCGGCTCTATGAGCTGGCACGTGATGGCGAGCTGCTGTTCCGTGCGATCAACGTGAACGACTCGGTCACCAAGTCAAAGTTCGACAACAAGTACGGCATCCGCCACTCCCTGCCCGACGGTCTCAACCGTGCCACCGATGCTCTCATCGGCGGGAAAGTTGCCTTCGTCGCCGGGTACGGGGATGTCGGCAAGGGGGCCGCTGAGGCGCTGCGTGGCCAGGGAGCTCGCGTCATCGTGAGCGAAATCGACCCGATCTGCGCGTTGCAGGCGGCCATGGATGGTTTCCAGGTCGCCAGGCTCGAGGATGTCATCGATCAGGTCGACATCCTCATCACGGGAACCGGCAACCGCAACGTTGTCACCGTCGATCACCTGCTCGCGATGAAGCACCTCGCGATCGTCGCCAACGTCGGGCACTTCGACAACGAGATCGACATGGCGGGCCTGGAAAGCCTCGCCGGAACCGAGCGCGTCGAGATCAAGCCCCAGGTCCACGAGTGGAGACTTCCCACCGGCCGGAGCGTGCTGGTCCTCAGCGAAGGACGCCTCATGAACCTCGGGAACGCGACGGGTCATCCCTCGTTTGTCATGAGCGCCTCGTTCACCAATCAGGTCCTCGCCCAGATCGAGCTGTGGACCAAGCGCGACAACTATCCACTGGGTGTTGCAACGCTCCCCAAGGCCCTCGACGAGAAGGTTGCGCGCCTGCACCTTCCCGCCCTCGGAGTCCAGCTGACGCAGCTTTCCGGCGATCAGGCTGCCTACATCGGCGTTCCGGTCGAGGGGCCGTACAAGCTGGAGCACTACCGCTACTGACGCACCGTCCGGACCGTCGTGGTGTCGGCATCCCCGGCGGTCAGAGTGGCGAGGCGCTCGTTCTGTAGGGCCAGGGCCCGCCCCTCACGTGCTCGCCGCAGGGCGACGACACCACGCAGCAGCGTCTCGGGATCGACCGGCGGGAGAGGCGACACGTACGGAGCGACCTCGGTTGCCAGCGCTGCGGCGACCCGCGTCCGCGCGCCGGGGTCGAGGTAGACGGCCTGGTGAACGAACTGCGAGACACGGCGTGCCAGCCGATCGGGCATGCGCCCGACGTCAGCGACCGCCGCCCAACTCGCCAACGCCGGGGGCACCTCGACGGGGCGTGGCCGAAGTTTCGGGGCACGTGAGCGCTCGCAGTATGTGCCGGCGACAAGGTCGCCGAGGCGCTGCGTCCGTGGCGTGAACGCACCGACGATCGCCGCCACCGCGCCCGCGGTCAGCCAGATCTCCAACACCCCGATGAAGGCGCGGATGAACGCGTGTCGGAATCCCGACGCACCGCCATCGACGCGCACGATGCGGCCGCCCACCGCCCACCGTCCGAGGCTCGAGCCGCCCGTGAGTGTCTCTACGAGCGCCGGAACGAGCACCAGGACGACGACCACGGTCGTGATTCCGAGAATCGGCGCCGCGGCGGCATCCAGGAACGCGCCGCCCAGCAGCCAGTTCGCCACGACGGCCAGCACGATCAGGAGCACGACGGATGCGACCACATCGATCAGGCAGCCGAGCGCTCGCTGAAAGAAGCTCAGGGGCTGGATGTCGAGCGCGACTGCTTCGCCGGTGAGCACTTCGTCCTGACGGATCTCGACCGTCATCGGGTGCTCGGGGGCCATGGGTACAGTAAAGCAAATGGATCTCGATGCCCTGACTGACGCGCGACGCGCGGAGTGGGCGCGGCTGGACCAGCTCGGCCGCTCCCGTCGGCTCTCGGGTGCCGAGATCGATGAACTGGTCACCCGGTATCGGGCCGCGTCGGCGGATCTCGCCGACATCAAGACGACCGCGGGGCGCACTGCCGAGGGTGACTACGTCTCGCTGCTCCTGGCGCGCGCCCGGCGCCGGCTGACGGGCCGCGGTGAGAATCCGCTTCGGCAGATCCCCCGCTTCTTCCTCTGGCAGTTGCCGGCGGCGCTTTACCGGCTGCGGTGGACCACCCTCGCTGTCGCTGGCCTGTTCGTGGTGGTCGCGACGGTGGTAGCAACCTGGATCTCCCGTGATCCGGCGCTGGTCGCGTCGCTGGGCTCACAGGTGCAACTCGAGTACTACGCGGATGTCGAGTTCGAGGGCTACTACAGCGAGAATCCCGCGGCCGTCTTCGCAGGTACGGTCTGGACGAACAACGCGTGGATGGCAGCCCAGAGCGTGCTGTTCGGGATTACCGGGATCTGGCCGGTGATGGTGCTGGTACAAAATGCCGTCGCGGTCGGGACGGCAGCCGCCGTGCTCGCAGCCTTCGACCGCATCGACACGTTTTTCCTCTTCATCCTTCCGCACGGGCAACTGGAGCTCACGTGTGTCTTCGTCGCCGTCGCGGCCGGCCTTCACCTCTTCTGGTCATGGGTCGCGCCGGGTCCGCGCACGCGCGGTGAGGCGCTCGCTTCGGAGGGTCGGGCGCTGGCGACGGTGGCGATCGGACTTGTCTTCGCGCTCGCTGTGGCGGGGGTCATCGAGGGCTTCGTGACCGCCCAGGCGTGGCCCTGGGCCCTCAAGATCGGTATCGGAACCGCTGCGCTCGCGGCGTTCCTGGTTTACATGCTCGTCGTCGGGCGGCGAGCGGTGCGTGCCGGTGAGACGGGGGACCTCACGGAGTTCCACACCGGCACCCCGCGCCTGTGGAGCGGCGGATGAGCGGCATCCTCGACGCTCGCTCCTTTTGAACTGATCAAAAATGCGCTAGCGTCGAGGTGTGATGGATGCGCGGGGGATCGCCGGCCCAGAGCCGGTCGAATCGGTGATCCGCGCAGCGGGGCTCCGGGTCACGAGCGCGCGCCTCGCGGTGCTCGACGCTCTGCGAGAGCACCCTCACGCCAGCGCTGATGCGATCTTCGCGGATGTCGACCGCCGCGCCCCCGGGACCACCCTGCAATCCGTCTATAACGCGCTGAGCGACTTCGAGGCGGCGGGACTGGTGCGCCGCATCCAGCCGGCCGGCCAGCCCATGCGGTTCGAGGTCCGCATCGACGACAACCATCACCACCTGGTGTGCACCTCGTGCGGGCGGGTCGAAGACGTCGACTGCGTCACCGGCGAAGCACCGTGTCTGCATCCGTCGCAAACCCACGGCTTCGCACTCGCCCAGGCCGAGATCACATTCTGGGGCGTGTGCGAAGCGTGCGCCGCGACAGAGACCGACTCTTCATCACCTACCCACAACCCGACCGTCACGGAAGGACGATCATGAGCGAAAACGACCCGGCAGTCACCCCCTTGGGGGAACAGCCCAATGACATCGATCAGGCTGTCACCGTCACCGACACAGACGAGGCAGAAGTCGCCGAGGCTACGGGCGACGGCGCCTGCCCCGTCATCCACGCGCAGCCCCACCCCACGAACGGTTCGGCCAACCAGGTGTGGTGGCCGAACAAGCTGAACCTCAAGATCCTCGCGAAGAACCCCGTCGAGGCGAACCCCTACGGCGGTGACTTCGACTACAAGGCCGCGTTCGAGGCCCTCGATCTTGACGCCGTGAAGAAGGACATCGAACAGACCATCACGGTCTCGCAGGACTGGTGGCCCGCCGACTTCGGCAACTACGGACCGCTCATGATCCGCATGGCCTGGCACAGCGCGGGAACGTACCGCGTCATGGATGGACGCGGCGGCGGTGGCACGGGGCAGCAGCGGTTCGCGCCGCTGAACAGCTGGCCCGACAACGTCGGCCTTGACAAGGCCCGCCGCATCCTGTGGCCGGTAAAGAAGAAGTACGGTCGCGCGCTGTCCTGGGGCGACCTCATGATCCTCGCCGGCAACGTCGCGCTCGAGAACATGGGCTTCGAGACCTTCGGGTTCGCCGGTGGACGTATCGATGCGTGGGAGCCGGATGACGACGTCTACTGGGGCCCCGAGACCACCTGGCTCGGCGACGAGCGCTACACGGGTGAGCGCAACCTCGAGCGGCCGCTCGCTGCCGTGCAGATGGGCCTCATCTACGTCAACCCCGAAGGCCCGAACGGCAACCCTGACCCGCTGGCATCGGCCATCGACATCCGCGAGACCTTCAAGCGGATGGCGATGAACGACGAAGAGACCGTTGCCCTGATCGCCGGCGGTCACACCTTCGGCAAGACGCACGGCGCGGCATCCGACTCGTACCTCGAGAACAACCCCGAGGCCGCCGGCCCCGAGATGCAGGGTCTTGGCTGGAAGAACAACTTCGGCTCGGGCAAGGGCGACGACCAGATCACGAGTGGTCTCGAGGTCACCTGGACCTACCACCCGACCCGCTGGGACAACGAGTTCTTCCACATCCTGTTCGGCTACGAGTGGGAGCTCATGCAGAGCCCCGCGGGTGCCAACCAGTGGCGTCCGGTCAACGGGGGTGGGGCCGACATGGTTCCGCTTGCCCACGACCCCTCGAAGCGTCGCGAGCCCCGGATGCTCACGAGCGACCTCGCGCTGCGGTTCGACCCCGAGTACGAGAAGATCTCGCGCCGGTTCCTCGAAGACCCGGAAGCGTTCGCTGACGCTTTCGCTCGCGCCTGGTTCAAGCTGACCCACCGCGACATGGGCCCCAAGGCTCGCTACCTCGGCCCCGAGGTCCCCGCCGAGGACCTGGTGTGGCAGGACCCGGTGCCGGCTGTCGACCACCCGCTCATCGATGAGGCCGATGCGGCGCTCCTCAAGCAGCGCATCCTGGAGTCGGGCCTCACTGTGGCAGAGCTCGTGCAGACCACGTGGGCTGCGGCATCCACCTTCCGCGGCAGCGACAAGCGCGGCGGCGTGAACGGCGCTCGTCTGCGTCTTGCCCCGCAGAAGGACTTCGAGGTCAACAACCCCGCGCAGGTCGCGAAGGTGCTCGGCGTGCTCGAGGGCATCAAGGCCGACTTCGATGCATCGGCTCCCGGCGGCAAGAAAGTGTCACTGGCCGACCTCATCGTGCTGGCGGGCAACGCCGGTGTCGAGAAGGCCGCGAAGGATGCCGGTGTCGAGGCCGTCGTGACGTTCCACCCCGGGCGTACCGACGCGTCGCAGGAGCAGACGGATGTCGAGTCGATGCAGTACCTCGAGCCGGCGGCCGATGGGTTCCGGAACTACCTCGGCCCCGTGGCCGCGGCATCCGGGCTGCCCGAAGAGCACCTGCTGATCGACAAAGCCAACCTCCTGACCCTCACCGCCCCCGAAATGACCGTGCTCGTCGGTGGTCTGCGCGTCATCGCCGGCAACTACGACGGTTCGGCCTACGGCGTGTGGACCCAGCGCCCGGGAGTGCTCACGAACGACTTCTTCGTGAACCTTCTCGACCTGGGCACCACATGGCGGGCGCTGGACCCCGGCCAGCACGCCTTCGAAGGGAAGAAGGACGGCTCGGGTGAGCTCGTCGGCCGCGGCACCCGCGTCGACCTGCTGTTCGGCTCCAACTCCGAGCTGCGCGCGATCGCCGAGGTCTACGCGAGCGACGACGCGAATGAGCAGTTCGTGCGTGATTTCGTGAAGGCGTGGGGCAAGGTCACCGAGCTCGATCGGTTCGACCTGGTCTGAGCCTCAGTCTCGGCATCCACACAGAAGCGGCCCGCCTCCGAGGAGACGGGCCGCTTCTGTTGTGCCGGGTGCGTTGTCAGCTGACGCGTGCCTCGGCCTGGACGGGAGGGAGCGGCTTGCGCTCGAACAGCGCGCGGTGCGCGAATCCGGCGAGGAGGCCTCCGACCAGCGGGAACACGATGAACACCCACAACTGTGCGAGCGCCTCACCGCCGCCGTAGATGGCCGTCGCGATCGAGCGGGCGGGGTTGACGGAGGTGTTGTCGATGGGGATCGAGACGAGGTGGATCATCGTGAGCGTGAAGCCGATCACAAGCCCCGCAAACTTCTCGGCGTTGCGCTGGGGATGCGTCACCCCGAGGATCACGAGCAGGAAGATCGCGGTGAGCAGGACCTCGGCGACGATGGCCGCACCGAGGCCGAATCCGCCGGGGGATGCCGCGCCGTACCCGTTGCTCGCGAAGCCGCCATCCTGAGCGGCGCTGAGCCAGCCGTCAGGACCGAACAGTCCGATGAGGACGATCAGCGTCGTGCCGACGGCGCCGCCGATGATCTGGGCGATGAGGTAGCCGGGAACGTCTTTCCAGGCGAACCGTCCGGCAGCGGCGAGCCCGAACGTGACCGCCGGGTTGAAGTGGCCGCCCGAGATTGGACCCCACGTGTAGATGCCGGCCATCAGGGTCAGACCGAAGGCGAGGGAGACGCCGAGGAAACCGACGCCGAGCGAGGTGCCGTTCTCGCTCGCGCCGAAGTTCGCGGCGAACAGGGCGGTGCCGATCGAACCGAACACGAGCAGGAACGTGCCCAGGGCCTCGGCGATGAGCTTCGTTGCTGTGCCGGGGGCGGAAGTGGTCTCAGCCATCTCTGGCTCCTTTCATTCGGCCGAAACGTAGCGCTCTCAGGCGACTCACAGGCAAACGACTCGCCCCGGAGGGGTGAAATCACCCCGCTTTTCACCTGCACAGGTTCGATGTCGGTCCCGACGCGGGCCACCGGGCGCCGCTCAGAGCCGGCCGAGCGCCTTGAGTGCGAGGTAGCGGTCGGCAACGCGCGGCGGCAGGTCCTCGGCGGATGCCGACAGTGCGTCCACGCCAGCTCGGGAGAGCGCCGTCACCATTCGGTCGGCATCCCAGCGGGCCCGCTCCCGCGCTGCGGCCTCGAAAGCATCGGATTGTGGCTCCTCGGTCTGCTCTGGCTGGGCCGCGGCGACGAGAACGTGCGTGTGGCTGGGAATGAGCGGGAGAGCGCCGAGGAAGCCGCGAGAGGCCTCCGGATCGTCGTGCGCCGTGAGCACGACGACCATCGAGGGCCGGGTGGTCAGGCGCCGGGCCTGCGCAAAGGCGGCGTCCCAGTCGGTGTCGATGAGCCCGGCATCCACGGCGACCATGGCGTCCACGAGGGCCGGCAGAAGCGCCGCACCGTCGCGACCGGTCACACGGGCACGCACCGCCCGGTCGAACATCAACAGATGGACGTGGTCTCCAGCTTGCGCTGCGAGCGCCGAGAGAAGCAGGGCCGCCTCCATCGCGGCGTCTAGTCGCACGCCGTCGTCGACGCGCGTCGCGGCGGTGCGACCGGTGTCGATGATGATGACAATGTGGCGGTCGCGCTCGGGGCGCCACGTGCGAAGCATTGTGGCGCTGGCCCGGGCCGTGGCGCGCCAGTCGATCGAGCGCACATCGTCGCCGCGCACGTACTCGCGCAGAGAGTCGAACTCCGTGCCCTGTCCGCGCACTTGGACGCTGGTGTTCCCGTCGAGCTCGCGCAGCCGTGCGAGGCGCGAGGGCAGATGACGCCGCGAGGTGAAGGGCGGCAGAACCCGGATGCTTCCCGCAACGGCGATCAGGGCGCTCCGCCCCGCGATCCCGAGGGGCCCCGCCGAGCGCAGTGCGAGTCCGACGCTACGCAGCTCTCCGCGCCGACGGGGCAGCAGCGACGTGACCACCCGACCCGACGCGCCCGGGTCGATGCGTATCACCGCCGTTCCGGTGGCTGCGCCCGCGGTTGGCTGCCAGGCATCCCGAACACGGATGCGGAGGGTTCGCGTACCCGTGTTGGTGACTGTCGCCGTCACCTGGGTCGCTTGGTCGCGCAACACCTTCGTCGGTCCGGCGCGGGTGATGCTCACCTGACGCGGGTTGGGGGCGGCCAGCACATCGATCCCGAGCAGCAGCACGCAGAGCCCGAGCCAGGCAGCTGCCCCTGCCCAGGCGGGGATTCCGCCGACCGAACCGAGGATCACGGGAACAGCGCCGGCACCCACGAGAAGCGGGTAGCGACCGGTCACATACATGCGGGGCTCACAGCGGGACGCGGGTCTGCTGCAGGATGCTCTGGAGCAGCGCTTCGACCGACACCCCTTCGAGTTCGGCATCCGGACGAAGCCGGAGACGGTGCCGCCACGTCGGTAGCAGCATCGTCTGGACGTGGTCGGGGGTGATGGCCGGTGATCCGCCGAGCCACGCCCACGCTTTCGCCGTCGCCAGCAGCGCCGTGGCGGCGCGCGGGCTCGCACCCAGCTGCACCGAGGGGCTCTGCCTCGTGGCTTGCGCGAGATCGACGATGTAGCCGAGGACGTCATCGGTGGCGGTGACGTCCCGCACCGCCGCCTGGGCCGCCCGGAGGTCCGCGGCGGTGACGACTGTCTGCACCCCGGCCTCATCGAGGTCGCGGGGTGAGAAGCCGTCGGCGTGCCGGCGCAGCACCGTGACTTCCGCATCGCGTGCGGGCATATCGACGATGAGCTTTAGGAGGAACCGGTCGAGCTGAGCTTCGGGGAGCGTATAGGTTCCCTCGTGCTCGATCGGGTTCTGGGTCGCGGCGACAAGGAACGGATCGGGGAGCGGGCGGGTCACGCCGTCGGTGGATACCTGGCGCTCTTCCATCGCCTCCAGGAGGGCAGCCTGCGTCTTCGGCGGTGTGCGGTTGATCTCGTCGGCGAGCAAGATGTGGGTGAAGACCGGGCCCTCGCGGAACTCGAACTCGCCTGACCGAGCGTCGTAGATGAGGGAGCCCGAGACATCACCGGGCATGAGGTCGGGTGTGAATTGCACGCGCTTGGTCTCGAGGCCGAGCGCCCGGCTGAACGCCCGTACCAGCAGCGTCTTGGCGACACCGGGGACGCCCTCGACCAAGACATGTCCGCGGGCAAGCAGCGCGATCAGGAGACCCGTGATGGCGGCATCCTGTCCGACGACAGCCTTGCCGATCTCGGTACGAACGCGCCCGACGGCTGCGCGGGCGGCGTCGTCATCGAGGACGGATTCGTCGGCAGTCGTCGGCGCCGGGTCGGGAGTCGTCATGGGGCGTTCCTTTCGGGGTGAAGTGCCGCGCGCGCTGCAGCTTCAAGTCTGCGCAATCGGTCGTGGAGTTCGTCAAGGTCGCGCCGCGACATCGGCGGGGCGCCGTCCAGGATGGTTCGCGCATCCTCCCGCGACGTCACCGAGGCGCTGGCAAGCGCGTCGGTGACCTCTGTCGCCGACGACGATCCTGACAGGCCGAGCAACCGCGCGATCCGCACGCGCGCCCCATGGCGCAGCAGGGACGCTGCGTGCGCGGTGTCGCCGGATCGTGCGTACAGGTGGGCTCGGCCCCGCGTCGTCTCCTCGCCGCGTACCGTCACCGGCAGTCGCTCGCCCACAAGCGGTGCAAAACGGATGCCGCGCCACAGCGCCGCCGCGACTGCAGCCGCCAGCGCCAGGACGATCACGGGGCTGACCCACGGCGGAGTGAGTTCGCCGAGGGACGGGTTCGCAGGGTCGAGATTGGTATCTGCCACGGACGGGACGTACCAGACAAGCGTCGCATTCCTGCCCATGAGCCCCAGCGCGAGGGCCGCATTGCCGTCCTGTGCCAGGTGTTCATTCGTGAACAGTGCAGCGCCGTCGACGGCAGAGACGCGTTGCGTACCCGGCGCATCGGGGCGGACAGTTTCGCGCACCAGCAGCGCATAGCCTCCTGCTGCCGGATAGCACTGGGCGGCATCCGTACCGACGAAGACCGTTCGCGGACGGATCGCTCCCGCCCGCTGCGCCTCTGGCACTGAGCACTGCGGCTGCACGAGCGCGTCATCGGCGACGCCGACGGCGTTCGCCCCGTCGGCGATCAGGCGGAGCGTCCGCGATCGCGGATCGATGAGGACGACGTCTGTCGCAGGTGTGGTGAGGGCGGAGATCGCCTCGTCGGAGAGCGCGGGTGCATCCGGAAGCACGAGCGTTGCCGCGGTCTCACGTAGCGCCGCTGCGGCCTGCTCGTGCGAGCGGACGATGCGCACGTCGACGCCCTGATCGGCCAGGATGCGTGCCAGCGCCCGGGTGCCTGTCGGGGCCGCGGATTCGGGATCGAGCGACTCGCGCTGGCTCCATTCGCTGCCGCCGACGATGCTCGCACCGACGATGCCGACAGCGATGAGAGCTGCGACGATGGCGATCCATCCGACCGCCGAACCCCGGCGGGCTCTGGTGGTTGGGAGATCGGCTCGAGCCGCGCGGCGCTCGCGGGTGTCGAGGCTCATGACGCCGGCACCTCGGCCGGTTCGGCCCGCACGGACCCGAGCTGGGCCAGCGCCCTGTCTGCCGCAGCCACCATCTCGTACCCGGCCTCGGTCCCCGGCCGCTGAAGATAGCGGACGTCCTCGAAGACGGTGGCGGCGTCTCCGACCCGCCCGCTCGTCGGCGCTGTCAGCGCGTCGGCTCGCACCGCGAACTGCCGGGCTGTCGTGCCGGGGGCAAGCTCGATCAAGCCTCGTTCGTCCAGGCCGCGGGCTGCTGCCCGGAAGCGCAGCACGATCGCCGCGTCCCAGTCTCGGCGGCTGCGGGCAGCCTCAGCTGCTGTCCGCAGTCCGTCGGCAGTTCGATAGTCGACGTCGCCGAAGAGTTCACCGGTGCGGGCTCGTCGTGAGGATGCCCGGCGGGGGACTCCCCACACGAGAATCGCGATGATGATGACCGCGATGGCGATGATTGCGGCGACGAGGGCGAGAATCGCTGCCCACTCGGGTGCGACATCGGGCGAGAACAGGGAAGCTAGCGCATCCCGCGCCGCCTGTGCCGCTCGGTCGAACCACGTCGGCTTCGCCGCCTGATAGACCGGATCCGCGAGTTCCTGCACGGCCCAGTCGCGAGCCTGTTCGCCATCAGGGATGAGCGGGATCTCTGAGATCACCGAGGCATCGCCCATGTCGTCTGGTCGTCATCGGGGCCCGCGGGAGGCGTCGACGACGCCGGGTCAGCGGTCGGCGTGGCGGGTGTCGGCGACGCGGATGTCGACACAGCTGCAGATTGAGGCGTCATGACGTACCCCGGCGGCGGGGCGAACGGAGCTGGTTGCGCGTACGCTGCAGGCCACCGGGGCTGCACGGCGCGGCCGATGTGCACGACGTACGGGTCGGGGAGGCCCGCCTCTCCCGCATCTCTGCGATCGACGTACTCGAGCAGGTCGAGGTCGAGGCCCTCGTGCCGCATCCGGCAGTCGATGTAGACGAGCCCCGCGGCTGTTGACTGCACGATGACGGCGACCGACTGGATGAGTAGGGTCACGATCTGCGTGAGACCGAGGGTTGCGACGATTCCGATGATCGCCGCTGCGCTCTCATCGCCCGTGGGGGCTATCACTGTCGTCAGGGCCGAGGCGAGGAACGAGAACGGGATGCTGACGACCTGGGCGACGGCGCCGAAGACGAGCGAGACGAGCACGATGATCCCCAAGATCACCCAGAATCGGCCCCGCGACAGCCGCCACGAGCGACCCAGAGCCGCGCCCAGCGACGTGTGCTCCACGATCAGGACCGCCGGAACGAGCAGCAGCTTCACGGACAGCCAGAGGCTCAGGGGGATAGCTGCGAGGATGACGAGGATTCCGAGGATGACTGCGGCGGCGGGAACGGCGACAGCCAGGACGGCGATCAGCCCGCCGACGATGATCACGATCACGCCGATCGCGAGCGAGAGCAGGATCGTGTAGCCGATCAGACGCCAGGCCACGGGCCGCACACGCTGCCACAGCATCCGCAGCGTCATCTTCTCGGCCACCGCAGCGTGCAAGACGTCGGAGATGACCACAGCCTGCACGAGAACGCCCACGGCGCCCGCAAGAAGACCGAGTACGAGACCCGACAGCGCAGTGAGCGTAATCGATCCCGTCAGGACGGCATCCCACTCGTCGGTACCGGCCGGCACGGTATCGAGCCGCGAGAAGCTTGCGAACGCGACCGCCGAGATGGCGATGGTGACAACGAGGTAGGCGATGGTCTGCACGACCATCGCGAACCCGAGCAGCACCTTTGGGTTGTGTCGCAGCGCCGAGAACGAGCGACCCAGAATCGTGCCGAACGTCAGCGGTTGCAACGGGATGATCCCAGGCCGCGGCGCAGGCGTCCAAGACGGGTACGCGGTCACGGGTTCCTCCTACAGGGCTGGAATCGGCGTGAGTTCCATCGTGTCACACGGGACGCAGGCCCGCTCGTGTCCGTCACTGCAGCGTTCTGCGTGCCGCAGCCGTGCGGGCCGGTGCCGACGCGCGCGCGAATCAACGGCGTGCGTACAGGTGGAGTCGACTACTCTCGGGGGAAGCACCCGCGGCTGCCTGCCGCTAGTGCGCAGGCTGGACGCAAGGAACGAAGGCGCGATGAACTCACGCATCCTGGTGGTCGACGATGACACCGCCCTGGCGGAGATGATCGGGATCGTGCTGCGCACGGAAGGGTTCGACACGGTCTTCTGCGCTGACGGAAACGCCGCTGTCGAGACCTGGCGCGCGGAACGTCCCGACTTGATCCTGCTCGATCTGATGCTTCCCGGTCGCGACGGCATCGAGATCTGCACGGCGATCCGCTCCGAGTCGGGCATCCCGATCATCATGCTGACAGCACGCACCGACACCGCCGATGTCGTGCGCGGACTGGAGTCGGGCGCTGACGACTACATCGTCAAGCCGTTCAACCCGAAGGAGCTCGTGGCCCGCATCCGCACACGACTGCGCCCCGGCGGGCACCCGTCGCAGGAGACACTGCGGATCGGGAACCTGACGATCGATGTCGCCGGTCACGAAGTCCGACGCGGCGACGAGGTGATCTCGCTCACGCCCCTTGAGTTCGAGTTGCTCGTCGCACTTGCCTCCAAGCCGCAGCAGGTGTTCTCGCGCGAGATGCTGCTCGAGCAGGTCTGGGGTTACCACTACAAGGCCGACACGCGTCTGGTCAACGTGCACGTGCAGCGGCTGCGCGCCAAGGTCGAACTCGACCCCGACAACCCCCGCATCGTCACGACAGTGCGCGGTGTGGGCTACCGGGCCGGTGCAGTGGAGTGAGTGTCGTCGACGATCGAACCGCGTGCAGCGGTCGCGTGAGGTGAGACAGTGGGCTCCCAAGGGGCCGCCGAGCCGTCGTTTCGCCCGCTGATCTGGCGACGCAACTGGAGGGCGTGGCCTGACAACCTCGTGCACCTGTGGCGACGTTCGCTGCGGTTTCGTACGCTCTCGGTGACGATCGTGCTTACGGCCTTCGCCGTCCTCATCGCCGTGACCTGGACGGCTCTGGCCATCCAGGACGATCTTTTCGCCTCCCGCCGCGACGAGGTTACCGAGCAGGCGCTTCGTGCGACGGCATCCGCGCAGACGGTGCTCGACAGCGCTGACACGCAGGGAGATCCGGCGCAGATCCAACGTGTCTGGCTTGGGCTGCGTACGGCGCTGCAGCAGCAGTCCTCGACCGACATGATCGCGACGTTTCGCATGGGGGCGCCCTCGGCCGCAGCGCAGGCGTACCGCGTCGGCGAGTTCGACACAGCGATCATCTCCGAGGGGCTGCGCGAGAAAGTGCGGGCCGACGCCAACCAGCAGTGGTGGCAGTCGGTAGCCCTCGATGCTTCGGGTACGCCCGGCATCGTCGTCGGGCAGCAGCTGATCTTCCCGCAGGTCGGCAACTTCGAGGTCTACTACGCCTACGGGCTGGAAAGCGCGGATCAGACGCTCCGCTTCGTTCAGGCAACGCTGTGGGTCGTCGGCGTCGCGCTGGTCTTGCTCATCGGCGGCATCGCCTGGTTCGTGCTCCGCTCGGTTACGACGCCCATCGGCGAAGCTGCACAGACCAGCGCGAAGCTCGCGGCGGGAGAGCTGGGTGTCCGGCTACCCGTGCGCGGCGAGGACGAGCTCGCAACGCTGGGTGAGTCCTTCAACGCGATGGCCGACAGTATCGAATCTCAGATCAAGGAGCTCGCTGATCTGTCGCTGGTGCAGCAGCGATTCGTCTCGGATGTCTCGCACGAGCTGAGAACCCCTCTGACCACCATCCGGCTCGCCGCCGACATGTTGAACGATCGCCGCGATGACTTCGACCCGGCGACTGCGCGCGCCGCCGAGTTGCTTGCTGCTCAGGTCGAGCGCTTCGAGGTTCTCCTCAGCGACCTCTTGGAGATCAGCCGATATGACGCAGGATCGGTGCAGCTCGAGCTGGAACCGACGAGCCTTGCCCATGTGGCAGAGGATGTGATTGCGTCGATGGAGCAGGTCGCCCACCAGCACGGCACAGATCTGCGCCTGGTCGCACCGGGCGGTTACTCGCCGGTAGATCTTGATCCCCGGCGGGTGCGCCGCATCCTGCGAAATCTCATCGGGAACGCCATCGAGCATGGTGAGGGCAAGCCGGTCGTGGTCACCGTAGACAGCAACCAGCAAGCCGTCGCTGTCGGAGTCCGAGACTTCGGCATGGGTATTGCCGCCGAGGATGCCGCACGCGTTTTCGACCGCTTCTGGCGCGCCGATCCGTCCCGCAAGCGCACCCTGGGCGGAACGGGTCTCGGCCTGGCGATCTCACTCGGCGACGCGAAGCTTCACGGCGGAGAGCTGGCTGTGTGGTCGGAACCTGGACGCGGGGCCCACTTCGTGCTCACGCTTCCGCGCGGCGCGCACCGCACGGGACCCGCGGCGCTTCCGCTGGACTCGCCCATTCCGCTCGACCCCGGCGATGAGAACACGGTCGACGCCTTCGAGCACACCCAGCCGATATCGACTGTCCCCAGCGGTGACCGAGCACCGGGAGCTCAGTCATGAGGCGGCTCATCGCAAGCGCGCTGGCAATGGTCGGCATCCTGGCGCTCTCGGCCTGCGCGGGGCTGCCCGTCAGTGGACCGGTCACTGCTGGTCGGCCCGTCGATGAGGTGCTGACCGGTCCTGAGGTGCGCTTCTTCCCGGAGGAAGCCCAGCCCGGAGCGACTCCGGAGGAGATCGTCGAGGGGTTCCTCCTGGCTGGATCGGGCTCGAGCAATGACTGGCAGGCCGCCCGGTCTTTTCTTGCACCCTCGATCCAGTCCTCGTGGGACCCCTCAGCGGGTGTCACGATCGTACCCACGGGGCAGATCGTTGCTCAGCCGGCGGTCGATGACATGGTCAAAGTCACCCTTGCGCCCGTTGCCAGTGTCGACGAGACCGGTCGCTACGAGCCGGCCCTCGGCGGCACCGCAACCCTCGCGTTCGAACTGGTCGAGATAGCGGGCCAGTGGCGGATCGCGAGAGCCCCCGACGGGATCGTCCTCGACGAGAGTGTGTTCGGCACCGTCTTCCATCGGTACTCGGTGATGTACTTCGACCCGAGGTGGACCTATCTCGTTCCCGACGAGAGATGGTTCCCGACCACATCCGCTGCCGTACGCATCACCACGGCGCTGGTCGATGAGCAGCCGAGCGATTGGCTCACCGGGGCAGTATCCACAGCATTCACGGACGACGTGACCTCCGTCTATTCGTCGGTGCCCCAGAGCGCAGGAACTGCGCAGGTTGAGCTGTCGCCGGAGGTGCTCGCACTGCCCCAGCTCACGATCGACCGCATGGCAACGCAGCTCGAAGCGAGCCTCGCCACCGCCGGGATCACGGAGGTGCAGCTGACCGTCGACGGCGTCCCGATCGCTGCCACTCCGGTACCGACCCGCTCGACAGCGGTTACCGGTAGCCCGCTCGTGATGACCGACCAAGGGTTCGGCTTTCTCTCCGGCAACGCGATCACGGCGATTCCCGGGCTTTCGGAGGCCGTTGTCCGAAGTAATCCTGTGGCCGTGCAGGTCGGACCGGACCAGGAGACCGCAGCGGTCCGCTCAGCGGACGGATCGGTTGCACGCGCTGAAGCTACCGACGATGTCGTGGTTCTCGACACTCGCAGCGGGCTTCGAGACCCCGTGATCGACGCTCGGGGCTTCGTCTGGAGCATTCCGGCCCGTTCACCGGCCGCTCTCACCGCCTTCGGCCCCGGCGTCGAGTCACCGCTTCTGTCGCAGCCGTGGGCGGCGGCCGGCGCCACCGATGTGCAGGCTGTGTCGATCTCCCGAGACGGGACACGCATGGCAGGCGTCGTGCGCGTCGGTGATCGCACCGAGGTATGGCTGTCCGGGGTCATCCGAAACAACGATGGAGTCCCGGCTCGATTGGGAGAGCCGACCGTTGCGGGCAGCATCGAGGGTGAGGCCGTGTCGATGGCGTGGACGGATGACGTCACTGTGGCCGTCGTTGTGCGATCGGGAACCGAGACCAACGTGGTCGAACAGGTCGTCGGGGGTGCCTCCGCAACCGTTGCCGGTCCGGCCGGCGTCTCGATCTCAACGGTTGCGACCGCCACGTCGAGCATTCGCCTCCGTTCGGAGGAGGGCGGGCTCTATGTACGCCGCGGAGCGAACTGGCTGCAGACTGCGGAGGGGATCTTGCTCCTTGCGGTTCAGCAGGGCACGCCACAGCGGTGACCCTTCGGCTCCTCCCGAGCTTCGTGTCGGCGTAGCCTTTCGGGGAATCGCTGCGGACCCCTGGTGCGACGGGTGTTGCGGTGCACGCTGGGGCGGTGACAACCTCTGCCTCCCCGCGTGCTGCGGCATGGGTGCACGCTGCAGCAGTGCAAGCGCTCTCGTGGCTCATCCCGGTCGATTGTGCTGGATGCGGCCAGCCCGACTCCCCACTGTGTGAGCAGTGCGAGCGTGCAGTGCGCAGTGGTGGTGTGAGGCACCGGACGGTCGCCGGCCTCGCGGTGGTCAGTGCGATGGACTATGCCGGGCCCGTCGTCGGTGTCATGCGCTCACTCAAAGCCGACGGTCGGACCGGGCTCGCTCGCCCGCTCGGGGCGGCCCTGCGCGGGGCGATGGGGCTGACGGATATCGTGCCCGGGGGACTGGTGCCTGCTATCGCTGCAGCTGCGGTCATCCCGGTTGCGATCCCATCGTCGTCAGCCGCGTTTCGCCGCCGCGGTTACAGCGTGGTCGAGCTCATCGCCAGGCGGGCTGGGCTCCACTGCCTACCCGCACTCCGCAGCGTGGGCTCCGGCCTCGACCAACGGGCACTGGGCCGGGCGGCGCGGGAACGCAATTCGCAGGGGATGTTCACCGTACGATCGGTGCCCGAGCGGCCCGTCGTCCTGATCGATGATGTTGTGACGACCGGCGCGACCCTGCGGGCAGCGGCCGAGGCGTTGCAGGCGGCAGGGGCAACGGTTATCGGAGCTGTCACTGTGGCTTCCACGCCGCTGCTGTGGTCACCTGACGCGCGGGGATGACGGGGGAATGGTAGCTCTGATGCGGCGTTTTCGGAGTCGCTGAGCGCCGGGTAAACGTGTCCTCGCACCTGTTCCTGCGGAGGATACGGACACAGCGGAAATCGTGCGTGACAGGCAGATGACCAGGGTCTAACGTGGGGGTGACAAGGCGACTGATGGTCCGCCCTTGGAACCGGGCGGACCGGAAACAAGGAGGTCAAGATGGACACGAACATCGTCGGCGTGGGAGTCGGTATCACCGATCGCTTCCGCTCGGTCGTCGAAGAGAAACTCGTCCGGATCGAACACCTCGCACCCCGTGCGCAGCGCATCGATGTCAAGGTCACCCACCGCACCTACCGCACGGGTCGGGTCGAAGACCACACTGTCGAGCTCACGCTCACCGGCAAGGGTCCGCTCGTGCGGGCTGAAGCAACCGATGCCGACAAGTTCACGGCGCTCGACATGGCTGTCGACAAGCTGTGCGAGCAGTTGCGCCGCGCCAAGGACAAGAGAGTGGATGCCCGAAACCACCCCCGTAAGGCGAGTTTCGACAAGGAGCGCGGTGAGCTCGACGGAATCGACATCCAGCCCGCATCGGCAGACGTGCTCCGTCGTGTGGCGACCGGCGAGGTGCCGATCGTCGACGGTGAGGATGACGAGGCTTACACACCCGTCGTGATCCGTACGAAGGAATTCGAGGCCGAGTGGATGACGGTCGAGGATGCCGTCGACCGGATGGAACTGGTCGGGCACGACTTCTTCTTGTTCATCAACGCCGCAACCGATCACCCGAGCGTGGTCTACCGCCGCAAGGGCTGGGACTACGGTGTGATCTCCCTCACGACAGAGGCGAGCCCGGCGGCCCTGGTGAGCTGACCGCCCGCGGCACTGCCGCGAGATAGAGGAACGGATGCCGCGGGCCCACCAGCTCGCGGCATCCGTCTTTCAATCGAAGATTCCGTCGAGGATGCTGCCGATCACCAGACCCCCGAGGATTCCTCCGACGAGGTCCGAACCGCCGCCGGCGCGGCGACCGAAGCCCTCCATGGGACCGCCCCACTGCGGCGGTGGACCCGCCGCGGGACGTGATGCGTCGATGTCGCGCTGGGCATACCGCAGCGCGTCGCCTGCCAGCTGGGCGGAGCGGCGGGCGAACTCCAGCGCCTGCTCGCGATCGTCCTCGGGGATGGTGGGGACGGTCGCGGCGGAGCCTCCGACGACGCGGTCCAGGTCTGCCCGGACGCGCTCGGCTTCGGCAAGGCGCGTGCGTGCGTCAGCACCGATCCAGCCCCGGTGGCCGGCAATGACGTCTCGGGCCACCGCGAGCTGGCGGTCGGCGTCATCGATCGCGTTTCGCACATGACCGAGCTCCGGAATCGGTCGGGATGCGCGTTCGAGCGCCGCGGCCACTGCCGCATCGAGTGCCGCGTTCGCTTCCCGCATCCGGGTCAAGTGCTCAAACGGGTCGGTGTTCACTCCGGCGGCGGGGAGCGCGGAGAGGGCAGCTTGCAGTCCTGACATCGCCTGGACAACGGCGGGAACCTGGGGGGCGGTTCGCGCAGCGATCAGATCCCCGCGCGAGTCTTCCACGATCGCGCCGAGTGTCGCTTCAGCTCGGAGGGCCTCGACCTCGAACGTTTCGACGGCATCAACCAGGGTCTCGGCGCGACGAGCCGCTTCCGTCGCGGCTTCCATCGCGAGATTCGCTTGCTCCCGCTGCCCGGCTTCCCGTCGACGCTCAGCGACTCCCGCGCTGTGTTCGGCAAAGCCCACGAGCTGTTCGGCTTCCGCGGGGTTTGCAGCAACGCCCTCCAACGCGCGCGCCGAGTACCTCGTGGCAAGCCGTTCTACGGTCTCACGGGCGTGCGGGATGCGTTCCCGGACACGGGCAGCGTCAGTGCGAACGCGGGCGATGATTTCAGGCGCACGACGTGCCCGCTCGATCGGCTCGGCCAGGGCAGCCATCCGGTCCTCGAGGAGGTCTTCTGCCCAGTCGCACAGCTGGATGATGCGGGTGTTTCGAGTGCGGAGTTCGTCGGCGGTGTCGGGAATCTCGTCGTGGTTGAGCTGGTGCAGATGGAAGGCCTCTTGCATGTGGGTTCGCACCGAATCGAGCGCGTCGCGCAGGTCGCCGACGGCGCCTGGGCCGAGTTCGGCTTCGGCGAACGAGACCTCGTCTGCGGCGAGACGAATATGCTCGTCGGCCGCAACGAGCGAGCTCTGTGCGCGGCGCGCGAGGTCGGCATCCTGTTGCGCCGTCTCGGCCTGTTCACGCTTGCGTCGTCCCCAAAAACCGGCCATGCCTTGATCCTAGAATCGCGCAGCCGTGTTCGGGCTGAGCGCTCAGACGCGCAGGGTGTCGATGACGCGTGAGCGCACCGCCACAAGCGCGGGAAGGAATCCCGCCAGCGCGCCGATGGCGACAGATGCGATGAGCCCGGTGATCGCGGCACGAACGGGGAAGGGTGGCACGTCCTGCAGAGCGCCGAACATGGCCAGCACCATGGGCGTGCGCATGATGGCGACGGCCAGCACGATTCCGATGACGCCGGCAACCGCGGTGGCGACGACGCTCTCGAGCAGGACCGCCGTGAAGATCCGGCCTGCGGTGGCTCCGAAGCTGCGGCGAACCCCGATCTCTCGAATGCGCTGGCGCATGGCTACCAGTTGGATGTTGACCAGCCCCAACCCGCCGAGCACGAGGATCAGGACGGCTATCGAACCGGTGACAAGTTCGAACATCGCAGCAGACGCCTGCGCATCGGGACGCGAACCCCAGTCGGTGCGCGAGACCGAGACCTGTACCGCATCCCCGGCCGCGGCGCGGACATCCGATGCCAGTAGTGCTCCGACCGTTGGGACGATCACCTCGGGCACCCAGAGCTCCCACGTGACCCCGGTATCGGCGGGGAGCGCATCAACCCGCTCTCGATACCCGTCGTACAGCATCCAGATCTGCTTATTCGAGTCCCACTCGCCCTCGCGCGGCGCGACGCCGATGATGGGGAATGTGCCTCCCGCAGCGCCAACCACCTCGATCGTCGGGTGGGTCGCCAGCGGCGGTGCTCCGAGGGCAGTCCACAGCGGGTAGCTGATCACGACGGGCGGCGCCAGCAGCCCCTCGTCACCCGGCACGAACCAGCGGCCTTCGGCAACTGTCGATCGATGGATGACGGGGTAGGCGGGGTCCACCAGCATCGTTGTGACGGGTCTGACCCACTCCGGAGTCTGTACCTGCAGGGTCACGGATGCGGCGAGCCGCGAGATGGAGGATAGATCGAACCGTGCGGCGGCGCCCGAGACATCCTCGTCGAAGCTGTCCCAGTCCATGGGGGCCCCGTCGGTGGTGGATGCCGACACCGAGATCGTGGCGACGCGACCGCCGTACCGGTCTGACTGTTCGGCTGCCGCCTGCCGCTGGTAGTCGCCGAGCGCGACGACCGCGGTCAGTGCTGCAACCGAGACGGCGATACCGATCAGGCTCAGTAGGACCCGCAGCTTGTGGTGGCGCAGTTCCGCCCATGCCTCCAGGAGCGCGCCGACGAACCCGCTCATGACGAGACCGCCCCGAGTGCGGTGTCAGCGAACGCCCGATCGAGGTCGACGGGCGAGAGTACGCCATCGGCAAGTCGCAGGTGCCGTCGTGCGCGAGCTGCCACGTGAAGGTCGTGGGTGATCGTCACGAGCGCGGCGGAGCTTTCGGTTGCGATGTCATCGAGCAGCGCCATCACCGCGGCGCCGGTCTCGACATCCAGAGCCCCCGTCGGTTCGTCGGCGAGGATAAGCGCCGGGCGGCGTACGAGGGCGCGCGCTATCGCGACGCGCTGCTGCTCGCCGCCCGACAGTCGCTCGGGGGGCGTGTCAAGCCGGTGGGCCAAGCCCACACGGTCCAGCATCGCTGAGGCGAGCTCCCGGCGGCGCCAGAACTGCTTACCGCTCGCGTACCCGAGCGGCATCTCGACGTTCTCGAGCGCCGTGCGACCGGCAAGCAGATGAAACTGCTGAAAGACGAAGCCGACATCTCGCCCCCGCATCCGGTCGAGCCGCCCGCGTCGGATGCCGGCGACCGGCGTGCCTCGAAACTCTGCGGTTCCCGATGTCGGCAGATCGAGCAGGCCCAGAATGTTCAGCAGTGTGGACTTGCCCGAGCCGCTGCGTCCGACGATCGCGACGTGGTCGCCCGCCGAGACGGCAAGGTCGACACCGCGCAGGATGTCGAGCGTCGACTCGTCAGGGAGTGCGACCTGCTTGGTCACACCCTCGAGCCTGACAAGACTCACCAGCTCCACCCCGGATCCTCACAGAACTGACCGCCCATGCCGTCGTCGTAGCAGACCGGCTCGTTCGGGGCCGCGAGGCCGGGCACGAACTGGCGCACCTGCTCGCCCTCGGACAGTCCGGAGACGACCTCGACGACGGTGCCATCGCTGACTCCGAGTCCGACTTCCCGCTCCTCCAGGGCATCGCCGGTCCCGGCATCCACCCACACCAGCCCCGTGCCTGCTCCGCCGCGGACGGCTGTGACCGGGACCACGAGCGCGTCGTCGACCGTGGCCACCCGGATCGACAGCTCGGTCCGAAGCCCGGCGAACACCGTCTGATCGGTCGGCACCGCGCACGTGATGCTCGTCGTGCCATCCTCGGACACCTGCACCGACAGCCCTGTGCACGCGAAGGGCGCAGGGCCGCCCTGGATCGTGACTTCGCCCTCGGTCGGGGCGTTCAGCAGCCGGTACAGCTGCACTGGCTCGATGGTGCTCTGCACGTGGTACCGAGCGGGGCTGAGCGTCGCGATCTCACCACCGATGCTCGTCGCCTGGCCTTTGACCACAGCGACGGCCGTCACTTCGCCAGCCTCGGGGGCCACCACGTCGATCGTCTTGACGGGGTAGGACTGCTTGATCGTCATCAACACCTGACCGGTCGCCACCGACTGGCCCGGCGCGACCTTCACCTCGCTGACGGCTCCGTCGACCTCAGAGCGCACCGTCACGGCGTCGTCGCGCGCAATCGTTCCCACAAGAGTCAGTTCGTCGATCACGCTCTGGCGTACGACGGGAACAACAGGCTCGGCGATCTGCCCTCCCGGATCTGCCGATGCTGTGGCGGTATCGGGGAAGAACGCCATCTTCACGAGTGCCGCAGCGATAGCGCCGAACACGATCACCAAGAGGATGGGCAACACCCATCGACGCCACACGGCCATAGACACACGCCTTCCATTCGCGACGAAGCATTACCCCGATGAGCGCGGACGGCTTCGTTATCCCCCGCGTGCAACCTATCCCGGGGCTGCGGGCCGGGCCAAGCATGACGGCTGACTGTCGGTGACAATTCAGGGTCTTCCCCGAGAGGCTCAGGGTGCACGCCTCGCGGGCGGGGGTGGGCGCTTCCGCTGGGAGCGGATCCAGCGCACGCTAAGGTCACGGCCCGGTAACATGAGTCGGTATGTCCGCGCGCGGTTCGCGCCGGGTCGGCACCTCGGGTGCCGCCGTTGACAGATGGAGAGCTTTCCGTGGCCAATCCTCTCGAGAAACTCCTGCGTGCCGGCGAAGGTCGGCTGCTGCGGCGCTTGCAGCAGGTTGCGAAGGCGGTCAACGCCCTCGAGGACGAGTACTCGCAGCTGACCGATGACGAGTTGCGGGACGAGACCGCGGAGTTTCGCACCCGCTACGAGGCGGGCGAGACGCTCGACAAGCTGATGCCCGAGGCCTTCGCGGCCGTGCGCGAGGCCGCGAAACGGACGATCGGTCAGCGGCACTACGACGTGCAGTTGATGGGCGGCGCTGCGCTGCACCTCGGCAACATCGCTGAGATGAAGACCGGTGAGGGCAAGACGCTGGTGGCAACGCTTCCCGCGTACTTGAACGCGATCGCGGGCAAGGGCGTCCACGTGATCACCGTCAACGACTTCCTCGCGAGCTATCAGGCCGACCTCATGGGGCGCGTGTACCGGGCGCTCGGGATGACGACCGGCACGATCGTGTCGGGACAGACCCCCGAGGTGCGCCGGGAGCAGTACCTCGCGGACATCACCTACGGCACGAACAATGAGTTCGGCTTCGACTACCTTCGCGACAACATGGCGTGGCGCCGGGAGGACCTCGTCCAGCGCGGCCACTTCTTCGCGATCGTCGACGAGGTTGACTCGATCCTGATCGACGAAGCCCGGACGCCCCTGATCATCTCGGGACCCTCCGCTGGCGAGGCCAACCGGTGGTTCGCCGAGTTCGCGAAGATCGCTCGGACTCTCGAGCCGGGCGTCGACTACGAGGTCGACGAGAAGAAGCGCACGATCGGTGTGCTTGAGCCGGGTATCGAGAAGGTCGAGGACTACCTCGGGATCGACAACCTCTACGAGTCGGTCAACACCCCGCTGATCTCGTTCCTGAACAACTCGATCAAGGCGCTCGCCCTGTTCAAGCGCGACACAGACTATGTCGTCATGAACGACGAAGTGATGATCGTCGATGAGCACACCGGTCGAATCCTGGTCGGCCGTCGCTACAACGAGGGCATCCACCAGGCGATCGAGGCGAAGGAGGGCGTGCCGGTCAAGGCCGAGAACCAGACCCTCGCGACTGTCACCTTGCAGAACTACTTCCGCCTCTACGACAAGCTCTCGGGCATGACCGGTACCGCCGAGACCGAGGCTGCCGAGTTCATGTCGACCTATCAGCTGGGCGTCGTCGCAATCCCCACGAACAAGCCCATGATCCGCAAGGATCAGTCGGACCTCGTCTACAAGAACGAGCCGGCGAAGTTCGCCCAGGTGGTCGAGGACATCGCGAAGCGCCACGAGTCGGGTCAGCCGGTGCTCGTCGGTACGGTGTCGGTGGAAAAGAGCGAGTACCTGTCGCGCCTGCTCGCGAAGAAGGGCATCAAGCACGAGGTGCTCAACGCGAAGAACCACGCGCGCGAGGCCGAGATCGTGGCACGCGCCGGGCGACTGGGCGCAGTGACCGTCGCAACGAACATGGCGGGGCGTGGAACCGACATCATGCTCGGCGGGAACGCTGAGTTCCTCGCGGTGCAGGAGATGAAGGCGAAGGGTCTCGATCCGGTGGAGACGCCGGACGAGTACGAGGCCGAGTGGGATGCGGTGTACCAGTCGACCCGCGAGCACGTCGCCGAAGAGGCCGAGAAGGTCGTTGCCGCCGGCGGCTTGTACGTGCTCGGTACGGAACGGCACGAGTCGCGCCGCATCGACAACCAGCTCCGTGGTCGGTCCGGCCGTCAGGGCGACCCGGGCGAGAGCCGGTTCTACCTGTCCCTGACCGATGACCTCATGCGCCTGTTCCAGTCGGGCGCTGCCGAGGCCATCCTGTCGCGCACGAACTTCCCCGATGACGTCGCGATCGAATCCGGCATGGTCTCTCGTGCGATCAAGAGCGCACAGTCGCAAGTGGAGGCGCGCAACGCCGAGCTGCGCAAGAACGTGCTGAAGTACGACGACGTCCTCAACCGTCAGCGTGAAGCCATCTATTCGGATCGTCGCCACATCCTCGAGGGAGATGACATCGCGGATCGAGTCCAGCACTTCATCGAGGACGCGATCAGCACGCTCAT
This sequence comes from Microbacterium sp. NPDC076895, assembly GCF_040687115.1. Lineage (NCBI taxonomy): Bacteria > Bacillati > Actinomycetota > Actinomycetes > Micrococcales > Microbacteriaceae > Microbacterium > Microbacterium sp. NPDC076895. Next base: position 58,559 of record NZ_JBFBMQ010000007.1, read on the forward strand.
TGACGATCACACGGGTACGGGTCACACCGAGAGCTGGGACTTCGACGCTCTGTGGACCGAACTCAAGACGCTGTATCCGGTTTCACTCACGATCGACGAGGTCGTCGCCGAATCGGGAAGCAAGGGCAAGGTCACGCCCGAGGTCCTCAAGCGCGAGATCATCTCGGATGCTCGGATCGCCTATCAGAAGCGCGAAGAAAGTCTCGGTGAGGCTGCCATGCGCGAGCTCGAGCGGCGCGTCGTGCTCCAGGTCGTCGACCGCCGTTGGCGCGACCACCTCTACGAGATGGACTACTTGAAGGACGGCATCGGCCTGCGTGCGATGGCCCAGCGTGATCCGCTGATCGAGTACCAGCGCGAGGGCTATCAGATGTTCCAGCAGATGATGGGCCAGATCAAGGAAGAGTCAGTCGGGTACCTCTACAACCTGGAGGTCGAGGTACGCCGCGCCGAGGGCGAGAGCGCCGCCGAAGTCGAGGCTAAGGGTCTGTCTATCGCGCCCGTCGAGGGGCAGCGCCTGCAGTACTCCGCAGCCAACGACGCTGGTGAGGTCGAGGTGCGCAACGAACGCGGCCAGGTGCAGCAAGCGGCGACCAGCCGGGCCCGTCAGGCTGCGGCATCCGCGCCAGCAGCGCCCGTCGCGCCGGCGGCTCCCGCCGCGCGAGGCGCGTTCGGGCAGCGCACCGATGGCGAAGCGCCGGCACAAGCAGCCCAGCCGCCGCTGAACCGCGCCCAGCGACGCGCAGCCGACAAGAAGAAGTAAGCGCGGGGCGCGAGCCACGCGCGGTCAGGTGGCCCGGCGGGTGCGGCATTATCCTGAACGGATGACCCACCCCCGGCCGCTCGACCAGTCGAGCAAACTCAAGCACGTCCTCTACGAGATCCGGGGGCAGGCCCTGGTCGAGGCCGACCGGCTTGAGGCCGAGGGGCACCGGATCCTCAAGCTGAACACGGGCAACCCGGCAGCGTTCGGCTTCGAGGCTCCGTTCCAGATCGTGCGGGACATGATCGAGGCGGTGCCCGAGGCCCACGGCTACAGCGACAGCCGCGGTATCAAGTCGGCTCGACTCGCGGTCGTCTATCGGTACGAGCAGGTCCCCGGATTCCCCGCGCTCGACCCCGACGACGTATATCTCGGGAACGGGGTTTCCGAGCTCATCACGATGACGATGCAGGCCCTCCTTGACGAGGGCGACGAAGTGCTGATCCCGGCTCCCGACTACCCGCTGTGGACGGCGATGACGAGCCTGGGGGGCGGGACGCCGGTCCACTACCTCTCCGATGAGCAAAACGGCTGGCAGCCAGACATCGAGGACATCCGCTCGAAGATCACGGAGCGCACCAAAGCGATCGTTGTCATCAACCCCAACAATCCGACCGGTGCCGTCTACACGAGGGAAGTCCTCGAACAGATCGCCGACATCGCCCGCGAGCACTCTCTTCTGGTCCTCGCTGATGAGATCTACGACCGCATCCTTTTCGACGATGCGACGCACATTCCGATGGCTGCTGTTGCGCCGGATCTGCTGGTGCTGACCTTCAACGGACTCTCGAAGACCTACCGAGTCGCGGGCTACCGCTCGGGGTGGCTGGCGATCACGGGACCGAAGGATCACGCAGCCGGCTTCCTGGAAGGCATCACCCTCCTCGCTTCGACCCGGCTCTGTCCGAACGTTCCGGCACAGTACGCCGTGCAGGCTGCGCTGTCGGGAGTCCAGTCGATCGACGCGCTGATCGCGCCCACGGGGCGCTTGCATGAGCAGCGGGATGCCGCCTGGGAGGCCCTGGAGTCGATCCCGGGAGTGAGTTGCGTCAAGCCCGAGGGGGCGCTGTATGCCTTCCCGCGCTTCGATCCGAACGTCTACGAGATTCGCGATGACGCGAAGCTGGTGTACGACTTCCTCGTCGCCGAGAAGGTGCTGCTTGTGCAGGGGACGGGATTCAATTGGCCGACCCCTGACCACGTGAGGATCGTGACGCTTCCGGAGTCTCGGGTGCTCACCGAGGCGATCGAGCGGCTCGGGAACTTCCTGTCGTCGTACCGGCAGTAAGGCGGAGCGCCCTGCGCGGCGTGGTCACAGCAGGGCGAGCGAGGTGGTGCGCCAACGACCGTCCATGCCCTCCAACCGCAGGGCTACCGCACGGGTGCGTGCGGGGCCACGGACGATGACGACGCCCTCGACGATGCCGTCCGCGGGGGAGGAATAGCGCACGGAAACGATCTGATGCACGGGACGTTTGGCGGGCATGCCGCGGGCACTTCGTGCGCGGGCGGCCAGGTTGGCTCGGGTGACGAGCTTCCGATAGGCATCCTCGGTCAGCCACCTGGCGAGTTGGTCTACCTCGCGAACGCCCGCGAAGATCTCCAGGACCCCGCGCGAGATGTTGCGTAAGAAGGTCTCAGGATCGGGGAGGTCGGCGGTGCTCGTGCGCTGCGGCGCGAAGTACTGGTTCAGCTCGGCCGCTTCGTCTGCCGCGCGGTAAGCGCGTGCGAAGTTCGGTTGCGTCGTCGCCATGAGATCTCACTCTCGACCGGTAACAGGATGTCGAGAAGTAGAGCACACGGCGGGATGCCGGGTGGGGGCGGGGGCCTCGCTGTGGACAGTTTCTCATCGACTCCTCATCTGGGACGTACGCTCGCCCCGTGCGATGGGACCGGCTGTTCGATGACCTCGAAGCTCAAGCATCCGCCGAGTGGGAAGCAGAGCGCGCAGCCCTCGCCTCCGAGTCTGAGCGGGTGCGCCTGTCGCGCGTATCGCTGCGGGACCGGCTTCTCGTGCTGCGGGATGCCCAGGCTCAGGTTCGGGCACACCTGAGTGGTGGCGGCGATGTCGACGGGCGGATCGTTGCGGTGGGAGCCGATTGGTTCGCGCTCGATCGAGGACCGTCCTCCGTCAGCATCGTGCCCCTCGCCGGGCTCATGGGACTACGGATGCCGCACGCCGACCTCCTGCACAGCGCCTCGGGACGCGCGGGGCAAGCCCTCCGTGAGCGGGTGGATCTTGGATTCGTTCTGCGCGACCTCGCGCGCCGGCGCGTTCCCGTCCTGGTCGAGCTGGTCGCTGGTGACTCCCTGACCGGAACCGTGGACCGAGCCGGTGCCGATCATTTCGATCTTGCCCTTCACGACCTCGATACCCCGCGGCATCCGTCGGCAGTGACCGGCTTTCGGATGGTTCCGTTCGGCGCGCTCGCGCAGCTGATCATGGCGGCGGGTGACTCGGGGCTCTGAGCCGCAGCAGCCTCGTGGATCAGTCGGGGTTGCGAATGGCTCCGGTGCCCCACAGCTCGGGGAAACTGGCGGTCTGAGACTGGTGCCACAGGGCCATGCGGCGGGTCTGCTCGACCTGATCGTCGAGGTAGGCCTCGACGCTCGTCTCGTCAATCCGCCACTGCCCGCTCTCGCCCACACGCATTCCGCGGAGCTGTCCGGCCAAGACGAGGGCCACCACGTCATCGACCTCGATCGCGAGCACTTCGGCGACCTGCGAGGGCGTCAACAGGCGCGCGTCGGCAGCGTGGGGATGGGGCATGTCCCCATTATGACGCCGGGTTCGGACAGGGCGGCGCAGCAGCGCACGCTGTGGATAAGCGCGGCAGCCCATCGCCTGCCTCGGTCACCATGGATCGCATGTTCTCACCGTCTCGAACGTCCCGGCGCTCCGCGTGGGCCGACCTGCGGTTCCTTATCGGCATCGTTCTGGTTCTGGCTTCTGTCGGAGGCGTGTGGTTCATCGTGTCGGCGGCGCGGCAGACCGAACCCGTGTACGTCGCCGTTCGGGCGATCGTGCCCGGCGAGCCGGTCGCTGCAGCCGACCTTGCCGTCGTGGAGGTTGCTCTCGGGGCCGCATCTGACGCCTACCTCGGCGCTGATGATCTCGGTGAAGGGCTCGTAGCGGCGCGGACGGTCTCGGCCGGAGAACTCGTGCCCGCGGATGCCCTTGTGACCGACGACAGCACGCGCTCGACGACGGTCGTCGTCCGCAGCGCGGCCGAGGTACCAGGGTCTGTCGTCGCCGGATCGACGGTAGAGCTGTGGGCAGCGCCGCGTCTGGATCAGTCGCGCTTCGATACGCCACGCATCCTCGTGGCTGACGCGACAGTCGTCAGTGTCAGCCGCGACGACTCGCCACTGGCAGGGGGAACGGCAGCGGTCGAGTTGGTGATCCCCCGGGCCGATGTCGCCGCCGCGCTCGCTGCGATCGCCGACGGTTCGGCGCTCTCGGTCATCCCCTGGACTCCGGGGCAGCAATGAGGGCGCTCATCGCGCTGGATGAGCCCCACGCGACACGTCTGGCTGACGAGCTGTCGCGGCTCGGATGGGACGCGCTGGCGGTGCCGGTCACGACCCCCGGCATCGCGGCCGCCCGCGGCGCAGTCCGTGACGCCCGCGACCAGGAGGTTGATCTTCTCGTCGTCGCTGCGCGCCACGACACCCTCACGCGCGAACTCGTGACAGCGTGCGATCGGGAGGGGGTCCGAATCGTTCCCGTGGGGGATGGAGAGGCGCCGGCGCGCCTCGCTCAGGCATTCGGGCTCGGTGTCCCGATGTCGCCTCGCGCTTCCGGTCGCGAGCTCGTGGGTGCCCTCCGAAACCCGCTGCCCGCCGCACCCGCTCCCCGGGCCGGGCGACGCGTCATTGCCGTATGGGGCCCGGCCGGGTCGCCCGGTCGCTCAACGATCGCGATCGAACTAGCGGTGGAGCTCGCCCGCGACCGTGACGTCTCCCTGATCGATGCAGACTCGCACGCGCCGTCGATTGCTTTGGCGCTGGGGCTCCCCGATGAAGGCCCGGGGTTCGCCGCCGCCTGTCGACAAGTGAGTCTTGGTGCTCTGGACGTCGCCGAACTCGATAGAATCGCGCTGCGGCTCGGGCGTGGGCCGCGCGTTCTGACCGGCATCAATCGTCCGTCGCGCTGGCCGGAGCTGCGTGAAGATCGTGTGCGCGCCGCGCTCGCGGTATGCCGTGAGTGGGCTGACGACACTGTCGTCGACGTGGCAGCGCCGCTGGACCGCGACGAAGAGATCGTGAGTGATCTCGCGGGGGACAGGCGCAACGCCGCCACGATCGCGGCCCTCCAGGAGGCTGATCTCATCGTCGCCGTTGCTGCTGCGGATCCTGTCGGCATCAGCCGATTCGTTCGCGGGTACGCGCAGTTGCGCGAGACGGTGGGAGCGACACCGATCGCCGTGGTCGCCAACCGGCTGCGCCCGGGCTCCCTGGGCATCGACGCCCGCGGTCAGGTACGCCGAAGTCTCGACCGGTTCGCCGGTATCCGTGAGGTGTGGTTCGTGCCTCAAGATCCGCGCTCGGCTGACGCTGCGCTCCTGGCCGCCCGCCCGATCGCAGACGTTGCCCGCAGATCACCGATCGTGTCCGGGGTGCGACGTCTCGTGGCTGAGGCGCTCGCCGTCGATACTCGCAAAGCTGCGTAGTTCGAGCATTCACGCCGGGGCTCTAGGCTGAAACGATGTCGACCCTCAGCGATCTCGTCTATGCCCAGGGGCGTTCCACCGGCGCGGATGTCGAATGGCTCCACCGCTTGGCCGGGGACGGTCAGCTGTTGGCCGATCTCGCGTTTGCTGACATTGTCATCTGGGTTCCGACGACGGATGACTCGTTCGTCGCTGTCGGCCATGCCCGCCCCAGCGGAGCTGCGACCCTGTTCTACCGTGACATCGTCGGTGACCCGGTCCGCCCGCAGTGGCGGACCCAGATCCGCGAGGCGTTCTTCTCGGGAATGATCGTCGACTCGGCATCCCCGGACTGGTTCGAAGAGACCCCGACCCGGGTGCGTGCGGTACCGATCGTGCGAGGGGCCGGCTCCGGTCGCACCACGGTGGGAGTCCTGACCCGTCACACCAATCTCGGCGAGACGCGTACTCCCTCGCGGCAGCAGATCACCTTCAACGAGTGTGCCGATGATCTGTTCGGGATGGTCGCCTCGGGTGACTTCCCCGATCTGAGCGCGCCGACAGCGCCACGGCGGGGCGCGCCTCGAGCCTCGGACGGTCTCGTGCGCCTCGATGTCGATGGGACTGTGACGTTTGCGAGCCCCAACGCACTCTCGGCGTTCAACCGCATGGGATTCGAGGACGAGCTCGAGGGAGAGTCGCTCGTCGAGGTGACGACGGAGATCCTTCCCGAGAAGCGCCAGTTCGACGAATCGCTTCCGTTGGTGGTGACGGGTCGGGCGCCCTGGCGCGCCGACATCGAGGCGCGGGGGGTGACGGTGAGCCTGCGGACCATCCCGCTGCGTGATCACGGGACGCGCATCGGTGCGATCGTGCTGTGCCGCGATGTCACGGAGCTGCGCCACCAGGAGCAAGAGCTCATCACGAAGGATGCGACGATTCGCGAGATCCACCACCGGGTCAAGAACAATCTGCAGACCGTCGCATCGTTGCTTCGCATTCAGGCCCGCCGATCCCACACGGAGGAAGCTCGCGAGGCACTGACCCAGGCGATGCGTCGTGTTTCTGCAATCGCCGTCGTGCACGACACCCTGTCAGAAGGGCTCACACAGCGCGTCGATTTCGATGATGTCTTCGATCGCGTTCTCAAACTCGTCGCCGAAGTGGCAGCCGCGCCGACCACTCGCGCGCGGACCCGTTCCGTGGGGCGCTTCGGCACGCTCCCGAGCGAGTACGCAACGCCACTGGCGCTGGCCCTCACGGAGCTGGTGACGAACGCCGTCGAGCACGGCCTCGCAGGCAAAGAGGGCGACGTCGAGATCGAGGCCGAACGGGACCCCGAACGGCTCCTGGTGCGTGTCCGCGACAACGGCGTGGGGCTGCCGGAAGGGCAGGTCGGCCGAGGCTTGGGCACCCAGATCGTGCGCACCCTCATACAGGGAGAGCTGGGGGGCACGATCGATTGGCACACGCTCGTCGGAAGCGGCACGGAAGTCACGATCGACATCCCGCTGCGCTACATCGCGCTCGATTGACGACGGCCTGACGTCGCCGCCTCCGAGGCTGTCAGCTGGCGCGGCGCGCGCGGGCAGCGCGGCGTTTGAGGGCGCGGCGCTCGTCTTCGGAGAGCCCGCCCCACACACCCGAGTCCTGACCGGACTCCAGGGCATACTGCAGGCAGATTTCGGTGACGGTGCACCGGGCGCACACGGATTTTGCCTTCTCGATCTGGTCGACCGCTGGACCCGTGTTTCCTACCGGGAAAAACAGTTCGGGGTCGACAGTCAAGCAGGCGGCCTTGTCGCGCCAATCCATAGGGGGTGCTCCTTGATGGGGAATGAGCATCGGGCCACGGGGGCGGTCGGATACTCTATGAGGTGTACGAGAAGATGTCTCGTCCCACGACCTTGTGGGAGCACACGGCTTTACCCATCGTCCCACAGCCGTTCACCCGAATCAAGGGTTCATTCGTGAGGACGATGCAAGAACGCTATGAGCGGGCCGAGAGTGATCGGGAGGTCAATGCAGTGACGCGCTCGATGACTGCCGCTCGAGTGGCAGGCGTGATCGTGCTGCTGGAGGCAGCAGGGCTCGGCGCGCTCGCGGCATGGGAAGCCGTTGCGGTCATCGCCGGCGATACCGCAGCGCTGGACAGTGCGATTGCGCTGATCGTGTTGACGCTGGCCGGGGCTGCGATCGTCGCGGTGTTCGGCATCACGACGTGGCGAGGGCTGTCATGGGGTCGCTCGGGAGCGATCGTGACGCAGTTGCTGATTCTCGCCGTCGCCCTGGGTGCTGCAACGGGCCAGTACGCGCATCCGGTCACGGGCGTCGTGATCGCCATCCCGGCGATCGCCGCCCTCGTGCTCCTGGTGATCGCCGTTCGCAGCGCGGCTCCACCGGCGCGGGAAGACTAGAGACCGAGCAGACCGCGGATTCGGGCAACGTGCCCCGTCGCCTTGACGTTGTACAGGGCGTGCGCGATGACGCCGTTCTCGTCGAGGACGAAGGTCGAGCGCAGCACCCCCTCTGTCGTCTTGCCGTACATCGTCTTCTCGCCCCACGCTCCGTAGGCCTCGTGGACGGCACGGTCGGGGTCGCTCAACAGGTCGTACGGAAGTGCGTCCCGTTCGCGGAACGCCCGGAGCTTGGCGGGAGCGTCGCGCGAGATGCCGAGCACGACGTACCCGGCGCTGCGAAGCGGCTCGACACTGTCGCGGAAGTCACAAGCTTCCGTCGTACACCCCGGCGTCATCGCCTGCGGGTAGAAGAAGAGGATGACGCCCGAGCCCCGAAGGTCGTGCAGCGAGACATCCGTCTCGTCCTGGTTCACGAGGGTGAAATCGGGTGCAGCGGTACCGGGTTCAAGACGCACTGTCATAGGTCCACCCTAGAGCCGCGCGTTCGTCGCCGCGCTCTCGACAGGGCCCTCAGCGCTCAGGGGCGATCGGCGAACGTCGTGAGCAGACGCTGCAGTGAATCCAGTCGGGCTGCAGCCCCGGGCCCGAGGCGTCCCGCCGCGACAGCCTCCGCGATGGCGCAATCGGGCGCGTCCGGCAGGTGAGTGCATCCACGCGGACACTCCCTCGCGACCTCGGCAAGATCGGTGAATGCCCGCAGGATATTGTCGGGGTCGACGTGACCGAGCCCGAAGGAGCGTACGCCGGGGGTGTCGACGACCCATCCCGTGCCCGAGGGGGCCTCGTAGCGCAGCGAGACCGTGGAACTCGATGTGTGTCGTCCCCGGCCGGTGACCTCGTTGACATGTCCCGTCGCGCGATCGGCGCTCGGAACCAGAGCGTTGACGAGAGTCGATTTACCGACACCGGAGTGTCCGACGAAAACGGTGCTGTGGCCGACCAGGGCGGCACCGATCCGATCCAGCGGCATGTCAGCGCGTGCACTGGTGAAGACGTCGAGGTCGAGTCCCGCGAAATGCGACAGGAAGTCCGTCGGGTCGGACAGATCGGTCTTCGTGATGACCATCAGGGGGCGGATGCCGGCGTCGAGCGCGGCGACAAGGTAGCGGTCGACCAGGCGAGGGCGCGGCTCCGGATCGGCGGCGGCGATGACGATGAGCATCTGATCGGCGTTGGCGACGATGACGCGCTCCACCTGATCGGTGTCGTCGGCACTTCGTCGCAGAAGCGACGTGCGCGGCTCGATTCCGACGATCCTGCCGAGCGTTCCCTCGTCTCCCGAGGTGTCTCCCACAACCCGGACGCGGTCACCGGTGACGATCGCGGTGCGGTGCAGCTCGCGAGCCCGGGCAGCTGTCACCTGGCGTTCGTCATCCGTGTCTTCGCCGACGAGCACCGTGTAACGGCCGCGGTCTACCCCCAGGACGCGTGCGATCTGGGCATCCGCGTGGCTAGGGCGGCGCTTCGTGCGCGGCCGGTTGGCTTTGGGGTTCGGCCTGACGCGGATATCGCTCTCGTCCATGCCGAGCTCATCGTCGTCATCGACGTCCCCGAGCCAGCTCACTCGGCGCCGTTCCCTTCGAGCATCGAGGTCCACAGGTCGGGGAACTGGGGCATGGTCTTCGCGGTCGTTCCGATGTCGTCGACCACGACGTCATCGACGGCGAGGCCGATCAGGGCGCCGGTTGTGGCAATGCGGTGATCATGGAATGCCCGCCAGACACCGCCGTGGAGCGGCCCGGGCAGAACCCGCAGACCGTCCTCGAGCTCGTCAGCGGTACCGCCGAGCGCGCGCAGGTTTCCGACGAGCGCTGCGATGCGGTCGGTCTCGTGGCCGCGGATGTGACCCACGCCGGTGATCGTCGTCGGTTCCGCGGCGAAGGCGGCAAGCCCGACGATCGTGGGCGTCAGTTCGCTCGCTGCCGACAAGTCGATCTCGATGCCACGGATGCCGCGCCCCGCAGCGACGGTGAGGGCTCCGCCGCGTCGCGTGACGCGGGCACCCATGTCGTGCAGGATCGACCCGAGCATCGCCCCCGGCTGGGTGGAGTGAGCAGGCCACCCTGTGATCGTGACGCTGCCGCCGGTGACCATGGCAGCTGCCAGGAACGGCGCCGCGTTTGACAAATCCGGCTCGATGGCGACGGTCTTGCCGCGGGGCGGCTGCGGAGGCACGATCCATTCGCGCGGGGAGGGCCTCTCGACGTGCACACCGCGATGCGCGAGGCATTCGATGGTCATGTCGATATGGGGCATGCTCGGCAGCCGCGACCCGGAATGGATGAGGTGGAGGCCGGTGTCGAAACGGGGCGCCGCGAGCAGCATCCCGGACACGAACTGGCTTGAGGCGCTCGCGTCGATCACGACTTCACCGCCGCGGATGTGACCGTGCCCGCGCACGCGGAAGGGGAGTGCCCAGCGACCCTCGTCATCGACGTCCACGCCCACGTCGCGAAGGGCCGTGATCATCGCACCCATGGGACGGTGCAGGGCGCTCTCATGCGCTGTAACTACGACATCACCGTCGGCCAGCCCCGCAATACCCGCGATGAACCTCATCACGGTCCCTGCCTGCCCACAGTCGACTGTCGCGCCGTGCATCCCCGAAGACGACGCACCGGCCGACCCTGCGCTGCCAGGAGGAGTCACCATCAGGTCGGGCCCGAACGGGCTGTCGCCCTCGACGGTGTCGATCTGGACGCCGAGCGCCTGGAGGGCGGCCACCATGCGCACCGAGTCGTCGGAGTGCAGTGGAGCGTGGAGGGTGCTCGGAGCATCCGCAATCGCTGAGAGGATCAGTTCGCGATTCGTCAGCGACTTGGATCCGGGGACCGCCAGACGGGCGGCGACCGCTTCCGCGGCGCGCGGAGCTGACCAGCCGGATTCTCCGGAACCGGTCGGGGTGGAATATCTCTCGCCGCTCATCGGTTCCTAGCCTAATGAGGGACGGAAGGAGCCCGATGACGATCGCTATGGCGCCGGACGTAGACTGGCGCGTGATGACTGATCAGGCCGAGGCGCCGGCCGACCCGCGCACGCAGTTCGAAGAGCAGGCCCTGCCGTTCATGGACCAGCTCTATGCGGCTGCGATGCGAATGACACGCAACCCCGCGGATGCCGCAGACCTTGTGCAGGAGACCTTCGTCAAGGCCTACGCCTCCTGGTCGAGCTTCACACAGGGCACGAACCTGAAGGCCTGGCTCTACCGCATCCTGACCAACGCGTACATCAACACGTACCGCAAGAAGCAGCGGGAGCCGTACCAGAGCGCGATCGAGGATCTCGAAGACTGGCAGCTCGGCGGCGCAGAGTCCACGACCTCAACGCGCACGCGGTCGGCGGAAGCCGAAGCGATCGATCACATGCCGGCATCCATCGTTAAGGACGCACTGCAGTCGATTCCCGAAGACTTCCGCCTCGCGGTCTACCTTGCCGATGTCGAAGGCTTCGCGTATCAGGAGATCGCCGACATCATGAAAACCCCCATCGGCACCGTGATGAGCCGTCTGCACCGTGGCAGACGGATGCTGCGGGAGCTGCTGGCCGAATATGCGACCGAGCGGGGCATCTCGGTCGCCGCCTCGAGGAGCGAGACATGACTGACTGCGGCTGCGCTAAGGCCACGCGGGACTTGGAGGAGTACCTGCGAAACGAGGTGTGCAAGACCGAGCACGCCGACATTCGAGAGCACCTTGAGCACTGCCCGGCCTGCCGCGAGGAGGCGCTCGTAGCGACCACTCTGACCGAGGCTGTCGCACGAGCGTGCAAGGAGACAGCTCCCGAGGAGCTGCGCGACCAGGTGATCTCGACGCTGCGTGCCGCACAGGCGGCTCATCACTGATCCACAGGATCTCCCTCCCCACGTCGAGCGCCTCGCTGTAGTGTTTCGGCGCGACAGTGTGAACGGGAGGTGCGCCGGTGGCGGCTGTCGAGCCTGCACGGCCCGATCTCGCTGCGCTCAGAAGCCTGAGCGTCGTCAGACGGTACATCACGGAACACCCCGTCGCGCTGTCAGCAGCGGGCGTTGTCCTTGCGTGCGCAGCTCTCACCGGAACGTTGTGGGGCGACGACGGATCGCTCTGGGGGGTGGGGCCGGTCGCGGTCTTCTCCCAGGGGCGCTGGTGGACGCCGCTGACGGCGATCTTCGTTCCAGATTCCGCTGTTGACACGATCCTCACGGTCCTGCTCGCGCTGACGGGCTTCGCGTACGCCGAAAGGGTGCTGGGCCGCCTCCGGCTGCTCTGGGTGACCCTTGCTGTTGCCCTCGCCGGCAACCTCGTCGCCACGGCCTTCCATGCCCTCCTGTGGACGGTGTCAGATCTGCGTCCCGTCGAAGCAGCAGAAACGCCGGTGCTCGACCCGGCAACGGCGATGGTCGGTGCGCTCATGGCTGCCTCGGCGCTGGCATCCGCCCTCTGGCGTCGCCGCATCCGGGTCGTCGGTTTCGCCGTGTTGGCCATGTTCGCCCTGTATGCCGGCGACACCGACGCGTGGTATCGCCTCGTCGCCGCCGTGCTCGGGCTCCTGCTGGGGCTGTGGCTCGTTCGCGGAACCCCGCGACGTTCCTGGCACCGATCGTCCACCCGCGAGACGCGCTCCGTTACGGCACTGGTCGTCGCGGTGACGGGCCTCGGTCCGCTCGCGGCGGTGCTGGCCGGCGGCGGACGCGGGCCGTTGTCGTTTGCCGTTTCGTTCTTCACCCAGTACGACGAGAACCTCGTCGATCTGTGCGCGACACGGTACAGCCCGCTCTGTGACCATCAGCTGGCTGTCGTGGTGACGCGCGGTGTCGGTCCGGGTCTGATGGCGCTCGTGCCGGTTGCCCTGCTGCTGGTCGCCGCCCTGGGTCTACGCCGTGGCCGGCGCTCCGCGCTCGTTCTGGCGGTTGCGGTCGAAGGGCTGATCGGTGTCGTAGCGATCTGGTCCGTCATCGCGGGAACCGTCTCCGTCGGTCCCTGGGCCGATCCCACCTGGCTGGAGTACGGGCTGTGGGCTATCGCCGCAATCGGGGTGTCACTGGGCATGGTCGTCGTGCTGGTCGCGCTGCGGCGATTCTTCCCTGTCCGGGCAGATCGTCGCGCGGTGGTGTGGTTCACCGGCACGGTCAGCGCCACTCTTGCTGCGTGTGCCGCAACCCACCTCGTCGCCGAATCGATCTTCCGGCAGACCTACGTTCAGCGTGTCAGCGTCACCGATCTTCTCGTTGAAACACTGCGCCGGTTCGTTCCGCCATCGTTCCTGCGCAATCTCGGGCAGCCGCCATACCCCACGCACGGTGCCGCGCTGCTGATCTACCAGTGGGTGGGCGTCCTGTTCTGGGCGGTCTTCATCGTCGCGATGCTGCGGATGTACCGGTTCCCGCAGCACGCTGTCGTCGCAGACGACGAGCACTATCGCCGGTTGCTTCGCCGTGGCGGTGGGACCCTCGGGTTCATGGGAACCTGGCGTGGCAACGACCACTGGTACACCGCCGACGGCACAGGAGCGGTGGCGTTTCGGCGGGTGGGCGATGTTGCCCTCGCTATCGCAGACCCACTGTGCGCGCCCGGTAAGCGCGATCAGACGGTGCGGGGATTTGTTGACTACTGCGCAGATCGGGGATGGTCGCCGGCCTTCTACAGCATCCATGACGAGTTCTTGCCGATCTTTCGGGAGATGGGCTGGTCCTACACATCGGTCGGTGAGGAGACAGTGATGGTGCTTGCCGACCTCACACTGACGGGGAAGGCTTGGCAGAAGGTCCGCCAGCCGCTGACGCGGGCCGAGAGGGACGGGTTCGTTGCACTGTGGACGCGATGGGATGACCTCACTGCTGACCAGATCGCTCAGATCACAGAGATCGACGAGCAATGGGTCGCCGATAAAGTTCTTCCCGAGCTTGGATTCACCCTCGGTTCGATCGAGGAGGCGAAGGACCCGGACGTGGCGCTGGTCCTCGCGGTCGATTCCGACGGGCGCATCCAGGTTGTGACGAGTTGGATGCCGTCGTGGCGATCGGGTCGACGCGTGGGCTGGACTCTCGACTACATGCGCCGCCGCGTCGACGGTCCCAACGGGCTCATGGAGTTCGTCATCGTCAAGACCGCACTTCGAGCCAAGGATGACGGCCTGGAGGTGGTGAGCCTGTCTGGCGCGCCACTGGCGAGCAAGCCGGGTGTCGCTGCCGAAAACGACCGCACGCTGCTCGCATCCCTTCTCGAACAGGTGGCCGCCGCGCTCGAGCCGGCATACGGTTTCGCATCTCTCTTCCGCTTCAAGAGCAAGTTCCGCCCGGAATATCGCACGCTCTACCTCGCGTACAGCGACCCCGTGGAACTCCCGAGCATCGGAATGGCAGTCTTGCGCGCCTACCTGTCGGAACCTTCGGCCCGCGAGATTCTCGCGGTGGCCCGAGCCGGATACGGCGGTGACCGATGAGACAGTGGTTCCTGACGCTCGAACTAATCGATAGCCCGATCCTCGGTGTCCTGTGCGCGATCGTCGTCGCGGTGGCCGTTGTCATCGTGTGGCCTGCTCCGAGACATCCGTGGCGCTGGCTCATCGCTGTGGTCGCTGGCCTCGTCGGCGGCTTTCTCCTCGCCCTGGTTGCAGAGGCCCTCGGCGCCTTTGACGGACCGTTGCCCGATCACGCGGCGCTGTGGATTGGCGGAGGTCTCGGGTTCGCGGTCGCTGGCCTCGTCGTCGCCTTCACCGGTCCCTGGTGGCGGCGTCTGCTCGCCGTCGTCATGGCTGTGGCGGCTCTGATGGCCGCGGCGCTCGGGGTGAACGCGTCTTATGGGCTGACACACACACCGGCGGCAGTCTTTGGCATCCAAGCCTTGGATGACCTGCCGCTTCCCGCGCCCGCCACGTCGGCCGATGATCCTGCGGCGCTTTACTCCACCTGGACGGCGCCCGCAGACATGCCGGCGACCGGTCGAGTGAGCGCCCTCTCGGGCGAGGACCGCATCCCCGCCGAGGGGTATTCGCCGAGGGATGCCGCGCTCTACCTGCCGCCTGCTGCTCTTGTCGCCAACCCGCCGAGGCTCCCCCTGATCGTCTTCATGATGGGTCAGCCGGGCACCCCCGACCCGACGAGTATCGCTGCTGCGCTCGACAGGTTTGCTGCAGCTCATAACGGGCTCGCGCCCATCGCCATCGTCGCGGACCAGCTGGGTGCCATCGATCGGGACCCCGCGTGTCATGATTCCGCGACATACGGCGCTGTCTCGACGTACTTCACCACCGACATCCCCGCGTGGGCAGTGGCGCACCTCAACGTCACCGCCGATCGGTCTTTCTGGGTCATCGGAGGCTATTCGAACGGCGGGTCCTGCGCCTTCACGTGGGGGGCGCAGAACCCGCAGATCTGGGGAAACGTGATGGACATCTCGGGCAATGAGTATCCGGGATCAGAGCACGTCCAGCAGACCATCGATGAGGTCTTCGCCGGGGATGCCGCTGCATTCCAGGCTGCGTCACCCAGCGCGGCTCTTGCTGCTCACGCCGGTCAGTACGCTGGGCACGTCGCCGTGTTCACGCACGGCGATCAGGACGCCGTGTTCGGGCCGGGTCAGGTCTCGAACGCAGCCCTGGCCTCGGATGCCGGGTTCACGGTGTTCTCCGACAGCATTGCCGGCGCGGGACACGGCGGCGAGGCCCTTGACGCAGGCCTGGACTTCGCGCTTGACTCCCTCGCACCCCGTCTGGGCCTTGCTCCGCCCGCGGGCTGAGTGCTGTGCAGCGAAGACCGCCCCAGTCCATGTCCGCTACGGGACGAAGACACGAAGCGCCCGCGGTTCGACATCGATCTCCACCGGCAGCGGCCCGATGAGGTCGCCGTCCGCGTAGGCGGTGACGCCTGGCGCCCGAAGACGGACCGCCCGAGCGCGGTGCATGCTCACTTCTGGTACATCTCCGTGCGCTCCCCGGTACACGCGGGGGAGGAGGCGCAGAAAGCGCGCGCGCCGCGTGGGGCGAACCAGGATGACATCCAGTTCCCCATCGGCAGGGTTCGCGCGAGGCGCGATCTGCACGCCCCCGCCGTAGCTGGTTCCGTTGGCAACCGCTGCCATCAGAAGAGGGCCATCGTGCCGCGTCACAGCGCCTTCGGCATCCGTCAATTCGAGCTCGTACGCGAAGCTGCGCAGTGCGACCAGCTCTCGGAGGATGGCGATGGTGTATCGCGACGAGCCGCGAGGCCACCGCATCCGATTGGCTCGGTCGTTCACCCGGGAGTCGAAGCCGCTCGCCAGGACCGACCCAAAGTAGACGTCAGGCTGGCCGTGGCGACGGATGCGTGCGAGGTCGATCTCGCGGGTCACTCCCCGCGCGATCGCGTCGGCAGCCTCGTCAGCGCGCATCTCTCGGATCCCGAGCATCTCGGCGAGGTCGTTACCTGTTCCCGCCGGGATGATGCCCAGCGGCGTCGCGCCGTGGGCCAAAACCTGCATCGCCAGAGACACTGTTCCGTCGCCGCCGACAACGGCCACGGCATCCGTGCCCCGCCGCACCGTCTCTTTCAGCAACTCCGTCGACTCGGCAGCACTGCCACCGCTGATCAGGGTCGCGCGGATGCCGTGCTCGCGCAGCCGCTCGGCGGCTCGATTCGCAATCGTGCCACCCGTTCCGGCGCGAGCCGCCGGATTGACCAGCACGGTGACGTTCAGAGGGTGAGCGCCTTCTGCATGATCTCCGCCTGCTCAGCGGCATGCACCTTGGGGGAGCCGGTAGCGGTGGATGCCGCGGCGGCACGGGAGACGCGACGAATCGTGCGACCGTGCAGGTGCTTGACCACCTCAAGGGCGATGAAAGGCCAGGCCCCTTGGTTCTCGGGCTCGTCCTGCACCCACACCAACTCTGCGTTCGGGTACTCGTCGATGACGCGATTGAGGTCCTCGACCGGTGCGGGGTAGAACTGCTCGAGCCGCACCAGGGCAATCTCGGGGTTCGGATTCTTCTCGAGCTCCGACTTCAGATCCCAGTGGATCTTGCCGGCATGCAGCAAGACGCGCTTAACCGCGCTCTTGTCGATCCCACGATCGTCATCGAGAACCGGCTGGAACCTGCCGCCCACGAAGTCCTCGACAGGGCTCGTCGCACCGCGAAGACGCAACATCGCCTTCGGAGTGAACACGACGAGGGGTCTCCTCGGACGTGCGTAGGCCTGACGACGAAGCAGGTGGAAATAGGACGCTGGCGTCGATGGCCGCGCCACGATCATGTTGTCCTGAGCGCACATCTGCAGGTACCGCTCGATGCGAGCCGACGAGTGATCGGGGCCCTGTCCCTCGTAGCCGTGCGGCAGCAGAAGCACGACGCTCGACTGCTGACCCCACTTCTGGTCAGCGGACGAGATGAACTCGTCGATGACCGACTGCGCGCCGTTCGCGAAGTCGCCGAACTGCGCCTCCCACAGCACGAGCGTGTCGGAGCGTTCGACGGAGTACCCGTACTCGAAGCCCATCGCGGCGTACTCGCTGAGGAGGGAGTCGTAGATCCAGAAGCGTCCCTGCGACTGGGAGAGGTTCACCAGCGGCAGCCATTCCTGACCGTTGGCGCGGTCATGGAATACCGCGTGACGCTGCACGAAGGTTCCACGTCGCGAGTCTTGGCCGACCATTCGGACGTTCGTTCCCTCCACGAGGAGAGAGCCGAACGCGAGGAGCTCCCCGAACGCCCAGTCGATGCTGCCGTTGCGGCTCATGTCCTGGCGCTTGTCGAGCAGCTGCTGCAGCTTCTGATGGACAGTGAAGCCATCGGGCTTGTTGACGAATGCGTCTCCGATGAGCTGGACGACATCGCGCGATACGCCCGTCGTCTCGGGCTCGCCGATGGTGTCGATCGAGCCGGTCATCGGTGCACTCGCCACCTGGGAAGAACCGGTCTCGGCAGCGTGCGTCTCGGCGAAGGCCTGCTCCAGGCGATCCTGGAAGTCCTTCTTTGCCTGCTCGTACTGCTCTTCCGTGATGTCACCGCGGCCGACGAGCGACTCGGTGTACAGGCGGCGCACCGACCGCTTCGCCTCGATGAGGTTCGTCATCAGCGGCTGGGTCATCGAGGGGTCGTCGCCCTCGTTGTGTCCGCGCCGGCGGTAGACGACCAGGTCGATGACAACATCTCGGTGGAACCGCTCGCGGTAGGCGAAGGCTACCTGGGCGACCCGGACCACGGCCTCGGGGTCATCGCCGTTGACGTGAAGGATGGGCGCCTGGATCGTCTTTGCGACATCCGTCGCGTACACAGACGTGCGGCCATCCTGCGGCAGCGTCGTGAATCCGACCTGGTTGTTGACGACGACATGCACGGTGCCGCCGGTGCGGTAGGCGCGCAACTGCGACATCTGCAGGGTCTCGACGACAACGCCCTGGCCGGCAAAGGCCGCATCTCCGTGAATGAGGATCGGCAGCCACGAGAAGGTTCCGATCGGCAGGCGGTCTTGCTTTGCCCGGGTGATTCCCTCGAGGACGCCGTCGACGGTCTCGAGGTGCGACGGGTTGGCTGCGAGATAGACGGGGAGCTCCTCGCCGCCGTCAGCGACGAACGTGCCCTCGGTCCCGAGGTGGTACTTCACGTCGCCGGACCCACGCTTGGAACCGATCGCGACGCGTCCCTCGAACTCGCGGAACACCTGCCCGTAGGTCTTACCGGCAACGTTGGTCAAAACGTTCAGCCGCCCACGGTGAGCCATCCCGATCGTGGCTCCGTCGAGCCCGGTCTCTGCGGCCCCCTGCAGGATCTCATCCAGCAGGGGGATGAGAGACTCACCGCCTTCGAGGCTGAATCGCTTCTGACCGACGTACTTGGTCTGCAGGAACGTTTCGAAGGCCTCGGCCTCGTTCAGCTTGCTCAGGATGCGCAGCTGCTCGTCGTGCCCCGGCTTGGTGTACTTGACTTCGAGGTTCTGCTGGAACCAGGCCCGCTGCTCCGGGTCCTGGATGTGCATGTACTCGATGCCGATCGTGCGGCAGTACGAGTCGCGGAGGACACCGAGGACCTCGCGCAGCTTCATCGTGCGCTTGCCGCCGAAGCCGTTGGTGACGAACTCGCGGTCGAGGTCCCAGAACGTCAGCCCGTGCGACTCGATTTCGAGGTCGGGGTGGGTCCGCTGCTTGTATTCGAGCGGGTCGATGTCGGCCATGAGGTGGCCGCGGACGCGGAAGCTGTTGATCAGCTCCTGAACGCGAGCGGTCTTGTCGATCCGCTCCGCGATGTCGACGTTGATGTCGGCGTTCCAGTGAATCGGCGCGTAGGGGATGCGAAGCTCCGCGAAGATGTCCTCGTAGAAGCGGCGCTCACCGATGAGCAGCTCGTGGATCTTCTTGAGGAACTCTCCCGAGCCGGCGCCCTGGATGACGCGGTGGTCGTACGTGCTCGTGAGGGTGATCGTCTTGCCGATCGCCAGCTCATTGAGGGTCTTCTCGCTCGCGCCCTGGAACTCGGCCGGGTATTCGAGCGCGCCGGCGCCGACGATGCATCCCTGTCCCTTCATGAGACGGGGGACCGAGTGCACCGTTCCGATCCCGCCGGGGTTGGTGAGCGAGATCGTCGTGTTCTGGAAGTCTGCCGCGGTGAGCTTGTTCTTGCGGGCGCGGGAGACCAGGTCTTCGTAGGCCGACAGATACTCGGCGAAGGTGAGTGTGTCGGCGTGCTTGATGCTGGGCACCAAGAGCGCACGCGTACCGTCTGGCTTGGGGAGATCGATCGCGATCCCGAGGTTCACGTGTGCTGGCGCCACAACCGACGGCTTCCCGTCGATCTCGGCATAGAACACGTTCTGGCTCGGGAACTCGGTGAGGGCACGAATGATGGCCCACCCGATGAGGTGCGTGAAGCTCACCTTCCCGCCGCGGGTGCGCGCCATGTGGTTGTTGATCACGATCCGGTTGTCGATCATGAGCTTGGCGGGGACAGTGCGCACGCTCGTCGCGGTGGGAACGGTGAGCGACTCATCCATGTTCGCAGCGAGAGTCTTCGGCATCCCCTTCAGGACCGTCACCGTGTCCTCGGACGGAGGGGCATCGGATGCCGCGCGTGCGGTGTCGGGAGCCTGCGCCGGAATCGGCTGGGCGGAGGCGGGACGCGCTGTCGTGCGCGCGACCGGCTGCGAGCCGATCACCGGCGTGGGCGCGGTGACCGGGTGTGCATCGTTCGACGCCGGCTTTGCGGCCGCATTCTCTCCCGCGGACTTCGCGCCGTTCTCGCCAGCGGGCTTCGCGCCGTTCTCGGTGGTGGAGTGGTAGGCCTCGAGAACCGGCCACCACGCCTTGTCTACGGAGTTGCGGTCTTGTCGGAATTGCTCGTATAGCTCTTCAACGAGCCACTCGTTGGCGCCGAACTCGCTTTCGTTCGACACTCCGACGCCGGTCACCTGACTCGACACGTTAGATCGCCCGCTTTCGTCACGTTTGTCGTCGCGGACTATCGTCGTCGCGCCCGCGTCGTTCAACACACCAGCGTAGTCCGTCCGAACACCCCGGCAGGCCATCCGAACCCTGCGCTGCGCCGCGAATTGGTCACGATTCCGCTGAGTGCATTGACGGGTACGCTTGGCCCACATGGAGTTCTACGGTGATGCGCCGGCCTTCGACCTGACCTACTCGGACGTCTTCCTCGTTCCCCGCCGATCGGGCGTGGGGAGCAGGCTCGAGGTCGACCTCTCCCCGCGCGATGGGACTGCAGCCACCATCCCGCTGGTTTCGGCAAACATGAATTCGGTCACGGGTGCGCGCCTTGCCGCCACGCTCGCGCGCCGGGGCGGGCTCGGAGTTCTTCCGCAGGACCTCCCCCTGCAGGAGCTGGATGCCGCGATCCGCTGGGTCAAGGACCAGCCTGCCGCCTGGGACACGCCACTGGTTCTTCCCCCCGACGCGACGGTTGCCGACGCAACGACCCTGCTGCCTCCGACGGAGGGCTACGGCGTGATCGTCGCGCAGCCCAGCGACCGTCTCATGATCGAGGATGTTCAGGGCATCGTGACCGCGGTCCGCCTGGGATCTGCCCTTCCCGATGCACGCCTGGGCGATCTCGCGCGCGGACGACCCGCGTCTGTGGATGCCGATGACATCGAGTCCGCCCGGCACGCGTTCGATGTCATCGTCGCGGCTGATGCTGAGATCGTCTGCGTCGTCCACCACGGACAGGTCGTCGGGACCCTATCTCGTCGAAGTGCCCTGCGCGCGACGCTGTACCAACCCGCCGTTGACCGAGACGGTCGCCTCATCGTCGCAGCAGCCGTGGGTATCAATGGCGATGTCGCCGGTAAGGCACGCGCGCTCGTGGCCGCCGGTGTGGATGTCCTGGTGCTCGACACCGCGCACGGTCATCAAGAGGGGATGCTTGGCGCGCTGCGAACCGTGTCGGCCCTGGACCTCGGTGTGCCGCTTGTGGCTGGAAACGTGGTCACCAGCGCCGGCGTCGGCGACCTTGTTTCGGCCGGCGCGAACATCATCAAGGTCGGCGTCGGGCCGGGTGCGATGTGCACGACCCGCATGATGACCGCCGTGGGGCGACCGCAGTTCTCGGCTGTCCATGAGACCGCGCTTGCGGCCCGCGCCGCCGGTGCTCATGTGTGGGCCGACGGCGGTGTGCGTTACCCGCGCGATGTTGCGCTGGCACTGGCAGCCGGCGCAGCATCCGTCATGATCGGTTCGTGGTTCGCCGGAACGATCGAGGCTCCCGGATCGCTGCAACGCGACGCTGCCGGCAACCTCTACAAGGAGTCGTGGGGGATGGCCTCGACCAAGGCAGTGCAGGCGCGATTCGGTCGCCTGGATGCCTACGAACGAGCACGCAAGGAGCTGTTCGCCGAGGGAATTTCGTCGTCGAAGATCTACCTCGACCCGCAGCGACCCGGCCTCGAAGACCTCATCGACATGATCACCTCCGGCGTTCGCTCCTCGTTCACGTACGCTGGCGCGGCCTCGGTCCCCGAGTTCCACGAGCGCGCGCTCGTGGGTCTGCAATCGGCCGCCGGCTACGAGGAAGGCAAGGCGCTCCCCGTCAGCTGGTGATGCGTGTGCTCGCTTCCGGGTGGGGCTCGCCTGTCCGCGGAGCGGAAATCTCCTGAGTGCTGCTGTTGTGTGGGGGGGGTGGGGATAGAATGCGCGCCCCGGCAAACAAAAAGAGGACCGTGTATGCGGCCCCCCACCGACACCCC
>NZ_JBFBMQ010000007.1:80540-200900 GCF_040687115.1 Microbacterium sp. NPDC076895
TCGCCGGTCGGCGTTGCGCAAATCTCCTTCGTGCTGCTGTTGTGTGCAGGTGCTGCGAATAGAAGCGCAGCACCTGCACACAACAGCAGCACATGTATGCCGGCAGCCAGCGAACACCCGGGCGTGCTCCGCTCGGCGAGCAGCGGTCAGGGGCGCGGGAGGGCACTGGCCAGTCCGTCGCCCGTGAGGATGTCGTAGAGGCGACGCGGATGCTCAACATCCGCGCGGTCCCACCGCGAGAACCCGCGCACTTCACGTCGAATCTCGTTCTCCCGGTTCTTCTCGTCTATCACCGCGTCGGCGACGTCGTGACCTGGGCGGCGGAGCGCGGCATCCCGGTACTTCCCTTCGCCGTCGAACTCGCCCCAATGATCGGCCTCGGGAAAGTAGAAGTCGGCGAAGACGAGTCTTCCGGTGCGCAGGACGCGCCGCTCTTGCAGCCGAGGCCGTGGAAATCCCAGTCGTGCGATTTCCACACGGCAGTGGGATTCGCGAACGTTAGCGGCTCCGGTTTCCGCAAACGACAGCGCCCGCAGCGCCCGGACCTGTCCGCGATGATGCGCGTCGCGAGTCCACAGCGCGTGAATGCTGTCGATGTCGGTGAGTGCTCCGCCCGGGCGATCTGCCCAGATCGC
Organism: Microbacterium sp. NPDC076895; assembly: GCF_040687115.1. Taxonomy (NCBI): domain Bacteria; kingdom Bacillati; phylum Actinomycetota; class Actinomycetes; order Micrococcales; family Microbacteriaceae; genus Microbacterium; species Microbacterium sp. NPDC076895. Next base: position 81,176 of record NZ_JBFBMQ010000007.1, read on the forward strand.
CTGATCGACGCTGGCGACGGCATTCAGGAACCGCAGAGAGCGGGCGAGGTCCAGCGCGGTCTGCGCCGGCGTCGTGATCGTGTGGCGACCGAACGGCATCACCTCAAGCGTCCGCAGGTCGCGGGTGTGGCGGCGAACGACGCCGCTGGAGCGTCCGCCCGTTGCAGGCCCGCAGGTCACATCGACAACGTGCGGCCAGGGGCCCAGCATGTCGATGCCGTGCTCCGCTGCCGCCGCTGCGTGCGAGAGGACGGCGCCGGGCTGAAGACGACGTGCCACTTCGTGAACGAGTACGCGGTGGCGTTCGATCGGTGTGAGCATGAGCCAGTGATCGGAGCGGACAAACGCCCCGGGCGCGACCTTTACCCAGGTGCCCGCCTCGAGGGCGCGCCGCAGGCGCCGATTATCCAACGGTTCCATCCGGTCTGAACGGCGAATCGTGTCGATCTCGGGCAGTGTGCGCACGGAAGAATCCTCGGACCAACGCTCCACGCAGCATCCCCGTGCGTGCCACCGCAGTGGATTTGCGCCGGAACACCCGCTCGGGGGAGGAGATCTGCAGGCGGCGAGCGGCCTAGCGCGGGGCGGGCCGGGTTCGGGCGCCCTGTCGCGTCTGAGCGCTGCAGTTCTGTGCGGATGCTGCGCGTTTATGAACAGCGCACGCACAGACGTGCCGCGCACGTGGGGCGATACACCTGCGCGAACGCGCCGCGCTGGGGCGGCATCTCGCCGGGTAGACTCGTCTCACGATGGACGACCCTCCGAGTTGCCGACGATCGCCCCACCGACCCGCACCCCAGACCGGGGGTGATGCGTGATGGAGTTCATCATGCTGGGGGTGGGGCTCCTGCTCACGATCGGGACGGGGCTGTTCGTCGCGAGCGAGTTCGCGCTGGTGAACCTCGATCGCGCCGATCTCGAAGCGCGTCAGGCTGCGGGAGAGACGCGCCTCTCGCTGACGATCAGCGCGCTCAAGATCACCTCGACGCACCTGTCCAGTGCTCAACTGGGCATCACGCTGACGACCCTGCTCACCGGTTACACGATGGAGCCGGCGATTTCGAGCCTGTTGCGTCCGGTCTTCACGGGGTGGGGTTGGCCCGATGCCGTCGTCAGCCCGCTCGCTGCGATCATCGGTGTCGCCATCGCCACCATCTTCTCGATGGTGATCGGCGAGCTCGTACCGAAGAACTTCGCACTCGCGGTCCCGAGACAGACGGCGAAACTTGTCGTGCCGTTTCAGACTGCCTTCACGACCGTGTTTCGCCCGGCGATCGTCGTGCTCAACGGAAGTGCCAACGCGTTCCTTCGCGCGGTGGGAATCGAGCCTAAGGAAGAGCTCTCTGGCGCGCGCTCTGCAGAGGAGCTCTCGAGCCTCGTGCGCCGTTCGGCGAGCGCCGGTGTCCTGGAACAGGACACCGCGTCACTGCTCGACCGCTCCCTCACCTTCGCGCGCCTGACCGCTGCGGATGTCATGACGCCGCGCCCGAGTGTCCACGCGCTCGCCGCTGACGACTCCGTCGAAGACGTCATCCAGCTCGCGCGATCCACGGGTCACAGCCGCTTTCCGGTGTACGAGGAGTCGATGGATGACATCGTCGGGATCGCTCACCTCAAGGCTGCAGTGGGTGTTCCCCGTGGCAGACGCGGAACGGTTCCGGTGGGCGCGATCGCGACCGAGCCGCTCCGCGTGCCCGAAGCCGTGCACCTGGACGCGCTGCTGGCCGAGCTCCGTTCCCGCGGGTACCAAATGGCGATCGTCGTCGATGAATACGGCGGCACCGCCGGAGTCGTCACCCTCGAGGACCTGGTCGAAGAGATCGTCGGTGAAGTCCTCGACGAGCACGACCGGCGTCGCACCGACATCGTCCGCATCGATCGGGATGTCGTCTTCCCCGGGGAGCTTCGGCCCGACGAGGTGCTCGACCGGATCGGCATCCGCATTCCCGTGGGCGACGTATACGACACCGTCGGCGGTTACCTCATGAGCGAACTCGAACGGATCCCCGTCGTGGGAGACACCGTCGAGCTCGAGGAGGGAACCCTGTCTGTGGAGAGGATGGCTGGTCGGCGCGTGGACCGCGTCCGGTTCATCCCCGCTACCATTCCCGGTGAGGATGCCGACGAGGAGGTGTCCTCGTGAGTGACTGGGCAGGCCTGGCTTGGTTGGTCGTCCTGCTGGTGGCCAACGCCTTCTTCGTCGGTGCTGAATTCGCTGTCATCTCCGCGCGCAGGTCGCAGATCGAGCCGTTGGCTGAGCGCGGTTCGCGTGCCGCCAAGACGTCGCTGTACGCCATGGAGCACGCGACGCTCATGCTGGCGACCTCGCAGCTGGGTATCACCATCTGTTCGCTGTTGATCCTGAACGTCTCAGAGCCCGCGATCCACCACCTCTTGGCGGTGCCGCTCGAACTCACGGGGCTGAGCTATGCGGCAGTCGATGTCATCGCGTTCGTCATCGCCCTCGTGGTGGTCTCGTACCTGCATGTCGTCTTCGGCGAGATGGTTCCCAAGAACCTCGCGTTCTCGGTTCCCGATCGTGCCGTGCTGATGCTCGCGCCGCCGCTCGTATGGGTCTCGAAGGTCTTCCACCCGGTCATCGTGACGCTCAACTGGATCGCGAATCATGTTGTTCGCTTGTTCCGGGTCGAGCCCAAGAATGAAGCGACCTCGACCTACACGCTCGAAGAGGTCGCGACGATCGTGGCGCAGTCGCGGATGGAGGGCGTGCTCGAGGACACCGCGGGCACGGTAGCGGCAGTCGTCGAGTTTACGGAGAAGAAGGCCCGCGATGTCGCTGTTCCGCTCGCTGATCTGCTGACACTGCCGCAGAACACGACGCCCAAGCAGATCGAGCGCGCCGTCGCCAAGAACGGATTCTCGCGATACGTCATCGTGGACCCTGCGGGTATTCCGCTCGGCTACGTCCATCTCAAAGACATCCTGCGAGCTGCCGAGGGAGAGGACGCCGCGACTGACGTCGTGAGGCCGATCGACCCCGCTCGCATCCACCACATGGTGCCCGTGACCGAGAACACCGACCTCGAGGATGCCCTTGCTCTCATGCGGGAGCAGGGACGACACCTGGCTCAGGTACGCGACGCGAGTGGCACCATCACCGGTGTTCTGTTCCTCGAGGATGTCATCGAAGAACTCGTCGGCGAGGTGCAGGATGCCACCCGTCGAGGCTGGCGAAACGAACGGTAGAGGCCGCGCTCACGCCGTCCGTGTCGGGCGGGCTCGCTCATACTGGGCGGGCCAGTAGTCGATATCGACGCCGAGCTCTGCCGCAGCGCGCAGGGCGAAGTGAGGATCGCGAAGCCACTCACGCGCTGCCATGACGGCATCCGCGGCGCCTGACGCGAGAACCTCCTCGGCCTGTGTGCCCGTGGTGATCATCCCCACCGCGCTCACGGGAACTCCCGCTCGCTCTCGCACTTCACGGGCGAACGGCACTTGGTAGCCCGGACCCGCGATGACCCGCTGGTGCGCGACGAGACCGCCGCTGGAGACGTCGATGAACACGGCGCCGTGCTCAGCCGTCCAGGCGGCTACCGTCGCGGTCTCTGCGACATCCCAGCCTCCCTCAGCCCAGTCTGTAGCCGAGAATCGCACCATCACGGGCGCGGTGGGCGCGGCAGCGCGAACGGCGTCGATCACCTCGAGCAGCAGCCGTGCCCGGTTCTCGAGCGAGCCGCCGTAGGAGTCGGTTCGCTGATTCGACAGCGGCGAGAGGAACTCGTGGAGCAGGTAGCCGTGCGCAGCATGAACCTCCAGCACATCGAAGCCGGCTTCGACGCTGCGGCGGGCGGCTGCCGCGAAGTCCTCGACGACCTTCGCGATTGCGGCGTCATCCATCTCCTCGGGAACGGCGTAGCCCTCGTAGGCGATCGGTGAAGGCGCGAGCGGCTGCCACCCGCCGTCGGCTGCCGGCACAGTCCCGCGACCTGCTTTCAGCGGGGACCACGTCGACGCCTTCCGACCCGCGTGCGCGAGCTGGATAGCGGCAAGAGCGCCGCGAGCACGGATCTCAGCAGCGATCGGTGCCCAGGCATCGCGCTGGTGGTCGTTCCAGATTCCCGTGTCCTCAGGGCTGATCCGGCCCTCAGGGCTGACCGCGGTCGCCTCGGTCATGACCAGACCCGCGCCGCCGGTCGCGAACGAGCTGAGGTGGGTGAGATGCCATGTGTTCGGCATCCCGTCTACCGAGCTGTACTGACACATGGGGGCAACCCACAGGCGGTTGCGCGCCTGCAGAGAACCGATCTCGACGGGGGTGAACAGCAGACTCATCGATTCTCCAGAGGTAGGGTTGCTCGCATGTTGCGGTCATGGGCGGCGGATGACGCGCGACGCGTCCTGGGAAGACCAACCGCCCACGACGACAAGTATTCCCGCGGTGTCGTCGGCTTGCGGACCGGGTCACGGCAGTTTCCCGGTGCCGCGGTGCTCGGGGTCGAGGGTGCTTGGCGCACGGGTATCGGCATGGTGCGCTACCTCGGACCGGCGCGACCGACACGGCTCGTGCTGGCGCGGCGTCCCGAGACCGTCACCGCCGAGGGGCGTGTCCAGACGTGGGTCATCGGTTCGGGTACGAGCTCCGAGGACCGGACGGATGCCGAGACACGCGTGTTGCGCGAGGTTCTCGACGGGCCTGATCCGGTCATCGTCGATGCCGGCGCGCTCGATCTTGCGGCATCCGCCACGGCACCGGTAGTCATCACGCCGCACGCCGGCGAGCACGCGAAGCTGCGCTCTGCGCTCGGACTCGATCCGGATGGTGCTCGCAGCGCGGCGGGTGCAGCAGAGACCGCTGCGGCACTCGGAGCCGTGGTCATGCTGAAGGGTGCCACAACGATCGTGGCATCCCCGGAGGGCTGGGAGTGCGCGATCGACGCCCCGACGTCGTGGCTCGCAACTGCCGGGACCGGCGACGTCCTGGCAGGGATCCTTGGGGCCGTCACAGCCGGTGCGGCTGCGCGAGGCGCGTCGGTCTCTCTTGCCGCGTGCGCGGCGACCGCGGCATGGCTCCACGGTCAGGCCGCCTTGGCTGCGTCAGAGGCGGTCGCTGGCGGACCGATCACGGCGCTGGATGTCGCCGAGCATCTCCCGCTCGTCGTCGGTCGCCTCCTCGCGGGCCCCGACACGACGCCAATGCTCATCGAATCGTGATCGGCGCGGCCGGCCTTCTGACGAGGCGGACCTTGCTGCTTCCGTAGGATGGTTGCGTGGCACGGCGGGGTTGGATGTGGGTGGCGTTCGCCCTCGTACATGGATTCGTTGCGGTAGCGGGATATCAGCTCCCGAACGCACCGATGGGTGACGTTTACTTGGTCTACGAACCCTGGTCAGGCTGTGCGCTCGGCATCATGGACTACTGCGGGACCTCCGGACGGCAGATCGTCGGGATCACCGAGCCGTGGGTCTATCCCGTTCTTGCCCTCGTGCCTATGCTCGCGGCGTGGCTGTTCGAGGCGGCTGTGTCGTACACGCCGGCCTGGGCGATCCTTGTGACGCTCGTGGACGCCGTCGCGTTCGCCGTGCTGCTCGGCGACGCGCGATCTCGCGGGCGGGCGCTGGCTGCCGCGTTCTGGCTTACCTACATGGTCGCTCTCGGGCCTGTCGGTATGTATCGCCTGGAAGGGATCGCGGTTCCGCTGGCGATCATGGGATGCCTGTGGCTCGTTCGCCGGCCGTGGCTCGGATCAGCCTTGCTTGCCGCCGGCACCTGGATCAAGGTGTGGCCAGCCGCGCTCTTGGCGGCAGCCTTTGTCGCGGTGCGACGTCGCCTTGCCATCGTCGGCGGTGCCGTCGTCGTGTCGGCGGCCACCATCGCGGTCGTGCTCGCGCTCGGTGGCGGACGGTATCTGTTCGGCTTCATCAGTGACCAGACCGGCAGGGGCCTGCAGATCGAGGCTCCCGTGTCCGCCGTGTACATGTGGTTCTCGGCGTTGGACGTCTTCGGTTCCCGGGTGTACTACTCCAGCGACCTGCTCACGTTCCAGGTCGCCGGCCCCGGTGTCGACGCCGTGATCGCCGTCATGACCCCGCTGCTGGCGGCATCCGTGCTGGCACTACTGCTGCTCGGGCTGTGGGGAGTGCGCCGTGGAGCACACATCGTGCGGCTGTATCCGGCGCTGGCGTTCGCCCTGGTCCTCGCCTTCATCGTCGTGAACAAGGTCGGCTCGCCCCAGTACATGACCTGGATCGTGGCGCCTTTGGTCTACGGGCTCGTGGTCGATCGTGCGACCTGGCTGCGGCCTGCCGCCTTCGCGGTGGCGGCCGGACTCCTGACGCAGATCGTCTATCCGATCTACTACAACTTCCTCATGACGGACCACCCGGCTCCCGGGGTCGTCGCCTTGCTCACGGCGCGAAACCTCGCTCTCGTGGTGATGTTCGCGTGGTCGATCATCCACCTGGTGCGCGTCGCCAGCGCCGGTGGGTCTGCCTCGGCTGGGGCACCGCGCACGCGCCCCGCATCCGTCAGCGAAAGGTCTGCCTCATGATCGTTGCCTTCTCCGTCGCCCCGAGTGGCACAGGTCGCGCCGACGGTTCGGTTCACGATGCCGTCGCCGCGGCGGTCCGGATCGTCCGGGAGTCGGGTCTGCCCCACCGGACGACTTCGATGTTCACCGAGATCGAGGGGGAGTGGGACGAGGTTTTCGCGGTCGTGAAGGCTGCCACCGAGGCAGTCGGCGCCTACGGTTCGCGCGTCTCGCTCGTGCTCAAGGCCGACATTCGCCCGGGCTACACCGGCGAACTCGACGGGAAGCTCGAGCGCCTCGAGCAAGCGATCAACGCGGACGGCGAGACCCCAGCCGCGAACTGACGGCGCTGCGCAAAGCTCCCGGCAGGTTGGCTGCCCGAAAGGGGTGACCCGGGACTGGTTGTGGGCTCGCACAGGGTCGTGCGGGACGAGCCACCGTTCGATTTAGGTCCGGTGTGGCGGACCCCGTTGACCGCTACTCCCGTGCTGCAGACCGTCCCTGCGGCTGTCTCTCTTTGCGCTGGGCGTTCGGACCTCGCCCGAGCGAGAGTGATCCCACGCCCCGGCACCGTCGCGGCGTTACCCGCACCCGCGGTCGCGCCTCAGACGGGCGGCCGCTCTCGAAGAAGAGGGATCGATGAAGATCACTGCGCTTGTCTCCCGGGGACCCGCGTCCCCCCTTTCGATCGAACCGCTCGAGATCGACGAGCCTCGGCCCGATGAGATCCTGGTGCGCCTGAGCGCCGTCGGCGTCTGCCACACCGACATCGTCACGCGGAGCTTCTTTCCCGAGGGTGCTCCCATCGTCCTCGGCCACGAGGGGGCGGGAACCGTGGAGGCCGTCGGCGCCGAGGTTTCTGCCGTCACCGTGGGAGACAAGGTCCTTCTGAGCTACCGGAGCTGCGGTAACTGCCGCACGTGCACGGCTGGGGCGCGCGCGTATTGTGAGCGGTTCGCCGCGCTGAACGTCTCGGGCGGACGCGGCGATGGAACCACGCCCCTCCACGATCGGACCGGTGGACCGATCGGCGGCGGGTTCTTCGGCCAGTCGAGCTTCGCAACCCATGCACTGGTCACCGAGTCCAACGCGGTGCGGGTTCCCGCCGATACCAACCTCGTCGCCACGGCGTCGTTCGGCTGCGGGATGCAGACCGGCGCGGGAGTCGTCGCCAACGTGCTGCGGCCCCAGAAGACCGACAGCGTCGTGGTGTTCGGGACCGGCGCTGTCGGCATGGCGGCGATCATGGCTGCGCGCGCCCTCGGCGTCGGCACGATCATCGGGGTCGATCTGTCGGAGGACCGTCTCGCGCTCGCCCGTGAGCTCGGAGCGACGCGCACGTTCTCGGGCTCGGCGCCCGGCCTCGTCGAGAGTATTCATGCAGCCACATCCGGGGGCGCGACCCACGGCCTCGACACCACCGGCAACGCCGGTGTCGTTCGAACCGCGACCGATGCCCTGGCTCCGCTCGGAACCCTCGTGGTGGTCGGAACGGGGGGAAGCGAACTCACGCTCGACTCGACCACGTTCATCGGAGCGGGAAAGACCATCCGCGGCAGCATCGAAGGAGATGCCGACCCGCACGAGTTCATTCCGACACTTCTGACTTGGCACGCCGAGGGGCTCTTCCCGGTGGAACGGCTCGTGAGCACGTACCACTTCGACGCCGTCAACGAAGCGATGGCAGACAGCATCTCGGGCGTCACCGTGAAGCCCGTTCTCGTTTTCTCGGAAACTGAAGGAGAGTGACCATGACGATGTCCGCTGACAACACCGAACGTCTCATCGACCCGAGCCGGGAGCGGCTTGCGGAGGTGCTACAGCTGCAGCGCGAGGCGCAGCGGCGCGAAGGCATCCCCGATCTCGAAACGCGTCTGTCGCGGATCGACCGGCTCGCTCTGGCGATCATCGAGCACGCCGACGACATCGTCGATGCTCTCAACGCGGATTTCGGCAACCGACCTGCGCTCGCGAGTCTGCGCTCTGACGTTGTTGCGTCCGTGACCGAGGCTGAGTACATCCGGGCCAATCTTGCTGAGTGGATGGCGCCGCAGGCTTCGGAGATGGGACCCGGTATGGGCATTCCCGTGACGATGTCACCACAGCCCCTGGGTGTCGTAGGAATCGTTGGCCCGTGGAACTTTCCTGTCGGGCTGGTGATTCAGCCGGCGCTGGAGGCTCTGGCGGCGGGCAACCGGGTGATGATCAAGTTCTCCGACATCCCCGAGCGGACCGGCCGCGTGGTCGCCGGAGCTGTGGCTTCCCGCCTCTCGCAGGAGGAGGTCGCCGTCGTCCTGGGCGATCGGGACACCGCTGTCGCGTTCTCTGACCTGCCCTTCGACCATCTGTTCTTCACCGGGTCGCCGGGAGTGGGGCGCGCGGTTGCCGCCGCGGCGGGGCGAAACCTGGTGCCAGTGACACTGGAACTGGGGGGAAAGAACCCGGTGCTGGTCTCCGCCGAGGCATCCATCGACGAGGCTGCAGCGCGCGTGGCCGCCTCTCGCATGAACAACGGGGGACAGCTCTGTCTCTGCCCCGATGACGTCTACGTGCCGCGCGACAGCGTGGATGCCTTCGCCGATGCCTTCGCCAATGCCATCCGCACGTCGCTTCCTGACTACGCGCACAATGGTGATGTCATTACCGTCATCAACGAGGCGAATTACGCGCGAATCCTTCGTCTGATCGAGGATGCCCGCGCGAAGGGAGCACGCATCCAGCCCATCGAGACCGGCGACGGCGACGCGTCGCTCCCTGACCCTGAGACCCGACGGATCGCCCCGACTCTCGTGTTCGACGCCACCGAAGACATGCTGATCTCTCACGAGGAGATCTTCGGGCCCGTTGTCGTGGTGCGTCCCTACGACGACGTCTCCGACGTGATCGAACGCATCGCTGCTCACCCCCACCCGCTCGTCGCCTACTACTACGGTCCGGAGGGTGAGGAGTTCCAGCGTTACATCGACGAGACCTCTTCCGGTGGGGTCACGCGAAACGATCTTGCATTGCACCTCATGGTCCCCGACGTTCCCTTCGGCGGGATCGGGATGAGCGGTACCGGCGTTTATCACGGGAAGCCGGGGTTCGACACTTTCAGCCATCTGCGGCCGGTTGCCTCGCCGCAGCTGCCGTTCTCGATGGGGCAGATGGTGGGGGCGCCGTTCCTTCCCGACACCGCGGAGACCGAACGGACACAGCTCGAGGGATTGCGCGCGAGCATCGCTGCGCGGGTCGGTGCGTGAGGAAAGGAACGAATACGCCAATGACTGAGATCGACCGCAGCACCCCCGTCATCATCGGAGTGGGACAGGTCATCGACAGACTCGGTGAGGACGGCTATGAAGCGTTGTCTGCGGTCGACCTCGCCGCTCGGGCTTCCCAGCGTGCGCTGCAAGACGCGGGAGTTCCCGTCGAGACGCTCACGGAGGCCATCGACACTGTCGCGGGCATCCGTCAGTTCGAGATATCGACACCGGGTGCTCGCGCGCCACTCGGGAAATCCAACAACTATCCCCGCTCGGTGGCGGATCGGCTCGACGCACGGCCGCGACGCGCGATCCTTGAGGTCGTTGGCGGGCAGAGCTCCCAGCACCTGGTGACCGAGCTTGCAGGGGAGATCGCCGCAGGCCGCAGCCGGGTCGCGCTCGCGTTTGGCTCCGAGGCGATCTCGACCGCGCGCGCCCTGGCGAAATCTCCCGACAAGCCGGACTTCACCGAGCACGTCGAGGGTGAACTGGAAGACCGCGGATTCGGCCTGTCCGGGCTCGTCTCGATGGAGGCATCCCAGCACGGGCTCGTGGACGCTCCGAGTCAATACGCCCTGTTCGAAAACGCCCGCCGCGCACGACTCGGGCTGTCCCGGGCAGAGTACGACGCGCAAATGGGGGAGCTGTTCGCGCCGTTCACTCGTGTCGCCGCGGCAAACCCCTATGCGGCGGCCCCGGTCGAGCGGACCGCTGAGGAGCTCGTCACCCCGAGCGAGGCGAACCGCCTCATCGCCGAGCCTTACACCCGTTACCTCGTCGCGAGGGACCAGGTCAATCAGGGCGCCGCTGTGCTGCTGGCATCCGTGGATGCCGCGCGCGAGCTCGGAGTCCCGGAGAGCGCATGGGTCTACATCCACGGGCACGCGGACCTGCGCGAGCGCGACCTCATGGATCGCGAGGACCTCTCGGTCAGCATCGCGGCACGCGAAGCGACCGAGCTTGCGCTGGAGATGGCTGGAATCGGGGCCGACGACGTCTCGACGTGGGACTTCTACAGCTGCTTCCCGATCGCGGTCTCTACCGTCGCCATCGATGGCCTCGGCCTTTCGGCCGACGACCCGCGCGGCCTGACGGTCACGGGCGGTCTGCCGTTCTTCGGCGGGGCGGGGAACAACTACTCGATGCACGCGATCGCCGAGACCGTGGCTCGCGCTCGCCGCAAGCCAGGATCCTACGGCTTCGTGGGAGCGAACGGCGGGGCGCTCAGCAAGTATTCCGCGGCGGTCTACTCGACCCTTCCTCGCCCCTGGCAGCCCGACAGGTCTGCGGCGGCGCAGGAGAAGATCGACGCGACCGCCCCGGTGCCCCAGGTGTCGCGGCCCTCGGGGAGGGCGACGGTCGAGACGTTCACGATCACGCACGGCCGAGACGGATCGGAGGCGGCAATCGTCATCGGGCGCCTCACCACGACGGGGGAGCGTTTCATCGCTCGCGGATGGGACGGGGACAGGGAGTTGCTCGACCAGCTGCGGTCCGAGCACCCCGTCGGTTCAGCGCTCTGGGTCACCCCGACCGGGCCGGCCAACCGCGTCACCGTCAGCCGTGAGCGTGCCGCGCAGCTCGCCCCGCCACAGCCTCCGCGTCTGCGCGAGAGCTACGAGTACGTGACGGTCGCGCGCGAGGAGCATCTGCTGATCGTGACGATCAACCGCCCCGAGGCGCGCAACGCGCTCTTCCCGCCCGCGCACGACGAGTTGGCGGAGGTCTTCGATGCATTCTTCGCCGACCAGGATCTGTGGGTCGCGATCCTCACGGGCGCGGGAACCAAGGCATTCTCGGCAGGCAACGATCTCGTGTACTCCGCGAGCGGAAAGCCCAACTATCTGCCGCTGTCGGGGTTCGCGGGGCTGACCAGCAGACGCGGGATGAACAAGCCTGTGATCGCCGCCGTCAACGGATACGCCATGGGCGGGGGATTCGAGACGGCTCTTGCATGCCACCTCGTCGTCGCCGACGAGGCCGCTCAATTCGCGCTGAGCGAGGTGCGAGTGGGTCTGGTTGCCGGTGCCGGCGGGGTTGTTCGGCTCCCGCGGATGATCCCTGAGAAGGTTGCGACGGACCTGATCCTCACAGGCCGTCGCATCGGTGCGGCGGAGGCGCGTGAGCTCGGCGTTGTCAGCCGCGTGGTTCCGACGGGCACAGCGCTCGATGGTGCTCGGGAACTCGCCTCGGAGATCCTCACCGGCTCTCCGACATCCGTGCGTCTCTCGCTCGAGGTGATGGAGCAGGCCCGTGCAGTCCCCGACGTGATCGACGCCGTCACGGCGAGATCGTCGGCGTTCGACGAACTCATGGTCAGCGCTGACGCGATGGAAGGGATGACGGCCTTCGCCCAGAAGCGCGCTCCCCGCTGGTCGAACAGCTGAGCGGAGCCGCGCTCAGCGGAAGTACGGCAGGTCGCCGTCCGGTGGGCGCAGTTGCGCCACGATCGAGTCCAGTTGCTTCGCGTGGACACTGTCACGCTCACGCCACGCCAGACCGACCGTGGTATCTAGCTCCCCGTCGGCGAACGGGTAGACCTCGAGCTGATCGAAGTCGAAGAACCGCGACGCGGGCAGCTCGGTGCTGCGCGTGACGAGCATGACTTCGCCCGTCCGTACGAGCCGAGTCTGGACACCGATGATGTCGCGCAGATCGATCTCTTCCACCGTGCCGATCCCTGCGCGCTTGAACGCCTCGAACATCTTGCCCATCGACGTCGGCTGCATCGCCAGAGGCAAAGTCAGAAGGCGCCGTCCCGCCAGGTCGGACAGACGTAGCGGTCGCCCGAGATCGAGGGTCGGATCGGCGATCGAGGCCAGCGCGTAGCCGTACTGAGCCAGCGCCAGGGTGGCGATCCCCGGCTCGGCGATCGGCAGATGTACCAGCGCGAGATCCAGGTCTCCGTGACGCAACGACTCCAGCAGAACAGCGGACAACTCCGACGCCGGGTCTGGCGCGCTCGGAGAAGCGTCTGCCACCGCTTCACTGAGCCGCTGGGCCAGGACCCGGGAGGTCCAGGGCGTTGCACCGAAACGCAGTGGCGCGCTTTCTCCTCGGGACACCGCCAAGAATTCGTCCGCTTGTGCCACGAGTTCGACGGCCAACGGCAGAAGCCGGTCGCCGAGTTCCGTGCGTGTGAACTGATGGTACGAGCGAGAGAAGAGATCTCCGCCCAGCTGCCGCTCGAGTTCGCGGATCGTCCTGCTGAGCGGCGATGGCGTCACGTGCAGGTCCTCCGCCGCGGCCGCAATCGTCCCCCGTCGGGACACCGCGACGAACGCCCTCACCTGCGAAAGCTCCACGGCCATACTTTACGGACTCGTCGGCCCCGGCAGGTCCGTCGTTACGCACGACGCGGGTCGGTATCGGTCCGCTGCAGCGTGCGCCCACCGACTCCGTGAGAGCTGGCTCCGTGCACGCCGTAACGTGCCGCGCCGGCGCTCCTGTACAGACGATGTTTGCGCTGGGCCAGGGGTCAGCCTGCGCGGAATGCTGCTTCCACGCCCCTGACCAGGAGGCGCAAGGCGCGCACAAAGGAGTGGCCATGAATCTGCAACGCGATACCGAACTCGACCTGCCGCTGTTCGGCATCCGCATCCTCGACGCTGTCGACGGCCCGATGCAGAACGTCGGGCGCATACTTGCCGACCTCGGCGCAGACGTTATCCGTGTCGAATCGCCGGGCGGGTCCCCGGCGCGACGGGCAGGGATCACGGCGGCTGGACGTGACCTGACCTTTCTCATCAAGAATGCCGGCAAGCGCGGGGTGACCATGGATCTGACCGCCCCGGAGGGGGTAGAGAGCTTCGCAGCGCTCGCCGAAACCGTGGACGTCGTCCTACGCGACGACCGGGGCGATGCGGCTGACATAGACCCGGCGGCCCTGCGCGCGCGGCATCCCCGGCTCGTGGTCATCGATCTCAGTGAGTTCGGGCGTGTGGGTTCCAGAGCCGGTTGGCAGGCGACACCCGATGTCCATTCGGCTCTGAGCACCGTCCTGTCCCGCTCGGGTCTTCCGGATGTGCCCGAACCGCTCCTTCCGCCTGAGTTCCTGCTGTATGAGTCCGCGGTCGCGCAAGCAGTGTGGGTCGTCCTGTTGGAGTTGGCTCACGTTCGTGCAACCGGCGACGGGGACACTGTCGATCTCTCTGTCCAGGAGGCGCTCATCCAGATCCTCGACCCCGTGTTCGGGGTGGGCGGGTCTGCCCGTGCGGGGGTCCCCCTCAGCGACCTTCCTCGAGGCCGACCCGATGCACGCCACCTCTACCCGATCTTCCCCGCTCAAGACGGCTGGGTGCGCATCTGCGTTCTGTCCAAGCGTCAATGGCACGGGATGTTCGAATGGCTGGGGCGCCCGGAGGAGTTCGCGGACCCCTCGTTCGACAACATCCGCAATCGGTTCGCCGCAGCGCGGACGCTGTACCCCATGATCGGGCGGATGTTCGCCGCCATGACGGTTGCCGACGCTGTTGAGCGCGGGCAAGAACTCGGCGTTCCCACCGCGGGCCTGGCGGATGCAGCAGACGTCCTGGCCGAGAGCGCATTCCACGAGAACGGGTCACTCGTCACCGACTCTCCGATTCTCCCGGGCACCCTCGTGCACCAGGGTTGGTTTGAGATCGACGACGTCCGTGTCGGTGCGCGCTCGTCGGCGCCGGAGGTGGGCGAATCAACGGATGTCGCTGGGCGGCCCGGTCTGGCGGTCCTCGAGTCCGCTCGCGCCGGGCGACGCCCGTTCGAGGGGCTTCGCGTCCTCGACCTCGGAGTCATAGTGGTCGGCTCCGAGCTGGGCCGTCTGTTCGCCGACTACGGCGCCGAGGTCATCAAGATCGAGTCGAGTGCGTTCCCTGACGGTGCACGGCAGTCCCTGACCGGCGACCTCATGACCGAGAGCGTTGCCTGGGGCCTGCGCAACAAGCGGAGCCTCGGCCTGAATCTTCGCACCGACGAGGGGCGTGAGCTCTTCCGCGACCTCGTCGCGGTGAGCGATGTGATCCTCACGAACTTCAAACCGGGGACGCTCGCCTCGCTTGGGTTCGACATCGAATCCCTCCACCGGATCAATCCGGGCATCATCCTCTCCGAGTCGAGTGCTTTCGGCAATCACGGATCGTGGAGCAGGCGGCTCGGCTACGGGCCTCTCGTCCGTGCAAGCGCGGGGCTCTCGTCGTTGTGGACCTATCCCGGATCCAGGGATGGGTTCAGCGATGCCATCACGATCTTTCCCGACCACGTCGTCGCCCGCCTCAACGCCGCGGCGATCGTCGCCCTTCTGCTGCGGCGAGACCGCACGGGAATGGGCGGTCGCGTGAGCACAGCGCAGGTCGACGCGATCTTCGGCGCGATGGCCGATCTGCTGGCCGCTGAGGCACTCGAACCGGGGCGGGGGCCCCGCGCGGAAGGGAACGACCGCGGTGAGGACGCCTTCCGCGGGGTCTTCGCCGCTCACGGAGACGACGACTGGCTCGTTGTCGATGCGCGCGGTGAGGACGCCTTCCGCGCCACGGCAGGCATCATCGGACGCGCCGAGCTCGCGGACGAGGCTGCGTACGCTACTGCCGCGCAGCGGTGGTCGGCGAGGCACGAGCTACGCGAGATCTTCGCGGAGTGGGCCTCGAAACGAAGCGCGTTAGACGCCGCCGACGCTCTCCAGGCTGCGGGAGTCCCCGCGGGAGCGATGCTTCGCGCCGACGACCTGCGCGTGGACGCGCATCTATCCGAACGTGGCGTCTTCGGGCAGATCCTGCAGCCGCAGTTGTCGAGCCCGTTGGTGGCGAACCTCGGAGAAGCGCGCACCCAGACCCTCGCGCCCCCCATCACCGGGCCCGCGCCGATCGCCGCGGAGAACACGAGGGAAGTCCTCGCGGATGTCCTCGCAGTGGCGCCGGAGGAGATTCAGCGACTGATCGATGCCGGAGTCGTCGAGGAGGCGAGTGAGCTGGTCTGACGAGCTGGCGGAGAGCTGATCGCGGGGGCTCTGCGCGATCAGCTCTCCAGGAGCCGGCGCAGATGGGCGCTGACGGTCGGCGTCTCGATGAGGAAGCCGTCATGGCCGAAGTCGCTGGAAATGACCGCCGCCTGATCGCCGTCGAGGGTGGTCCGGATGCCGCGAGCAATCCGATGCTGCCCATCGATGGGGAACAGCCTGTCGCTGTCGATGCCGACCACGAGCGCGGTAGCGCTCACGCGAGCCAGTGCATCTTCGATGCCGCCGCGATCGCGGCCGACGTCGTGGGAATTCATCGCCTCCACGAGCGTGATGTACGTGTTCGCGTCGAAGCGGCGCGTGAAGCGGTTGCCGTGGAAATCGAGGTACGACTCGACCGCGAACCGCCCGCCGTTGCCGAGCGGGCTGACCTCTGACTGCCAGGAGCGCTGGAAACGCTGGTTGAGTTCGGTCGGGGACCGGTAGTTCAACAGGGCCATGCGCCGCGCAAGTGCGAGCCCGCGGTGCGGGCCGTCGCCGTCGGCTGCGTCATAGTATTCGCCGCCCTGGAACCGGGGGTCGACCCGGATCGCATCGAGCTGTACGGAGTTCAGGGCGATCTGGTCGGCGGTGTTTGCCGGGGGAGCCGACAGGACAGCGACCCGATCGAGTCGGTCGGGGTATTCGATCGCCCACTCGAGCGCGTGCATCCCGCCCATCGACCCGCCGACTACCGCCGCCCACACGTCGATGCCGAGAGCGTCGGCGAGCTGCCGTTGCGCGTGGACCTGGTCGCGAATCGTGAGGTAGGGGAACCGCGCTGCCCACTCATACCCATCAGGCGCTATCGTTGCGGGGCCCGTCGACCCCTGGCATCCGCCCAGCATGTTCGGCGCCACCACGAACCAGCGGTCGGTGTCGATGGCGCTCCCGGGTCCGACGATCCCGTCCCACCAACCGTCGGTGGGATGCCCCGGCCCCGCGGGCCCGCGCACGTGCGAGTCGCCGGTCAGTGCATGAAGAATGAGGATCGCGTTGTCCCGCGTGGGAGAGAGCTCACCCCAGGTCTCGAACGCGAGGCGGTAGGCGGGAAGTTCGGCTCCGCCCTCGGTGTGGAAAGCTCCGAACGCGGCGAAGCGCCGGTCGCCGGCGGGGTCGCCGTCACGCCACGCGCCCGTGGCCGGAGGCCTCCCCAAGAGCAGGCGCGCGTCGGCCTCGGTCACGGGCGATGAAGGCACCGTGTCTTCCGAGGTCTGCCAGTCCATTCGCCCATTCTCGCGGGTCAGCCGCGGCATCCGTCGCAATATGACGTTCCCGCGTCCAAACTCGAACGCCGAAGGGCCGCAACTCGCCGCTGGATCAGTGATCCGTGCGGCGTGTTGCGACCCTTCGGATGCGAGACGCAGGTCAGGCGTTCGCTGCGGCTCCGACGCTGCGGGCTGCGGCGAGAGCCTGGGCGAGGTCAGCCTTCAGGTCCTCGATGTTCTCGAGACCGACCGAGAGGCGAACGAGGCCCGGCGTGACGCCTGCCGTGAGCTGCTGCTCGGGCGTGAGCTGCGAGTGGGTCGTGGATGCCGGGTGGATCACGAGCGAGCGCACGTCACCGATGTTGGCCAGGTGGCTGAACAGCTCGAGCGAGTCGACGAACGCGCGACCGGCGTCCACACCGCCCTTGAGCTCGAACGAGAGCACCGCACCGACACCCTTGGGTGCGTAGGTGTTCGCGGCGGAGTACCACGGCGAGGTCGGCAGGCCCGAGTAGTTCACCGACGCGACGTCATCCTGGTTCTCGAGCCACTCCGCGATCTCCTGCGCGTTCTGCACGTGACGCTCGATACGCAGCGAGAGCGTCTCGATGCCCTGCAGCAGCAGCCAGGCGTTGATCGGCGAGATGGACGAACCCAGGTCGCGCAGCAGCTGCACGCGGGCCTTGATGATGTAGGCGATGCCGTCTCCGACAGCGGTCGTGTAGGACGCGCCGTGGTACGAGGGGTCGGGCTCAGTCAGGCCGGGGAACTTCTCGACGTTCTGCGACCATGCGAACTTTCCACCGTCGACGATGATGCCGCCGATGGTTGTGCCGTGGCCGCCGAGGAACTTCGTCGCCGAGTGGATGACGATGTCGGCGCCGTGCTCGAGGGGACGGATGAGGAACGGGGTGGCGATCGTGTTGTCCACGATCAGCGGCACGCCGTTCTCGTGGGCGACCGCCGAGACCGAACGGATGTCGAGCACGTTGATCTTCGGGTTGCCGATGGTCTCGGCGAAGAAGAGCTTCGTGTTCGGGCGGACGGCGCGACGCCATTCCTCGGGGTCGTCCTGGTTCTCGACGAACGTCGTCTCGATGCCGAGCTTGGCGAGCGTGTACTTGAAGAGGTTGTAGGTGCCGCCGTAGATCGAGCTCGACGAGACGATGTGGTCGCCGGCCTGGGCGATGTTCAGCACGGCGAAGGTCTCTGCAGCCTGGCCGGACGAGACGAGGAGGGCACCGCTGCCGCCCTCGAGCGCCGCGACACGCTGCTCCACGACATCCTGCGTCGGGTTCATGATGCGGGTGTAGATGTTGCCGAACTCAGCCAGAGCGAACAGGTTCTGGGCGTGGTCGGCGTTGTCGAACACGTACGAGGTGGTCTGGTAGATCGGGGTCGCGCGCGACTTCGTGGTCGGGTCGGGGACGGCGCCGGAGTGGATCTGCTTGGTCTCGAACTTCCAGTTCTCGGGTGCGGACATGATGTGCTCCTTGAGTCTTCGGGGTCGGTCGGCGGGTCGACCGGCCAACACCGAGAGTACGAAGACGAGCCGTTGTCAACAACAGCACGGAAATGTGACGTAACACTCCGCGTGCCCTGTGGCAGCTAGCGTTGACGCATGACCAGACGCGCTGTGGTGACGGGAGCCAGTTCGGGAATCGGTGCGGCGACGGTGCGCCGACTGCGCTCGATCGGGTGGGAGGTCGTGGCCGTCGCCCGGCGCGCCGACCGCCTCGCGGCGCTGGAGGACGAGACCGGAGCAGTCGCGTTCGCCGCTGATCTCACGACGGATGCCGATATCGATGCGCTGACCCAGTTTCTCGCCGGCTCCGGAGCCGTGCACGCCGTCGCGCACATCGCCGGCGGGGCTCGCGGCACTGACCGCGTCGAGGACGGCCGTGTGTCGGACTGGCAATGGATGTACGACGTCAATGTCCTCGCCGTGCAGCGGCTGACGCAGGCGCTGCTCCCGCAGCTGCGGCAGAGTGCAGCATCCGACGGTCATGCCGACCTGCTGTTCGTGACCTCGAC
Organism: Microbacterium sp. NPDC076895; assembly: GCF_040687115.1. NCBI lineage: Bacteria > Bacillati > Actinomycetota > Actinomycetes > Micrococcales > Microbacteriaceae > Microbacterium > Microbacterium sp. NPDC076895. Next base: position 100,119 of record NZ_JBFBMQ010000007.1, read on the forward strand.
CGCAGCGCAGGCTGCTTACCCGGGCGGTGGCGGATACAACGCCGCGAAGGCAGCCGAGTCGATGCTGGTGAATGCCCTGCGTCTCGAGCTCAACGGGGAGCCGCTGCGTGTCATCGAGATCGCCCCGGGGATGGTCTACACCGAGGAGTTCACGCTGAACCGTGTCGGCGGTGATCGTGGCCGTGCGGCAGCTGTCTACGAGGACGTGCAGAATCCGCTCACCGCCGAGGATGTCGCCGATGTGATCGGCTACGCCCTGGAGGCGCCCGGCCACGTCAACCTCGACCTTGTGACCATGCGTCCCGTCGCGCAGTCTGCCCAACATCTGCTGGCCCGCGGCCCGCTCGTCCCGCGTCTGCCGTAGCCCGACCGCTCGCCCTGCACCACCGGTCACGAGTGTGCGGTCGTTGTGTGCGGATGCTGCGCATTTATGTGCCGCAGTTGCGCACAATAGCAGCACACATGTGAGACTGCGCCGCGCTCGGGTGAGCGGTCAGGTGAGCTGGGAGCTGCCCCGGGTCGCGTCGAGTTGACTCGTATCGGTGTCGGCGAAGGCCACCTTCGGGACGAACAGCAGCAGCAGGGCTGCGAGGAAACCGCCGCCGGCGCAGATCGCCCAGACGGCGAGGTAGCCGCCGAGGGATGCCGCGGTTTCGCTGGCGACAGCCCCGGCGCCGGCTGCAAGCAGCACGCCGAACACGGCTGACGCGAAGGCGCCGCCGACGGTCTTGGTGGTGTTGGTCAGCGCGGAGGCGATGCCGGTCTGTCCACGTGGGGCTGCCGCCGCAGCCGCCGCAGGCAGCGCCCCGACGAGAGCGCCGGAGCCGAGGCCCGCGATCATGAGGTTCAGCAGCACCTGCCAGAGCTCGAGGTGGAACGGCAAGAACAGCGTGTAGCCGATGCCGACCAGAAGCGATGCGCCGATCAGGATGAGTCGGGGATTGGCCCGACGCGACAGCACGGCGAAGATGATGGCGCCGATGATGAGGGAGAGCAGATACACGCCGATCACGTACGAGCGCTGCGACGCCGACAGCCCCAGTCCGTAGCCGAGAGATGAGTCGGTTCCCGCGTACGTCGACAGCGGCCCTTGGGCGCCGAGCAGGCTGATTCCCACGAGGAACGCAGTCGTCTGCACGGGCCACATCTCGGGTCGCCGCAGGACCCGGATGTCGATCGCGGGGTCGTCCTGGCGCAGTTCGAACCGGACGAACCAGACGAAGACGCCAAGCCCGGCGGCAAAGAGCGCGACCACCCACCACCACGCGTTCTCGCCGAGGTCGAGTTGCGGGATCATGCGCATGTAGACCAGGGCGCCCGTCACCAGCAACAGACCCCACGTCAGCAGCACGAAGCCCCAGGTGTCCAGGCGCCGACCCGTCGTGGGCTCAGACTCGGGAACACCGAGCCAGATGACCCCGGCGATGAGGGTGACCGCGATCGCGGGAATCATCATCGTGACGGTGAGGTCGCCGGTCGCTTCGAAGATCGCGCCTGCGGCAAGCGCCCCCGCGATCGCACCGGCTTGCAGTCCGACGACGAGGAGCCCAGCTGCGCGCCGGGTGGAGGAAACGCCGCGGTTCTGGCGGCGACCGCGCTCGAAGATGAGCGCGACCTCCAGCGGCAGCCAGACGACGTAGAACCCCTGCAATGCCCACGCGATCAGGAAGGTCCAGAAGTCTCCCGCGAACACGAGCCACCAGCTGGCTGCAGCGGTCAGGATGGACGAGATCAGCAGAATCCGCTTGTGCCCGTACATGTCGCCGAGCTTCGCGAGGATGGGAACGACGAGCGCAGACAGCAGCAGCTGGGCAGCTTCGAACCAGTTCACATCCGAATCGTGGATGCCGAGGTCGATGACGATGTCACTGAAGAGCGGAACGTAGTAGCCCTGGATGATGCCGCTGACGAATTCGACGAGGATGAACCAGCCGATCAGCCCTGCAGTGATTCCCAGGCCCGTTCCGCGCAACCGGTCGAGGGCGGATGCGGCGGGCATGCCCGCGAGAATAGCACCGCGGCGCCGCCTAGTCTGGTGCGGGGGTAACCGAGAGGAGAACCGGTGACGACCGAGCGGGAAACGTTGACCTGGCAAGGGTTCGGAGATGCCACGCGTGAGCTATCCCGCACCATCGTGGCTGATGGCTTCATGCCCGATGTGGTCGTCGCGATCGCCCGCGGCGGGCTCCTGCCTGCCGGCGCCATCGCGTACGGGCTCGGCGTCAAGAACTGCGGGGCGATCAACGTCGAGTTCTACACCGGCATCGGCACGGTGCTTCCCGATCCCGAGCTCCTGCCCCCAGAGATGGATATGGCCTACCTCGACGGTCGTCGTGTCCTGCTCGTAGACGATGTCGCCGACAGCGGGCGCACGCTCGATCTGGCGGTGCGTCTGCTGACCGATCGTGGCGCGATCGTGCGCAGCGTCGTCATCTACACGAAGCCGACGACGATCATCCGTCCGGACTGGTCGTGGAAAGACACCGACCTGTGGATCGATTTCCCGTGGTCGTGGCAGGGGTCGGTCATCGAGCAGGATGCCGCGGTCACGGAGTCGGCCTGACCCATGGCGATGTCCCTGCCCGAGCTCGCCGACGCCGGTCTGATCGACAGCGGCTGGGCTGAGGCTCTCTCGCCTGTCGCCGATCGGATCGCGGGCATCGGGGAGCGCCTGCGGGCTGAGGTCGCCGCCGGGCGGCGCTATCTACCGGCGGGAGATCGAGTCCTCCGCGCCTTCGCGCGTCCGCTGGCAGACGTGCGGGTTCTCATCGTCGGTCAGGATCCCTATCCGACGCCCGGACACCCCATCGGTCTCTCATTCGCTGTCGACGCTCACGTCCGGCCCTTGCCGCGGAGCCTCGGGAACATCTATCGAGAGCTCCACGATGACCTCGGCATTCCGGCAGCTTCTCACGGCGACCTGTCGGCCTGGAGCGAGCAGGGTGTCATGCTGCTGAACCGTGTCCTCACCGTGTCCCCGGGCGCTCCCGGCTCGCACCGCGGCTGGGGTTGGGAGGCTGTCACAGAGCACGCGATTCGAACGCTGGCAGCACGCGACCAGCCGCTTGTCGCCGTCCTGTGGGGGCGGGATGCCGCCAGTCTGCGGCCCCTGCTGGGGCCGGTTCCGATCATCGAGTCGCCGCATCCCTCACCCCTGTCGGCGAGCCGTGGGTTTTTCGGCTCCCGCCCGTTCTCCCGGGCCAACGAGCTGCTGGAGCAGCAGGGGGCAGAACCGATCGACTGGCGCGTCGAGCGGTCGGCGTAGGCTGATCTCATGCTGGAAGAGGAATACGACAAGAAGCGGCGGCTTCCCTTCCATCTGCGACGGCGGTCCGAGCCTGAAGGGCCGTTCAGTTACGTCATCCGGGCCGCCGAGGAGCGCGACATCCCCGACATTCGGGAGATCTACAACTACTACGTGCGCAACTCCGTCGTGACCTTCGATGAGAAGGTCTGGTCGATCGCGCAATGGCGCGAGAAGTTCGCGTTCTTGGCGAAGCTCGACCTGCCCTTTCTCGTCGCTCAGTCACCGACCGGTCAGATCCTGGGCTACGCGCTCGTGCAGCCGTGGGCAGGAAAGTCCGCATACCGCTACACCGTCGAGAATTCGATCTACCTGGGTCAGGCTGCGGCAGGCAAGGGCCTCGGTCGCGCCCTGCTCGAGGCACTCATCGAGGCTTGTCAGCAGAGGGGCATTCGCGAGATCGTCGCCGTGATCAGCGACAAAGGCGCCGAGGCCTCGATTGCTCTTCACGAGCGGCTGGGCTTCACCGAGGTCGGTCGAATGGGACGCGTCGGCTTCAAGTTCGGGCGGTGGCTCGGAACGATCTACCTGCAGAAGTCGCTCAAGCCGGTGAAGAAGGGGTTGTTCCGTCGCGGCGGGAGTCCGCGGGAGCCTCGCGCGGGGGAGTGATCGACGGGATCGCGGCCAGGAGCGCTCGGGTGTAGTCGTCCTCTGGCGAACGCAGGACACTGGCGGTCTCGCCCCGTTCGACGATCCGTCCGTCCTTCATGACGACCACCCGGTCGCAGAGGTTCTGAACCACGCCGATGTCGTGGGAGACCATGATGATCGTCATCCCCTCGTCCTGCCGGAGCTGGTCGAACAGACCAAGGATCTGCGCCCTCACCGTGACGTCGAGCGCCGACAGCGGCTCGTCCCCGACGAGGATGCGCGGTCGGTGCGCGATCGCCCGTGCGAGTGCGATCCGCTGCCGCTGACCGCCGGAGAATTCGTGCGGGAACCTGTCGGCTGCCGCAGCGTCCAGGCCCACCTGGGTGAGGACCTCCCGCACCCGCGCTCGCCGGTCCCCGGCGATGCCCAGCGCCCACAGCGGCTCGCCGACGATACGCCCCACGCTCATGCGGGGGTCGAGCGAAGCGTAGGGATCCTGGAACACGATGCCGGTCTCGCGCCGCAGCCACCGGAGCGACCTGGCAGATGCCGATGCGTCGACCTCGCGACCATCGATGTGCACCGAACCGGAGGTCGGTTTGTCTAGGCCCAGGAGGAGGCGGACGAGGGTGGATTTGCCTGACCCGGACTCGCCGATCACCCCGAGGGCGTGTCCCTCCTCGAGCGTGAGATCTACCGCGTCCAGTGCCGTTGTGACAGCGGGCTTCGCGAATAGGCGTGTGGGAGGGGTGCGGTGGCGTCGGGTGAGGGCCTCGGCGCGGACGAACTCCGTGCTCATGCGTCCTCACTCGGGGTCTGGCCGCGCCACAGCGTCGCCGTCGCATCACGCAGGAGTCCCTGTGTGACAGCTGCGCGAGGCTCGCTCAGCAGGCGGGGAACCTGACCGGCCTCGACGACGCGACCGCGTTCGAGGACCACGGCGTGAGTCGCGACCTGGGCGAGCACCGCCAGGTCGTGGGTGATGAACAGCAGGGACATGTCTTCGTCGGCAGTGAGGCCGCGCAACAGGTCGAGGATCCCCGCCTGCACCGTCGCATCGAGCGCTGTCGTCGGTTCGTCGGCGATGAGTAGACGAGGCCGGCACGCGAGCGCCATGGCGATTGCCACGCGTTGGCGCTGACCCCCAGAGAGCTGGTGCGGATAGCGGCGGACGATACCCTCCGGATCGGGCAAGGCGACGCGGGCGGCTTCGGCAACGACACGAGCCCGCAGCTCGCGACCCCGCAGGCGCTCGTGAATCTGCACCGACTCCCCGATCTGACGTCCGACGGTACGGATCGGGTTCAGCGCGGTGAGCGGATCTTGGAACACGATGCCGATCTCGTCACCGCGGAGCGCGGCGAAAGCACGCTCGTGAAGGCCCAGAACCTCCTGTCCGCGCCAACGGATGCTGCCCGAGGCCTGCGCACCCTGGGGTAGAAGCCCCACGATCGCCAGCGCCGTCAGGGACTTGCCGGATCCGGATTCTCCGATGAGCCCCACCGTCCCGCCGTCCGGGACCTCGAACGAGACACCGTCGACGACGCGCTCGCCGCCGATCTCGATCGTCAGCCCATGCACCTCGAGGCTCATGAGACCACCTCGGGCATGTGCGTGCGCGACACTCGCGCGGCGCCGGTCGTCGAGGCCAGAGTCGGGTCGGATGCCTCACGGATGCCGTCGCCAAGCAGGTTCAGCCCGAGAACTGTCACCGTGATCGCCAGGCCCGGCCAGAGCACGGCAAGCGGATAGACGGTCAGATACTGCTGCAGATCCCGAAGCAGGACTCCCCAGGAGGGCTCGGTCACTGGCGCACCGAAACCGAGGTATGAGAGGCCGGCTTCCGCAAGAACCGCGACGGCCATCGCCCACGACAGCTGCACGATGAACACCGGTGCGACGTTGGGGAGGAGGTGGCGCCAGAGGTTCTGCATCGGGGTGAGGCCTGCCGCGGTTCCTGCGAGCACGAAATCGCTGTGGAGGACGCGTCGCAGCTCGGGTCGCGTGACGCGGGCGATGTTGACACCGAAGCCGATGCCCACCGACCAGATCACGACCCAGAGCGATCCGCCCCACACCGCCGAGATCATCATCGCCACCAGCAGCACCGGGAACGCCACGAGGATGTCGATCAGGACCGCCACCGATTCGCGAACCCAGCGCGTTGTGAGGGCGCCGAGGCTTGCCAACGCGACGCCGAGCACCGTGGCGACGACCGCCGACCCCACTGCCACCCACAGGGTTGTGCCAGCCCCTGCCATCACGAGGCTCAGGATGTCGCGCCCCGCGCCATCCGTGCCGAGCAGATGCGGCCAGCTCGGGGGGAGCCACCGGTCTTGCACGTTCACCTGTTGCGGATCGAATGGCGTCCAGATCCGGGCGATCACTGCGATCAGGATGATCGCGGCGGCGACGCAGATCCCGAAGCGTCCCGTCGGCACTGCCCACACGCGCCGTAGCCACCGTGCCCGCGTCCGCGTCGGGCGCCTGCCGCGTGCGTCACGTGGAGGGAGAGTCACGACGCCTCCCGTTGCCTGGGATCGAGGATCCTGTGGAGCAGGTCGACGAAGAACCCCACGATCAGGACGAAGCCCGTGAGTGCCAGCAGCTCGCCCTGGACCTTGGGAAGATCCCGTGCTCCCACGTCGTCCACGAGCATCCGACCGATGCCCGGGAGCGAGAAGAGCTGCTCGATGATCACGGCGCCAACGATGATGCCCGCGACCTGGAGGCCGAGGACTGTGATGACCGACAGCCCGACGTTCGGCAACCCATGCCGGATGAGCGCCGTCGTGCGGGTCAGGCCTTTGGCGGCTGCGGTGCGGACGTAATCCTGTCCGATGGCCTGGAGTGTCGCGCTGCGCACGAAGCGGAGGAGCATTGCGCCTTCCACGATCCCGATCGTGACGGCGGGAAGGATGAGCGAGCGGATCGCCGCGGCTGGGTCGTCCCATCCGTTGCGCGGGAACCCCTGCGCGGGGAGCCATCCCAGCCACACGGCGAACACGACGACAAGCATCATGCCGGCCCAGACAACGGGCACCGCTGCAACCGTCTGAGCGCTCACGCTCATGAACGTGCCGCGGCGCCGGCCTCGCCAGATCGCCGAAGCCACGCCGAGCGGGATGCTGAAGAGCACAGCGATGGTCAACGACAGGATGCCGAGCGGCACCGTGACCTGCGCCTTCTCAGCGAGTTCCTCCGCCACCGGGGTGCCGGTGAGAAGAGACGTGCCGAGGTCGCCTCCAAGAACCCCGCCCAACCAGTCGAAGTATTGCGCGATCAGCGGCTGGTTCAACCCCAGTTGCTCGCGGATGGCCTCGATCTGCTCGGCCGTACCGTTGGTTCCCGCGATCAGCTGAGCCACATCGCCGGGAAGAACGCGAAGGGTCAAGAAGATGATCGCGCTTGCCACCGCGAGCCCCAACACGAGCAGCCCCAGCCGGGTCACGACGTACCTGGTCACCTGTCTCTCCCGACCAGGCCCATCGCCCGCGTCGCCGGGGCGGCCGCGGGTCGACGCATCACGATGACCCCGTCAGTCTCGCCTCAGCCCGCGACCTTGGCGAGGTCGGCGAGGTTGAGTCGTTCGTTGACGTTGATGGACGGCATGCCGGTGACGTTCGTTCCGACGGCGACGACGGAGGCTCCGTTGTAGAGCCAATCGGCAGCGGCGTCTTCGGACACGATCCGGGCAGCCTGGGCCAGCAGCGCGGCAGCCTCGGTCTCGTCCGTTGCGGCAAGCGACTCCTGATAGAGCTTCTGCACCTCGGGGTTGTCGTACGTGAAGTAGTAGTCGGGGTTCGCCCAGTTCTCGAAGTCGCGGGCTTCGGTGTGCAGCACGAAGCTCAGGTCGTAGTCCTGGTTGACGTAGACGTCGTTGATCCACGTGGGGAAGTCGACGCTGTTGACCGTGAGGGTGATGCCGACTTCACGCAAGTCGGAAACGAGAAGCTGGGGAATCAGCGTCGGGTAGCCGTTGTAGATCGTGAGTTCGAGTTCCAGATCGCTGTACCCCGCATCCGCGAGAAGCTCGCGTGCGGCATCCGGGTCGTAGGGGGCCACGTCGGAGAGGTCCTCGTAGCCAGGGTCAAGCTCCGGAATCGGTCCATACATCGTCTGGCCGGCTCCCAGCGCAGCGACGAAGGCGTCGTGGTCGATGGCCTGGCGGATCGCCTGGCGCACGCGCGGGTCAGCAAGAGGGCCCGCGGTCTGGTTCATTGCGAGGGTGCCCTTGTCGGTAGATGGCCCCGTCACAACGGTGAACGCGCCATCTGCCTCAATCTGGTCGGTGAGGTTCGCGTCGAACCCGGTCACGACATCCACCTCGCCAGCTGAAGCGGCGTTGAGGGCTGCCTGTGTCTCGGTGATGTAGTCGAAGACCACCTCGGCGACCTTGGCTTTCTCACCCCAGTAGGCGTCGTTACGGACGAAAGTGATCGAGTCCCCCTGACGCCACGAGTCGAGCAAGAACGGGCCGGTACCGTTGGCGGCCGTGGCGTAGTCGACTGTGTCGCCCTCTTTGAGAATCAGTCCGGCACGGCCGGTCAGGTTCCACAGCAGGCTCGAGTCGGGCTCGGAGAGGGTGAGCGTAATGTCCTGCCCCTCGGCGGTGATGGATGCGATGTTCGCCAATCGAGCGGAGTCGGCCCACTCCGGGGTATCGCGCCTGGTCGTCAGCGACCACACGACATCCTGCGGCGTCAGCGCCTGGCCATCACCGAAGGTCACTCCCTCACGCAGGGTGAACGTGTAGGTCAGGCCGTCAGCCGAGACCTCATAGTCCTCCGCGAGAACGGGGACGATGTCTTGCTCCGGGGTGCGACCGACGAGCCCCTGGTAGACGTTGTCGATCAGGATCTGGTCGAGTGCGGCACCAGCTGTCTGTCGGATGTCGAGGTTCCCCGGCTCCAGAACGAGACGGATCGCGACCGATGCGTCAGCGTCGGGAGCCCCCGTCGCCGTCGACGCGGGGTCAGTGCTTCCGGTGCAGGCTGTCAGAACGAGCGCGCTCGCGGCGAGTAAGGCCGACGCGGCCAGAGCGGTGCGGCGGAACATGGGAGTCCTTTCCGGGGGGCATCCGCGGCGAAGCTGGTGGGCGCGCGGAGCACAAAGGGGATCTGCGGTAGATAACTCTAGGGTCCGGTTGCTGTGTTCCCCTCATCGAGCGGAGAACGTGACGTCATCGTTGCCCGGTGCTCGACAGTTCGGTGATGGTCTGTGCCAGTGCTGTCGGTGCTTCCTCGTGGACGTTGTGGCCGGTCGGAAGGGCGACGACAACGGCGTCGGGTCGGCGCCTGCTGAACTCTGCCGCATCGTCGGTCGTCACGAAACCTCGCTCCCCGCGGATCAGCGACAGCGGGGCCGAAACGGCGGCGATGTCGTTCCATCCGCTCGCCGAGAGGATCTCGGAGAGCGCATCCTGCTGCGCATCGACCTGTGCGGCCAGCTCGGGCGCTGCCGCGAGGGCCGAGGCCAGGTGAGCAAAGTGGTGCTTCCACTCGACGCGTCCGTCTTCGCGGACTCGCGAGTTCAAATACACGCCGCGTTCGGCCTTTTCGCGGGTCCCCCCACCCAGGCCGAAGGTCATTGCACGATCGACGAGCTCGTCACGGCTTGCCCAGTCGGTCGGGCCGGCGAAGAACGCCCGGATCTGTGCCGCCCCGGCGTTCGGATCGATACCGGGGGTGATGTCGATCACGATCAGTTGCGTCACGAGCTCGGGAACGGATGCCGCAACTGCCGCGCCCGTCAGTCCGCCCAGGGAGTGTCCGACGATGAGCTGCGGCGCCGACGTCCACGCGCGGATACCCGTTGCCACATCGGGGGCGAGGTTCGCCGCGGTGTAGGCAGCATCAGGCCGCCAGGAGGACTCGCCGTGCCCGGGAAGGTCGATCGCGAGGGCAGGCAGGCCGAGCGCCAGGATCGTGGAATCCCAGGTGTGTGCATTGAGCCCCGCGCCGTGGATGAAGGTGACAACGGGGGGCTCGTCACCGAAGCGAAGAGCGCTCAGGGTGCGTCCGTCGTCGAGGAGGAGCGACACGCGCTCGACCGGTGGGAGGTTTCCGGCCACGCCGACGCTGGCGGCGTCTGTTGGCAGGAACCGGAATTCATCGTCAGGTGTCGTCATCGTTGTCCGTCCTCGGTTGATTCGGCTGTCCCCATTCTGGCCCTCGCGCGGAGCACCCGGAGACGCTGGGCACGCGCGTGCCCAGCGTGCCCGGGATAGGGTCGAGGAACGTGAGCACACTCGACATCTCCGGCGCGATTAACTTCCGGGACACCGGTGGTCTGCGTGCTGGCGCCGGTCGGACCCGGGAGGGCGTGTTGTACCGGTCGGGAAACCTCGCGCGGCTGGACGAGGACGGCATCCGTGCTTTCTCGGGACTCGGCATCCGTCGGGTCATCGACCTTCGCGACGACGCCGAGGTGGCCGGTGCCCCGAGCCGATTCGATGACCGTGAGCTCGTTGTGCAGCGGGTTCCCCTGTTTCTGGGCTCGGTGAGCTCGTTCTTCGTCGAGGACGTTCCGCTCACGGAGATGTATCGCCGGCTCGTCGATGACTCAGCGGGGCGTGTGGTCGAGGTCGTGCGAGGAGTGCTGGCCGATCAGCCGGTCCTGGTGCACTGCACGGTCGGCAAAGATCGCACGGGTGTCACCGTGGCAATCACGCTGGCCGCCGCGGGAGTCGACAGGGATGCCGTCATCGCCGACTATGCGCGCACGGAGGCGCTCCTGCCGCAATCGCGCAACCGCGACGTCGTGGCACGCATCCGCCAGTTCCACCCGGACTCGGTCAACCTCGAGGAACTGGCCACGAAGTCGCCCGCAGAGGCGATCGCCGGGCTCCTGAACAGCCTGGATGAGGCCTACGGCTCGCCGCGTGACTACCTGCGCGCCCACGGCATGAGCGATGACGAACTCGTCGCTCTGGACGAGGTGCTCATCGACTGACTGCTCTCTTCGGTCGCTGGCGCGGGATGTAGTTCCCGTCCGCGAGGCCCGCCTCGATCTCGAAGCGGTTGCCTAGCGGGTTGCGGCCCGAGAGCTGGTAGAGCAGCGGCATCAGCATCCCGTAGCGGCGCCACTGCCGCGCGTGGACGAGCTCGTGCCGCAGCACGCGCGGGCCGTCATTGGTTGCCGTGAGGTAGCAGGCGCCGACGCACACGCCGCCGCGGGGGAACGTCCACGAGGGCATGCCGGAAAAGACATACAACACCGTGCTGTCGGCGCCCCGGTGGACTCGCACCCTGCCTGTGCTCCAGAGGAAGCCCCAGACAAAGCCGATGGCGGTTCCGATGACGGAGCCTGCCCGCGAAACCGGGGAGTCCAGCAGCGGGAGCCAGCGATCCAGCAGCTGACCTCGCGCGACGGCCCGCTCCGCGGCAGCCTCCCACCCCGGTGGGGGCGTCGGAATCGGGGTCACGCCAGCGCCCCGAGAAGGCGCAGGATCGTCGGCATGTCTTCAATCGCGGTGTCCGCAGACGCGGGAGAGAAGCCGGCGATCGTCGCCCCGACGAGCGGGAAGCGATCACGTACCGCTCGGACTGCGGCGATGACCTCGCCGGCATCCGGACCGAACGGCACGGGTGAGGACACTCCCGTAACGACGGAGGGATCGAAGACGTCGATGTCGATGTGGATGTATGCCCGTGCAGCGCCGGTCGCTGCCACCGCGGCGACGAGCGTCTCGGGATCGGCCAGGTCCCGAGGCAGCACCCGGCGGATGCTGTGCTGATCGACGTACTGCTGTTCGGCGTCGTCGAGTTCTCGGGTGCCGGCCAGCACGACCCGGTCAGGGGTCAGGATGCCGTGGGGGAGGCGGAGTCGATCGGCTCCGCCTCCGAGAGCGGCGCGCAGCACCATGCCGCAAAACGCTCCGCTGGGCGAGGACTCCGGGGTGTTCAGGTCGGCGTGGGCATCGAACCAGACAACCGCGACGTCAGGAGCCGCGACTGCCTCCAGCGCGCCGAGGGTTACCCCGCAATCCCCGCCGATCACGACCACCGGCTCGGACAGGCTCGCCACGGCATCCCGGACGAGATCGCGGATGCGCACGAGTGAGCTGGCCCGACGGATGCCGGTCTCGAGGCTCTCACCGGCTTCGACCGGCACCTCCAAACGGGTGCAGGCCGAAGCCGGGAGGTCGCCCGCGATGGCTTCGGCGCCGTCGATCAGCTGCATTGCGCGAGCCGACCCGGAGCCTTGCCACTGCGGGGCGATGACGAAGTGAGCCATCGGCTGGTTCGGTCAGCCCTCGATGGCGGGCTTGGGGGCACCGCCGGACTTGAGTGCGGCGAGGCGAGCTTCGACCTCCGTGAGCTCACCGAGATCGTCGAGGCTCTCGAACTGGGCGTCCAGGCTCGAGGCGGCGAGCTCCGTCTTGCCCTGCGCGATGGCCTCCTGGCGGCGAACCTTCTCTTCGAAGCGGCCGAGTTCGCTGGTCGGGTCGAGAACATCGATCGACTTGACGGCATCCACGACCTTCGTCTGGGCCTCGGCGGTCTTCTGACGCGCGACCAGCTCGGCCGACTTGGCCTTGAGCTGCTCGAGCTTCTGTTTCATGCCGTTGAGGCCGTCCTTGAGTTTGTTCACGACCTCGGTCTGCGAGGCGATCTGCGGGGCCGCAGCCTTCGCGGAGTTCTCGGCCGCGATCTGGCGCTGTAGGGCGACCTTGGCCAGGTTGTCGAACTTGTCGGCATCCACCGGGTCGCCCGCCGCACGGAACTCGTCGGCCTTGCGGCTGGCGGCAAGCGCCTTGTTTCCCCAGTCGGATGCCGACTGGAGGTCTTCCTGGTGGTCGCGCTCGAGCAGGCGCAGATTGCCGATCGTCTCGGCGATGGCAGCCTCGGCGTCTGCGATGTTGTTCGTGTAGTCGCGCACGAGCTGGTCGAGCATCTTCTGCGGGTCCTCGGCCTGGTCGAGCATCGCGTTGATGTTCGCCTTCATGAGGGTTGAAATGCGTCCGAAGATTGACTGCTTTGCCATCGGTATGTCCTTCCGTCTGGGTGTGTGAGTGGTGGTCGATCGTGCCTAGAAACGGCCCCCGCCGCGGCGTCCGCGAGCGCCTCCGCCGCCGCGTGACCCGCCGCCGAATCCGCCGCTGCGTGATCCGCCGCCGAATCCGCCGCCGCGTGACCCGCCGCCGAATCCGCCGCCCCTACCGCCTCCGCCGCCGGAGAGGATCGAATTGAGCACGATGCCGCCGAGAACTGCGCCCATCATGCCGTTCGATCCGCCACCGCGAGAGCCGCCATAGCCGCTGACATCGAAGGCACCCACGTCGCGCTGGGCGGCCTGAATCGCCTGAGACGCGAGATGTTCCGCGCGCTGTGCGTGAGGGAGGGCTTGAGCGGGGTCGGAAACCTGGATCTGCTGCGCGGTGGCGAGGCTTGCGCGGGCCTCGGCCAGTCGCGTCCGGGCCTCGGCGCCGACGGCGCCGCGCCGAGCGGCGATGAAGTCGTCGGCAGCGGAGATCTGAGCGCTCGCCTGCATCGAGATCTGCGCGAGCGCCTGCTGGGCTCGCTGCGCTCGCGCCTGCGCGTCCCGCGCTGTTTGCAGGACCTCGTCGATCTGCCGGTCCGCCTCTTGGAGCGCGTGCAGCGCGGCAAGCGGACGCTGCTGTGGGGCATCCAGGAGAGCTCGGGCCGCTGCGACCTGTTGCGTCGTGCTCGCCGCGACACCAGCCAGGCGCCCATCGAGATCGGGAAGTGCGCGCGCGGCTGCGATGTCGGCTTCGATCCCGGCCATGACGCTCTGCGCGTTCGCTGCCGCCTGCCGCAGGTCGTGTGCCAGTGTGTCGATCGCGCGCTCCAGCTGCAGTGCTTGGGCTACAGCATCCTCGGCGCCGCGGATCGCGACCGCGGCCTCGGCTGTCTTGCCGGCGGCGAGGTCCTGCCGGGCCTGGGATAGCGCGGCATCAGCGAAGGCAAGGCGCTCACGGACCTGCTCCGGGTTGTCGGCGACAGTCGCAAGAGCATCCGGATGGAAGGACGCCTCAAGCTCAGAGAGTGCCCGTTCGGCGTCCGCTACGCCGGCTGAGGCCGTTTCGCGGTCCCTGGCGACGCGCTCGAGAGCCTGCGGTGCGGTGCGCTCCAGCTCGCGCAGCGACTCGAACTCCGCCGCTTTCTCGTCGAGCGCCGTGTTCGCCTTCTCGCACAGGTCGAGAATCGCGAGGTTCCACTCGCGGATCTGAGCCTCAGTGTCGGGTTCGGCATCGTCGAGGCGCTGCTGCAGAGCGAATGCCTCCGTGAGGCTCGCTCGGGCCCCGGCAAGGGCGTTCTCGAACTCGGCGGCCGCAGCGTCGCCGAACTGCGCACGAGCGAACCCGAGTTCCTGCGTGCTGGTCGTGATGGCATCGTCGGTTGCGACCAGCGCCGATGCGGCACGCCGAGCGAGCTCATCGAGACTCACCGCCTGCGGATCAGCTTCCCGCTTTCGGCGCGAACGGATGACGATCCACAAGACCAGGCCAGCAAGAGCAGCGACCACCACGACGAGCAGGACGACCGTGAAGAACCCGCCGCCCCCGGATCCGCCAGCCAGGGCTTCCTCAAACCCATTGGCTGCCGTCGTGATCGCACCGAGGTAGTCGCCGGCGCTCAGGTAGGGCTTGATCTCATCCTCGATGGCCAGCAGTTGGTCTTCGCTCAGCGGGCCGGACGAGTCGGCTGAGATGGTGAACTGCCGCGAGTCGGTGGCAACCGCGAGAAGGTACTGGCTTTGACCGAGCCCGTTGTCATACGCAACGGCATCAGCCCACTCGTTCCTGTTGGACGGATTGGTGAAGTCGTCAACGAACACGGCGTAAAGGTCGACGCCGGTCGACTCGTACAGCTCGGCGAGCCTGGCGTCAGCGGCTGCCTCGTCCGCAGCGCTGAGCGCTTCGACCTCGTCGAGGACGTAGGCAGCGTCGAGCGTGACCGGATCGGTGGCGCTCGCTGGCGCCGCAGTGATCGAGAGCAATACCGCCATCGCCACCGCGCTCAGGACCGCCCCGAACGACCATCGAGTCGGCATCGATTCCCCTCCCGGCGCGCGAAAGCCCGCGTCCTTCGATCCTATTGATGGCGCACGGCCCCGGGGAAGCACTCCGCGAGGCACACCGGATCCTCACAGCGTGCGTCGTAGGGTGAGTGCCCGAAAGGCAGGTGCGGTGGTGGACGATCGGTACGGAACTGACGTACTCGCAAGCGGCTGGCGTGGCCACGGGAAGACTGACAGTGCTCGCGTGCCGGCAGAGCGGGGCCTGGTCATCGAGGTGCAGGCCGACGGATTCTGCGGCGCTGTGACCCAGGCGGATGCAGCGACCGTCGAACTCGAAGACCGCTTTGGTTCGCGGCGCCGCTTTCCGCTGGGTCCCGGCTTTCTCCTCGATGGATCGCACGTTGTGCTCGTGGCGCACCGGCCAGCTGCCTCCCGGCAACCGCAGCGCACGGCGTCCGGCTCGTTCGCGGCTCCCGAACAGCGGGCGCGTGTCGCGCGAGCCAGCCGCATCCTCGTCGAGGGGCGCCACGATGCCGAGCTCGTAGAGAAGGTCTGGGGCGATGATCTGCGTGCCGAGGGGGTTGTCGTCGAGTATCTCGAAGGAGTCGACCGCCTCGCCGCCATGCTCGATGAGGAGCCCCCGTCAGCGAGCCGCCGGTACGGCATCCTCGTCGACCATCTGGTCACCGGATCGAAAGAGGCCCGCGTCGCCGCGGAGATCATGCGCGGCAGGCATGGGCAGAACCTTCTGATCGTCGGTCATCCCGAGATCGATGTGTGGCAGTGCGTACGCCCCGCGGCCCTCGGGCTTCGCGCGTGGCCGACCGTGCCGCGCGGGGTTGACATCAAGGTCGGGACGTGCCGCGCCCTGGGCTGGCCGAGCGAGACTCCCGCGGATCTCGCGCGCGCCTGGCGCCGAATACTGGGCTCGGTGCGCAGCTATCGTGACCTGGAACCGTCGCTGCTCGGTCGTGTCGAGGAGCTGATCGACTACGTGACAGCTGCGGACTGACGGAGCCGCACCGAGCGCCGAATTGGTCCTGCCGCAGAGACTGGCATACTAGGGGGAGGCGTTCTCGCCTCCTTTTGTGTGCGCGGAAGGTCAGCAGTGGTTCCCACCTCTCGACAGGATGTCGCGCTCTCCCCTCGGAGAGCCCCCTCCTCCCGGGGATGGCGAGGTCTTCCTCGCGCTCTGAGCGAATGGCTCTCAGACCTCACCTCGGCGCGCGTCGGCGTCGAACCGATCGCGTCTGGGACGCTGACCAAGGTCGTCGGGATCTGGGCGATCGGTCGCGCAGTCAACCTTGGGCTGCTGTGGATGTTCTTCGAGATCTCGCGGCTCGCTGACCTCGGCTTCGGCCCGTTCGGCATCCACGTGCGCACCTTCCTCACCTTCCTCACGGGGTGGGATGCCGACCATTACCTCAACATCGCCCGCACCGGCTATCCGGTCCGGCTCCCGATGGAGGAGGGCATCGTTCAGCCCAACGACTGGGCGTTCCTGCCGGTTCTGCCATTCCTCGAACGGGTGGGCCATGACCTGACCGGTGTGAACGAGGGAATCATCGGGATCATCGTCAGCATCGCGGCGAGCCTCGGCGCTACCCTCGTTCTTTTCCTCTTGCTTCGGCGCGTCACGACTCCGCAGGCATCCTGGTGGGGCATCGTCCTGTTCACCTTCGCACCCCTGTCGTTCGTCTACGTGCTCGCGTACGCCGAGTCGCTGTTCCTCCTGCTCGTGTTCACCGCCCTCCTCCTCGCGATGAAGCGCCAGTACCTCCTCATCCTGCCGGTGGGTGTGCTCGCGGCCTACACCCGACCCGGCGTCCTCGCTCTCGCGCTGGGCCTGGGAATCGTGTTCCTCGTGCGGTGGATGCAACACCGCACCGACCCGTTCCCCTGGACCCAGCGCCTCAGCCTTGCCGCCAGCGGCATCGCGATCGCGGCGGCTGGCCTGTCGTGGACCTACATCGCCGATGCCGTCACCGGCATCCCGCACGCTTATGTCCGTACCGAGACCGCCTGGTGGATTCCACTCGTCGGCACCGGTGACTTCGTGCCCATGACGCCCTGGTTCCGGTTCTTCGGCACCTATCTGAACGTGTTCGGCATCCTTCTGGTGCTGGCGATCATGGCGGCATTCGCGTGGTGGATCTTCTCCAAGCCGACACGCAAGCTCGGTCTGGTGATCGTGGCGTACGCGGCCAGCTACGGCCTGTACCTCTTCGGTGTCTTCCTGCCCCAGCAGTCGACGTTCCGCCTCATGATGCCGCTCTCGCCCCTTCTCGGAGACGAGCGCTTCTCGTCGACGCAGCACCGCAGGCAATGGCTTTTGCTGGGCTGCCTCGGCCTGCAGGTGGTGGCAGTGTTCCTGCTGTGGACCATCGGGTATCCGTGACCGGTCGCGCCCCCGGTGTGACATCTTCCGGCGAAGCCCCGACGGGTTATCGTCAGCACCCCGTCTCGTTCGTGCGCCGTAGCGGCCGGATGTCGGAGGCGCAGCAGCGGGCCTGGAACGAGGTCAGTCCTCGCATGCTCGTCCCCGTCGAGCGGGATGCCGCCTCCACGAGCATCCGAGCGGCCTCGACCATCGACCCGGCGGCGGTGTGGGGACGGACAGCGCCCCTGATCGTCGAGATCGGATCCGGTCAGGGGCACGCGATCGTGCACGCGGCAGCCGCTCAGCCGGGCGCGAACTTCCTTGCTGTCGAAGTCTTTCGGGCGGGGCTTGCGCGCACGATGCTGGACGCCGACCGGGCGAATCTGGATAACCTCCGACTCGTGGAGGCCAACGCGCCCGAGGTTCTCGAGCACCTCCTGCCGTCGGCATCCGTCGATGAGCTGTGGATCTTCTTCCCCGACCCCTGGCACAAGAAGAAGCACGCCAAGAGGCGGCTGGTGACGACCGAGTTCGCGGCGCTCGCGGCATCCGTTTTGCGTCCGGGGGGCATCCTTCGACTCGCCACGGACTGGCAGGACTACGCCGATCAGATGGTGTCGGTGCTGGATGCAGCGCCAGGGTTCAGCCGCGCGTTCGAGGGCGGGTGGGCGCCGCGTTTCGACGGCCGGGTCCTGACCGCGTTTGAACGGAAAGGCACGCGCGCCGGGCGCGAGATCCGCGACCTCACCTACCGGCGGTCTGCGTGAGCAGCCACGCGGATGCCGCGCACGGCGCTCCGTACCGGCTGCCTGTGATCTCGTGGCGTGTCGTGCCGGCGGTCCTGATCGTTCTGGCAGCTCCGGCGTTCTTCGTCGCCCTGATCCCGTGGCTCGGGTGGACGCTGCTGGCAGCGGGCATGATCGCGGCGGTGCTGGTCGAGCGGTTAGCGCCTGCTCTCGGCCGCCCGACCGTGCGGGCGGGGACCCGGCAGGACACAGCCCGCGTTGTCTCTCGCGACGCCTCGATCGTGCGGGATCTCTCGCTCATCGCGATCGGGATGCTGATCGTCAGCGCCATCCCGCTCAAGGCCGAGCTCGACAACCTCGCCATCCTTCGATTCGGGGTGGCGCTCGCGGGAGCGGTGGCAGTTCCCTACCTGATCTCGCGGTTCGTCTATCGGGACCGGGCGATCGGATTCCCGTGGCGGGGCGGCGGGCGCTGGAGCTGGTTCCAGTGGGCGTGGCTCGTCGGTGTGCTCGTGCTGGGGTGGCTCATCCTGCCGTTCTACTTCATCACCTCGGGCGTGTACCTCAACTGGCCGGTCGTAGACACTCCCGACCTCATCGCCCGGCTGTTCGTCGGCGTCGGCGCGGTGGGCATCTGGGACGAGCTCTTCTTCATCTGCACCGTCTTCGTCCTGCTGCTGCGGCACATGCATCCGGTCACCGCGAACCTGCTGCAGGCCGTCGTGTTCGTCTCGTTCCTGTGGGAGCTCGGCTACCAGGCGTGGGGTCCGCTGCTGACGATCCCGTTCGCCCTCCTGCAGGGCTACATCTTCCTCGTCACGCGCTCGCTCGCGTACGTCGTCACCGTGCATCTGCTCTTCGACGCGGTGGTCTTCGCCGTCCTGGTCCATGCCCACAATCCAGGCCTGTTCGACGGTTTCTTTCTCGTCTGAGTGGGTCACGGCGGCAGCCGAGTCCTTCGTCTCTTGCGCGCAGGCTGAGCTTCAGTCACGCTGATGCCATGAGTGAACCTCTCGACCCGGCCCCGGCCATTGTCGACGCCCATGCCCTCGCCCTGAACACGCTCCCGTTCCACGACGATCGTGACCTCGTCGCCGCCGAGCGAGGCTTCCTCGGCACTCTTGACCCGCTCGTGATCACGGATGCTGCGGGCGACGTCGTCTGGGACGGTGAGAGCTACAACTTCCTGCAGGGTGAGCCTCCGGCATCCGTGCACCCGAGCCTGTGGCGTCAATCCCAGTTGGCGGCGCGGCACGGACTGTTCGAGGTCGTTCCCGGGATCTATCAGGTGCGCGGCTTCGACCTCTCGAACATCACGTTCGTCGAGGGGGACACCGGGGTCATCGTCATCGATCCGCTGATCTCCAGTGAGACCGCCGCCGCCGCACTTGCGCTCTACCGCGAGCATCGCGGTGAGCGTCCTGTCGTTGCCGTCATCTACACCCACAGCCATGCCGACCACTTCGCCGGGGTATTCGGCGTGACCTCTCAGGAGGAGGTTGATGCGGGGAAGGTGCACGTGATAGCACCCGAGGGCTTCGTCGAACACGCTGTGGCCGAGAATGTCTACGCCGGAACGGCGATGGGGCGTCGCGCCGGGTACATGTACGGAGCCGCGCTTCCTCGGGGCCCGCGCGGCCAGGTCGGGACGGGCCTCGGCCAGACCACCTCCACGGGCTCGATCGGGCTGATCGTGCCCACCCTGGACATCCGAGAGACCGGCGAGCGCCACACGATCGACGGGGTGGAGATCGAGTTCCAGATGGCGCCCGGCACCGAGGCGCCGGCCGAAATGCACTTCTACTTTCCGTCGTTCCGCGCGCTGTGCATGGCCGAGAACGCGACCCACAACCTGCACAACATCCTCACCCTCCGCGGCGCGCTCGTGCGTGACCCGCACGTGTGGTCGCAGTACCTGACTGAAGCCATTGAACGGTGGGGCGAGGCATCCGATGTCGTCTTCGCCTCCCACCACTGGCCGACGTGGGGCCACGACGAGATCGTGGAATTCCTCTCGACGCAGCGTGACCTCTATGCCTACCTCCACGACCAAACGCTGCGGATGCTGAACCAGGGCATGACCGGAGCCGAGATCGCCGAAGTGATCCAGCTCCCGCCCGCGCTCGAGAACGCCTGGAATGCCCGCGGGTACTACGGCTCGGTCAGCCACAACGTCAAGGCGATCTACCAGCGCTACATGGGCTGGTTCGACGGCAACCCCGCGCGCCTGTGGCCGCATCCACCTTCCGCTCTGGCGGAGCGGTACGTCACGGCCCTGGGTGGGATCAGCCGCGTCATCGAGCTCGCTCAGGCGGCGTACGACGAGGGTGATTTCCGGTGGGCAGCGACCCTTCTCGATCACGCAGTGTTCGTGGATGCCGAGCACACCGGCGTGCGCGAACTCTATGTCGCGACGCTTCGTCAGCTCGGCTACGGCTCAGAGAACGGCACCTGGCGCAACTTCTTCCTCTCCGGCGCAACCGAGCTCAGCGAGGGAAACTTCGGAACGCCGACGAGTCCGAACGCCCCCTCGATCGTCGCGCAGCTCTCACCCGAGCAGCTCTTGGACTCGATCGCCATCTCGGTGAACGGGCCGAAGGCGTGGAACCTGGATCTCACGCTGGATCTCGTGTTCACCGATCTGGACGTCGCCTACCGGGTGACGCTTCGCAACGGGGTCCTCGTGTATGTCGCGCGCTCAGCACCGGCAGATGCCCCGCTGGTGCTGCGGATGCCGAAGCTGCGCCTCCTCGCGCTCCTCGGTGGTGACCGCACGAGCCCGGGTATCGATGCCGAGGGCGACATGCGGGTGTTCGAATAGCTCGCCGCCGTGCTCGAACCCGGAGACCCCAACTTCGAGATCGTCCTTCCCTGACACGGGGGCGGCGCCGTTCCGCGGGTTTTCAGCGACCGAGACGCGTGTCGAGCCAGTCGAACATCCGCTCGTCGGTGAGCAGGCGCGCGAGCGGCTGACAGTGGTAGTCGGCGCCTTCGTCTGCAGTGAAGGGCTGAAGCGTGGCATCCGGCACCGTCGCAGCGAGCTGCTCGGACTGGCCCGGCCAGAACTGCTCCTTCTCGGGTGAGGTGATCAGCAGCGGCGTGGAGATCTTTGCGGCATCGTCGGGCTCGAGCCGGTAGCGCAGCATCTCGACCATGGTGTCGTACGGGCTGTCTTTGCCAAACGGCTTGGCGCGGAAGTTCCACAGACGCGAGACGGACTTCGAGTAGCGCAGGGCCATTTCCATCCCGCGGTCGAACTTCTCTTTCTCGCCCTTTTCGACGAGCTCCATCTCGGATTTCGGGATGCCGGCGCGCCAGGACTGCGATACGTCGACGACTCCGGGGTCTGCCACTGCCGCGGCGATCCGGTGCTCGAACGTGAGGGCCCGGGGGAGCCAGTACCCTGCCTGGCTGATGCCGTACGCGGCGATACGGTCGGCATCCACGTCGTCGCGAGCAACGAGTGCGTCGACGACCGGCGTCATGACAGCCTCCCAGTCGTAGCGGAAGGGGATGTTCTTGTCGAAGAGCATCGATTGCTGACCGGGTCCGTCGAACATCAGCACGTTGTACCCGCGCTGGAGTCCGCCAAGGCCGCCGGTCGCCCACATGCTGCTGATCGATCCATCGCTGCCGTTGACCAGGATGAGGGTCGGTGCCATTGCGCCGTCCGTGCTCGCGCTGAAGAAGTAGCCCGGCATCGTCGTGTTCTCGTACGGGATCGCGAGGCGCTCGGCGGAGTACGGCGCGCGATCGACGAATGCGTCCCATGCTGCCCGGTGGGCGCGGAAGGCGTGCTGCAGCAGCTCCTCATCGCCCAACGCTGCTGCTGCGTTCACGGCGGGGGAGTACGCGTTCGCCGCGCGCAAGTACGCCGCCGCTGCGCTGGCGCGATGCCCGGCATCCGCTGAGGCCGCCGCCTGTGTCGCAAGGCGCTCGCCGAGCGAGCTCCACGCCTGATACCAGCCCTCGTGGTCACCGTCTTTCACCTCGGCGATGGTTCGAAGCACTTCGCCGACATCCGAGCCACCGTAGGGGGCTTGTCCGAGCTGGATGCGCACTTCGAAGTCGAAGTCCTCGCTGTAGAAACCCGTTTCGAACACGTCGTGTGCGTGCCTGCTGAATAGATTCGCCATCATCTCTCCCCGAGTGTCGTCGGGGGCAGGCTATCGGGGCGCTCGCGGCGGCGAAAGTGGTGTGCGCGGGCGTCGGCGAAGGTGCGCGAGCGTAGGGGGTATCGCCGAGGTAGGAGGGTTGCGCGCCGAAGCATCCTGCGCTGCGGATATGTCCTACATTCCGGATGCGGTGCGCGGAGCCTCCGCCGGCAGGGGCCCGCCTGACGGGAGGTGTAGAGATCGAGGAAGGGACCGCCCTTCGGACGGTCCCTTCCTCGATAACGTGCCCCCGCGCCCTACCGCCACTCCACGCGCCGCTACGCGTCGCGCGGAGCCTCCGGCGGCAGGGGCCCGCCCGACAGTGGGTGTAGATACGGCGAGAGGACCGCCCCTTCGGGACGATCCTCTCGCCGTAACGTGCCCCCGACAGGAATCGAACCTGCGACCTTTGGTACCGGAAACCAACGCTCTATCCCCTGAGCTACGGAGGCGTACCGATCGAGATTACCATCGCCCACCGGCCCGGCCCTGACCGCCCCGAACCCGGGTCACCGGGACGCGTCATCCGCAGGTCTTCACGGCGTGCGAGGATACTCCGGTGCATCGCATCGTGACCGCTGAACTGGACCTGGAACTCCGGGCATCCATCGACCTCATCTTCCAGATCGCCGTCGCCCAGCATGCACCTGTTCTGAGTGAGAATCTCACCTTCTCGCAGGGCGATCGGATCTACACACCGATCGAGATCATCGACCAGACGGGAAGCCGCCTGCACCGGTTCTGCGGCGAGCCGGGCGTCCTCGAAGTCCGCTACGACGCCGTCGTCGACGAGCAGGTCACATCTCGGCCGACGAGTGACCTCGAGGCGATCACCTACCTGCGTCCGAGCCGATACGCCCAGTCCGACGAGGTGTTCTCGCAGGCCCGGCGTCAGTTCAAAGGCCTCGTCGGCGAGGAGCTTCTGCTTGCCGTGTCGGAATTCGTATCCGAAACCGTGACCTACACCCCGGGACTGAGCCTCGGCACCGACTCGGCGGTCACGACCCTGATGACCGGGCAGGGTGTGTGCCGCGACTACGCCCACCTGGTCATCGCGCTTCTTCGTGCGATGGACGTGCCAGCCCGCTACACGGCGTGCTACGCGCCGGGTCTTGAACCGATGGACTTCCACGCCGTCGCTGAGGCCTATCTCGAGGGCGCCTGGTACGTCATCGACGCCACGCGGCTGGCCGACCGGCGCTCCCTCGTACGGATCGCGACCGGCCGGGATGCCGCGGATTGTGCCTTCCTCAGCTACCACGGCGGAAACCTCAGCCTCGATCGCATGCGTGTGGATGCGCGAATCGCGTCGCCTGACACGGATGCCGCACCCGACGCATCCGCCCCCGACGCCGTCGACGACTTCGCCTCGCTCGTGCAGCTGGCCTGACACGCGAACAAGCCACGAACGCACTGAGAATTCGATCGGGCGCCGCCGTCAGCGGTCCCGATCGGATTTTCGGCGCCGGATCGGATTCTCGCGACTGAGGGTCGCGACTGAGGGTCGCGGGCTGAGGGTCGCGGAGTCAGCGGGGCGGCGAGGGAGGGGAGGGTGCGCTGCGCGCCTAGACTGGATCGGCCATGAACCCCGAAGCACTCTCCGCCGCACTCCTCGCCGTGATCACGCCCCTTGCCGAGGCGCGACGCGAAGGCGCGGCATCCGATCTGACCGCCGCAGACCTGCCGCTCGAGCGACCCAAGAACCGCGACCACGGCGACTGGGCCTCCAACGCGGCGCTCAAGCTCGCGAAGAACCTCGGCGTGAACCCGCGCGAGTTCGCGACCGAGATCGCCGCGGGGCTCGAGGAGGTCGACGGCATCGCGAGTGTCGAGGTAGCGGGTCCCGGGTTCATCAACATTCGGCTGGATGCCGCTGCCGCCGGCTCCCTCGCCAAGACGATCGTCGACGCCGGGGCGGCGTTCGGCACGTCGACGGTGCTCGCTGACCAGGTCATCAACCTCGAGTTCGTCTCGGCCAACCCCACGGGTCCGATCCACATCGGCGGCACCCGGTGGGCTGCGGTGGGCGATGCCCTCGCCCGCATCCTCGCCTCGCAAGGTGCGAGCGTCACGCGGGAGTACTACTTCAACGACCACGGTGCCCAGATCGATCGCTTCGCGCGCAGCCTCGTCGCTGCGGCCGAGGGCCGGCCGGCGCCCGAGGACGGCTACGGTGGGGCCTACATCGCCGATATTGCGGCGCGGGTGACGGATGCCTACGACGGCGACCTCGCCGCCCTGGATGCCGAAGCCAAGCAAGAAGCGTTCCGCGAACTCGGTGTCGGATTCATGTTCGACGAGATCAAGCAGAGCCTGCACGAGTTCGGCGTCGACTTCGACGTGTACTTCCACGAGAACGATCTGCACGCATCCGGGGCCGTGACCCGGGCCGTGGATCGGCTGCGCGATCTCGGCCACATCTACGAAGCCGACGGTGCGATCTGGCTGCGCTCGACCGACTTCGGCGACGACAAAGACCGCGTTGTGATCAAGAGCGACGGCCAGCCCGCGTACATCTCGGGTGACCTCGCCTACTACCTCGACAAGCGCGAGCGCGGGTTCAACCGTTGCATCATCATGCTCGGGGCCGACCACCACGGTTACGTCAAGCGACTCATGGCGATGTGTGCGGCTTTCGACGACGAGCCGTATGTGAACCTGCAGATCCTCATCGGCCAGATGGTGAACCTGCTGCGCGAGGGCCAGCCGGTGCGGATGTCCAAGCGTGCCGGCACCGTCGTGACCCTCGAAGACCTCGTCGAGACGGTCGGGGTGGATGCCGCCCGCTACGCCCTCACGCGCAGTTCCACGGATTCGAACCTCGACATCGATCTCGACATCCTGCAAAAGCGCACGAACGACAACCCGGTCTTCTACGTGCAGTACGCGCACGCCCGAACCCATAACGTCGGGCGCAATGCTGCAGCGGCAGGTGTCGACCGCAGCGTGTTCGCACCCGAGACGCTCACGCACGAGACCGAGTCGGCGCTGCTGGGCGCCCTGCAGGAGTTCCCCCGCACTGTCGCGTTCGCCGCGGAAGTGCGAGAGCCCCACCGCGTCGCTCGCTACCTCGAAGAACTCGCCGGCCTGTATCACCGGTGGTACGACAACTGCCGCGTGATCTCGCTCGGCAACGACCCCATCGAGCCGGTGCACCAGACGCGGCTGTGGCTCAACGACGCCACCGGCCAGGTGCTGCGCAACGGACTGACGCTGCTGGGCGTCGGAGCTCCCGAACGGATGTAACCCATGACGGATGCCGAACACCCGACCGACCCGCTGCCGGATCTTCGCGCGGGATGGGTGCTCGCGGTTCCGGAGGAGCCGAAGAAGCGTCGCCGGGTGTGGCCGTGGCTCGTTGCAGCTGCGGCCGTGGTCATGGTCATCGTCGTGGTTGTCGTCGTCATCGTCGAGACCGTCGTGCGATCAACGATCGAGGCGGGTCTCGCCAGCCAGGTGCGGACGGGACTCGACCTGCCCGCCGATCAGCCCGTCGACGTGTCGATCCAGGGCCCGCTCACTCTCCAGCTACTCACCGGCAGCCTCGACGACCTGCGGCTCTCATCCGACGACGTGCCGCTCGGTCCGACGACGGCGGATATCGACGTCACCCTGCAGGGGGTGAGCACGACAGCGCCCTACACCGTGGGCGCGGGAGTTGCCACGGTGACTCTCGACCAGACTCAGGTGGCAGCCCTCACCGACAGCGTCGCCCAGATCGACATCGTCGATCTGACGCTCGAGGACCCTGCGATCGTCGTCGGAACTGAGCTCTCATTGTTCGGGTTCGGCATCCCGGTGTCACTGTCGCTCGTGCCCAGTGCCGAGGCTGGCGAGCTTGTGCTTCGGCCCGAAAGCCTGCAGGTCAGTGGACTCGCGGTGACGGCGGACGGCGTGCGAGACCAGTTCGGATCCCTTGCCGACCCCATCCTGCAGGACTGGCAGATCTGCGTTGCGGAGTACCTGCCTGCCGGAGCGACGCTCACGGCGGCATCCGTCACGGGCGACGAACTTGTCGCCACGTTCGACATCGATGGCCGGATGCTGGACGACGCAACCCTTCAGCAGAACGGCACCTGCGCGTGAGCGCCACCTCGGCGAGTGCGCCCCTGCTGATCAATCTGCACTCGCACCTCGAAGGGCGGGTGCGTCCGGGCACGGCGGCCCAGATCGCGCGAGAGCTCGGGATGCCGGATGCAGGCCGCGACTGGGCGGCGGCGCTGCAATTGGATGGGCCGGCGGATCTCACGACGTACCTCGTGAAAGTCGTTGCGACATTCCCGTTCTTCTCCCGCCTCGACCTGCTCGAGCGGATCACGCGCGAAGCCGTCGAGGATGCTGCAGCCGACGGTGAGGATCACCTCGAGCTGCGGTTCGGTCCCGCCTCGCACGCGTCGACGCTGGCAGAGCTGGATGCCGTGATCGCGGCGATGTGCGCGGGAATCGAGGCGGGCATGGCCGACACCGGAATCTCTGCTGGCGTGGTAGTCGCGGCGCTGCGCAGTGACCCTAGCGAGGTGAACGAGGCGGTGGCCCGGGCCGCGGCTCGCGCGGCAGGGACGGGCGTGGTCGGATTCGACCTGGCCGGAGACGAACTGCTCTTCCCCGACCTCGACCGGTATCGGGATGCCTTTGCCATCGCGCGCAGTGCGGGCCTGGGTATCACGTGCCATGCCGCCGAGGCGGCATCCGGGCGCGCGGCTCAGCAGGCCGTGGAGCTTCTCGGCGCGACCCGCATCGGCCATGGTGCACGCATCGCGGAGGAGCCGGACCTTATCCGCTGGTTCGTTGAGCGTGACATCGCGATCGAAGTGTGTCCGACCTCGAACGTCTACACGGGTGCTGTGACGTCGATGGATGCCCACCCGGCGGCGCGGTTCGCCCGCGCCGGTGCCCGGGTCGTCCTCGGCGATGACAACCCACGTCAGACCGAATCGCTGCTCTCGAACGAGGTGGCTGTGCTGCGTAACGACCTCGAGTTCGATGACGCGATGATCGCGGCGCTGGCACGGCACAGCGTGGATGCGGCGTTCGTCGCAGACGGTGTGCGACAGAGCTGGCGGAGCCGACTCGAGAGCGGCTCGTAGCCCCGCGCGGGCGCGGGGAGTGCAGGCTGGCGGATTCCCGGGCGAGGATACCCGGTGCCCTAGACTGACCGGAGTGTCTCGGCGCGTGCGCTGACCGCCCGGGGCCTGCTCGCGCCGCTTGTTCGGCGCCGAAGACTTCACCGATTGGCTTCCGCGTGTCCGCCCACCCGACTTCCACCCCGCCCGTTCCGGCGTGGCTGGACGTGCCGTCGGATCCCAACGACCTGGTCGATGGTGTGTGGCCGACGGGTGCCGCGCGCGATGCTGACGGCGAACTGGTCATCGGGGGAGTCGCGGCATCCGCGCTCGCTCGGGACTACGGCACGCCGCTGTACGTCCTCGATGAAGACGATGTGCGCTCTCACGCTGCCCGTGCCCGCGAGGCTTTCGCATCCGCGGCGGCGCGGCACGCAGTAGCGTCGCGGGTCTATTACGCCGGCAAGGCTTTCCTCAGCACCGAGGTGGTGCGCTGGGTGACGGATGCCGGCCTTGCCGTCGACGTCGCCAGCGGCGGTGAACTCGCCGTCGCCCTGGCAGCGGGTGTCGACCCGGCCCGGATCGGCGTCCACGGCAACAACAAGAGTGTCGCCGAACTCGAGCGGGCCGTCGCCGTCGGTGTCGGCTCGATCGTCGTCGACAGTTTTCAGGAGATCGAGCGTCTCGCTGCCGTCGCGCAAGCCGCTGGTGCCGTGCAACCCGTGCTCGTGCGGGTCAACAGCGGCGTTCACGCCGAAACGCACGACTTCCTTGCCACAGCTCACGAGGATCAGAAGTTCGGGTTCACGCTCGCCGACGCGGCTGTGGCGGCAGCCCGTGTGCGTGCAGCCGCCGGCCTGCGGCTGGTCGGGCTCCACTGCCACATTGGTTCGCAGATCTTCGGCACCGCCGGTTTCGCCGAGTCGGCAGCCCGCATCGTGGGTCTCTACGCACATCTGCAGGGCGGAGCGGATGCCGCTGAAGACCTCCAGGTGCTGAACCTCGGCGGCGGATTCGGTATCGCCTACACGCGGGTCGACAACCCCACCGCGATCGAGGTTCTCGCGGATGGGATCGTCGATGCTGTTGCTGCCGAGTGCGCCGCGCGCGGCATCCGGATGCCGAACCTTGCCTTCGAGCCGGGCCGGGCCATCGTCGGTCGGGCCGGGGTCACCCTGTACACCGTCGGGACGACCAAGGCCGTCGCGCTCGAGGGCGGCCTCGAGCGCCTCTACGTGAGCGTGGACGGCGGGATGAGCGATAACGCGAGACCAGCGCTTTATGGTGCGCAGTACAGCGCCCGCCTGGCATCTCGGGTCAGCGACGCCGAGCCCCAGCTGGTTCGCGTCGTGGGCAAGCACTGCGAGTCAGGTGACATCGTCGTGGATGCCGAGTACCTCCCCGCTGATGTCGCACCGGGGGACCTCTTGGCCGTCCCTGCGACCGGCGCTTACTGCTTTTCGCTCTCCAGCAACTACAACTTCCTCCCGCGTCCGGCCGTCGTGGCTGTCCGGGACGGGCGCTCCCGCGTGATCGTGCGCGGTGAGACCATCGATGACCTGCTGGCGCGTGACGCCGGCATCCTCCCGACCGAAAGGACGGCATGACCGACTATCGCCGCCTCCGCGTCGCGCTGCTGGGCGCCGGGGCCGTCGGCTCCCAGGTCGCCGCGCTGCTGCGTCAGCACGCCGACGAACTGGCAGACCGCGCCGGAGCACGCCTCGAACTCGTTGGCATCGCCGTGCGCAACCCGGACGCGCCGCGCGACGCTGACCTGCCGCGCGAGTTGTTCACAACGGATGCCGAAACCCTCATTCTCGGCGCCGACATCGTCATCGAGTTGATGGGCGGGATCGAGCCAGCACGCACGAGCCTGCTGCAGGCGATCGGCTCGGGTGCTGACGTCGTGACAGCCAACAAGGCGCTTCTTGCCACGCACGGACCGGAGATCTTCGAGGCAGCCGACCAGGTCGGCGCGCAGGTGTACTACGAGGCTGCGGCGGCCGGCGCGATTCCCATCATCCGTCCCCTGCGCGATTCGCTCGCCGGCGACCGGGTGCAGCGCATTATGGGCATCGTCAACGGCACCACCAACTACATTCTCGACCGGATGGACACCGAGGGCGCCGACTTCGGCGAGGTCCTCGCGCAGGCGCAGGCCCTCGGGTATGCCGAGGCTGACCCGACGGCCGACATCGAGGGATATGACGCGGCGCAGAAAGCTGCGATCCTTGCGAGCCTCGCGTTCCACACGTCGGTGCCGCTGGAAGCGGTTCACCGCGAGGGCATCACCGCGATCGACAAGCCGATGATGGATGCCGCGCGCAAGGCGGGCTATGTCATCAAGCTCCTTGCCGTCTGCGAGCGTGTGTCGAACGGCTCCGGCGAGGCGATCTCGGTGCGGGTGTACCCGGCTCTCGTGCCTCGCGAACATCCGCTCGCGAGCGTCCACGGCGCGAACAACGCCGTGTTCGTGCAGGCCGAGGCGGCTGGAAACCTCATGTTCTACGGCGCCGGAGCGGGCGGCGTGCAGACGGCATCCGCGGTTCTCGGCGATGTCGTCTCTGCCGCACGACGCCATATTGCCGGTGGCGTGGGGGTCGGCGAGTCGACCCGCGCGAACCTCCCGATCCTGCCGATCGGGCACGTGACGACGCAGTACCAGATCACCCTCGAGGTCACCGACGAGCCTGGGGTCCTCGCGACCGTGGCCGGCATCCTCAGCGAGGGTCGCGTCTCGATTGCGACGGTCGAACAGACGGTGGCTGACGCATCCACTGACCCGCTCGCGCGCGTCGCCGCCGACCCGACGGGCGTTGCGCGCCTCGTGATCGGCACCCACAAGGCATTGGAACAGGACCTCAGCGAGACGGTTGCCCGCCTCGCTGACAGTGACGTCGTGGACCGGGTCGTTTCGGTCCTGCGAGTAGAAGGAGATTGACGTGGCACACGTGTGGCGCGGAGTCATGAACGAGTACGCCGACCGCCTGGGGGTGACCGCGGAATCGACGGTCGTCTCCCTCGGAGAGGGCGGCACGCCCCTGGTGTCGGCGCCGGCGCTGTCGCAGCGTACGGGAGCCCAGGTCTGGGTGAAGTTCGAGGGGATGAACCCGACCGGTTCTTTCAAGGACCGCGGTATGACCGTGGCACTGTCTCGGGCTGTCGAGCACGGCGCCAAGGCCGTCATCTGCGCCTCGACGGGCAACACCTCGGCATCCGCTGCCGCATACGCTGCCCACGCGGGGATCACGGCGGCAGTGCTGGTACCTGAGGGCAAGATCGCCATGGGCAAGCTCAGCCAGGCCGTCGCGCACAACGGACAGCTCATCCAGATCCGCGGCAACTTCGACGACTGCCTCGAGATCGCCCGGGAGCTCGCCGACAACTACCCGGTCCATCTCGTGAACTCCGTCAACCCTGACCGCATCGAGGGTCAGAAGACTGCGGCGTACGAAATCGTGGAGGTCCTCGGGGACGCTCCGGACTTCCACTTCATCCCGGTCGGAAACGCCGGCAACTACACGGCGTACTCGCGCGGCTACCGTGAGGAGGCCGACCGTGGCGTCGCCACGCGCGTTCCTCGGATGTTCGGGTTCCAGGCAGAGGGAAGCGCTCCGCTCGTGCGCGGCGAGGTCGTCAAGAACCCTGAGACGATCGCCACCGCCATCCGGATCGGCAACCCGGCGTCGTGGGAGCTCGCCCTCGAGGCGCGTGCCGCAACCGATGGCTGGTTCGGCGCGATCGATGACGAGCGGATTCTTGCCGCACAGAAGATCCTCGCCGGCGAGGTCGGGGTTTTCGTGGAGCCGGCATCGGCGATCAGTGTTGCGGGCCTGCTCGACCGGGCGGAGGCGGGAGTGATCCCGGCGGGATCCACGGTCGTGCTGACCGTGACCGGCCACGGGCTCAAGGACCCGCAGTGGGCGCTGCGTAACGCCGACGGATCGGAGGCCCGGCCGACTGTCGTGGACGCGACCACGTCCGAGGTGGCTTCTGTGCTGGGACTCGCGCGCGCAGGGGCGACCACGTGAATGCAGCCCGGGTCGCCGAACGCTCGGTCGCGGTGCGTGTGCCCGCAACCAGCGCGAACCTGGGTCCGGGATTCGACACGCTGGGGCTCGCCCTCAGCATCTACGACGACCTGGTCGTGACCTCGCTTGCGGAGCCCGGGCTCGACATCCAGGCCGAGGGCGAGGGTGCTGACGAGATCCCGCGCGATGAATCGAACCTTCTGGTGCGGGCAATGGCCTACGCCTTCGAGGCGGTCGATCGCCCCATGCCCGGTTTGCGTCTGCGCGCCCGCAACACGATCCCCCACGGCCGCGGCCTCGGGTCTTCTGGCGCAGCAGTCGTTGCCGGCATCCTCGCTGTCAAGGGCCTGCTCGAGGGCGACGTCGAGATCGGGCCCGACACGATGCTGCGCCTGGCAACAGAGCTCGAGGGGCATCCCGACAACGTCGCGCCGGCGCTGTTCGGCGGTCTGACGATCGCGTGGATGGACGAGGCGATCCCGCAGCACAAGAAGCTGCTGGTGCACCGCGGTGTCTCGCCCGTTGTGTTCGTCCCGAGCTTCACGATGTCAACGAGCGTCGCCCGCAGCCTCCAGCCCCTGCAGGTTCCTCGTGAGGATGCGGTCTTCAATCTCTCGCGCTCGGCGCTGCTGATCGCGGCGCTCACACAGAGCCCGGAGCTGCTGCTTGCAGCCACGGAAGACAAGCTGCACCAGAACTACCGTGCTCAGGCGATGCCCGAGACCGACCGATTGGTCCGGGCGCTGCGTGAGCAGGGCTTCGCTGCTGTCGTCTCGGGCGCAGGCCCCAGCGTGCTGGTGCTGGCCGACGGTCCCGGTCGTCGCCTGGAGGCGGCAGCGGTCGCCGAGCAGGTGACTGACACCCCGTGGGAGGCTCACATGCTGGCCGTCGATGTCAAGGGTGGTACAGTGAAGGAGCACGCGGGGGGTTCCACGTAACTCGTGAATCTGGCCCCCGCCGCATATCTGCGAAGCCTCCGCAATTCCCTCGATCTTCCGAATCCGGACATCTCTGTCCGGAAGGAATCGAGGAGAGGCAGATGAGCACGAGACGCTGAGTCCCGCTCAGCACCTCGAGCCCATCGCGGCGGCTTCTTCATCCGTGCGGGTCCGCACATCATTCGATTCACCGCACATTAGGTACACAAGGGAGTACTCGTGGAGTCCATCTCCGAGGTCCAGACCGACGCGTCCGAGAGCGACGCTGTCGACCAGACCACCCCAGCGGCCGACGAGGCCGCACCCCAGACCGAAACCACCCCGTCGCAAGCATCGACCGAGACCGAGACCGAGAGCGCCGACGCCGACGCCGCGGAAGCTTCGGCTCCCGAGTCGGAGGCCGCTGTCGAGACCGAGGTCGCAGAACCTACGGCCGAGGCGAGCACGGAGCCGGCCGAGGATGCAGGTAATGCCGCCGAGGCGAGCGACGAGACTGCTGACGCGGCCCCTGCCTCGTCCCCGGACGCCCAGGAAGCAGCGACTGCTGAGGAGCAGGCATCCGCAGCGCCATCAGAGGCCCCCGCCGAGGAGGCTCCCGCCGCTGAAGCGCCAGCCAAGCCGGTACGCAAGCGGGCACCCCGTCGAGCCAAGAGCACCGACGTTGCCGCGCAGGCTCCCGCAGACGAGGCTGCCGCAGAGCTGCCCGCGTCCACCGAGGCCGAGCAGTCGAGCGCGGCTGCAGACGACAAGCCGGTCGACACATCGGCCGAGGGCGACAAGCCCCTCGACGCAGGGGATGCCCCCGATGCGGCTCCTGCCGAGGCCGCAGCGACCGACGAGTCGTCGCCCAGCACCGAGTCCTCCGACGACGCAGGCGAGGAGTCCACGCCGAGCCGCAGCCGGAGCCGCAGCCGGAGCCGGAGCCGCAACCGGGCATCGGGCAACAGCGGCAACGGATCAGGTAACGCGGGCAACGGCAACGCGGGTTCGACCGGCGGGCCTGAGCAGTCGGCCTCCACGAACTCGGACGAGGACGGCGGTGCGTCCAGCGCTCGCGGTCGCCAGCGCAACAAGCGCCGTGGCCCGAACCAGAACGACGAGTTCGAGCCCGAGGTCGGCGAGGACGATGTCCTGATCCCGATCGCCGGCATCCTGGACGTGCTCGACAACTACGCCTTCGTCCGCACGACCGGCTACCTGCCCGGCCAGAGCGACGTGTACGTCTCGCTCGGTCAGGTCAAGAAGTACAACCTGCGCAAGGGTGATGCCGTCGTCGGTGCCATCAAGCAGCCCCGCGAAGGCGAGCAGACCGGCCGCCAGAAGTACAACGCACTCGTCAAGGTGGATGCCGTCAACGGCCTGTCGGTCGAGGACGCCGCGAACCGCGTCGAGTTCGGCAAGCTCACGCCGCTCTACCCGCAGGAGCGCCTGCGCCTGGAGACTGCCCCCGAAAAGCTGACGCAGCGGATCATCGACCTGGTCGCCCCGATCGGCAAGGGCCAGCGCGGCCTCATCGTCGCGCCCCCGAAGGCCGGTAAGACGATCGTGCTGCAGCAGATCGCGAACGCGATCGCGACGAACAACCCCGAGGTCCACCTCATGGTCGTGCTCGTCGATGAGCGGCCCGAAGAAGTCACCGACATGCAGCGCACCGTGAAGGGCGAGGTCATCGCCTCGACCTTCGACCGTCCAGCCGAAGACCACACCACGGTCGCCGAGCTCGCCATCGAGCGGGCCAAGCGCCTCGTCGAACTCGGCCGTGACGTCGTCGTGCTGCTGGATTCGATCACCCGACTCGGCCGCGCCTACAACATCTCCGCGCCGACTTCTGGCCGCGTCCTCACCGGCGGTGTCGACGCCTCAGCGCTCTATCCGCCCAAGCGCTTCTTCGGCGCTGCTCGCAACATCGAGAACGGCGGATCGCTCACGATTCTCGCCACGGCACTGGTCGAGACCGGCTCCAAGATGGACGACGTCATCTTCGAGGAGTTCAAGGGCACCGGCAACAGCGAACTGCGTCTGAACCGCCAGCTTGCTGACAAGCGCATCTTCCCCGCAGTGGATGTCAACGCGTCGAGCACGCGTCGCGAAGAGATGCTGCTCTCGCCCGACGAGGTCAAGATCACCTGGAAGCTGCGTCGCGCCCTCGCGGGCCTCGACCCCCAGCAGGCACTCGAGGTCGTGCTCGGAAAGCTCAAGGAAACCCAGTCCAACGTCGAGTTCCTCGTGCAGATGCAGAAGTCGATTCCGGCGCCGACCTCCAACGGTCACGGTGCCGGCGGACACGGCCACGGACACGAGAACAGCATCCGCTGACCCGGCGGCATCGAGATGGCCGAGCCGGCGATGTTCGACTCCGTCCGCGCGCTGATCGACGAGCACCGCGAGGTGCAGATCGAACTGTCTGACCCGGCGGTGCACGCAGATCCTGCCCGCGCAAAGCGGGTGAACAGACGCTACGCCGAACTGAGTCGGATTGTCGCTGCCCACGACGCGTGGGTGGCGGCATCCGATGACCTGGCAGCTGCCCGCGACCTCGCGAGGGAGGACGACGCCTTCGCCGAGGAGGTGCCGGCGCTCGAGGAGCGCCTCGCCGAAACGCAGGAGCGGCTTCGGCGGCTGCTGATTCCGCGAGACCCGGATGATGCGCGCGACGTGATCATGGAGATCAAGCAGGGCGAGGGCGGTGCAGAGAGCGCCCTGTTCGCCGCTGACCTGCTGCGGATGTACCTGCAGTACGCCGCCTCGAAAGGGTGGAAGACCGAACTCCTCGAGCGCAATGAGTCAGACCTCGGTGGGTTCAAGGATGTCCAGGTCGCGATAAAAGGGTCGTCCACCGACCCGTCGCAGGGTGTGTGGGCTCATCTGAAGTACGAGGGCGGCGTGCACCGCGTACAGCGGGTTCCCGCGACCGAGTCCCAGGGGCGCATTCACACCTCGACGACAGGCGTACTGGTCTTTCCCGAGGTCGACGAGCCCGAAGAGATCCACATCGATCAGAACGATCTCAAGATCGACGTGTTCCGTTCCTCCGGCCCCGGCGGCCAGTCGGTGAACACCACGGACTCGGCGGTGCGGATCACGCACCTGCCGACAGGCATCGTGGTGTCGATGCAGAACGAGAAGTCTCAGCTGCAGAACCGCGAGGCCGGGATGCGTGTCCTGCGAGCCCGGCTGCTGGCCAAACAGCAGGAGGAGCGGGATGCCGCGGCATCCGATGCCCGTCGCTCCCAGATCCGTGGGATGGATCGCTCGGAGCGCATTCGGACCTACAACTTCCCCGAGAATCGCATCGCCGATCACCGGACCGGCTACAAGGCCTACAACCTGGATCAGGTCATGGATGGCGCCCTCGAACCGATCATCGCGTCGTGCATCGCAGCCGACGAGGAGGAGCGGCTCGCCGCTCTCGGTTCAGACGGGAACTGATCCCGCGCGCCGCAGCGAGAGATCCTGTCGCGGTGGTCATCGAGGCGCTACTGTCAGGGCGTGGTCATGTTCCTCATCCGCGCGTTGATCTTCGTCCTCTCCGCCGCCGTCGGCCTCATCGCCGCCGACCTGCTGCTTCCCGGCTTCCGTATCGACTGGGCCGACTGGTGGGGCTTCGTCCTTGCCGTTTTGATCTTCGCCGTACTCCAGAGCGTCCTGTCGCCGTGGATCGCGACAGTCGCGAAGCGGAACGCACCCGCCCTGCTCGGGGGCATCGGCATCATCTCGACCCTTGTCGCGCTCGTGATCGTTGTGCTCATTCCCCGTGGCGGCATCAGCATCGGCGAGCCTTTCGTGCTCACCTGGATTCTCGCACCCGTCATTGTGTGGCTGGTCACGGCCCTCGCGACGTGGCTGCTGCCGATGGTCTTCATCAAGAAGAAGGTCGAGGAGCGTCGCTCCGAGAAATAGACGGGGCGCCGACCACGGCCGTCAGCAAAGGGGGGTAAAGACATGGACGTCATCATCACCGCGGGGACCATCGTCACGATGGACGCGGCGCGAACCAGAGCGCAGGCTGTCGCTGTCTCAGACGGGCGGATCGTCGCCGTGGGGAGCGTGGCTGAGTGTCAGAGCGCGCTACCTGGCGCAAGCCTGCACGATACGGGCGCCGCCGCGCTGCTACCCGGATTCGTCGAACCGCATTCGCATCCCGTTCTCAGCGGTATGGCCACGATGCCGCCGGCGTATTGGATCGCGCCGTGGTTCGCCCCGACATGGGATGACGTGGTCGCTGCCTTCCACAAGGCGATCGCGGAGACGCCGGCCGACCAGCCGCTCGCGTTCTTCGGCTTCGATGGTCTCCTGCACAAGCACGCCGACCCGACGGCACCAGAACTCGATGCCATCTTCGGCGACCGCATGGTGATGGTCTTCGGCAACTCGGGGCACACGTCCTACGTCACGACCGCGGTGCTCGAGCACCTCGGCTGGGTGAAGAACCCACCGGCGGACCCCGTTGGCGGATTCTTCGGCCGCAACGCCGACGGCTCCCTCACCGGTGTGGCCACCGAGATTCCTGCGGCCATGGCGCAGGCGGCTCCCGTGCTGGAGGCCCTTGCGAAGAGCCCGAAGCCCCTGCAGGGGGCCGTGGAGTACTACGTGCTGCTGTCCTCAGCGGGGATCACCGCCACCTCGGAGCATACGTACAAGACCGAGCTGAAGTCGGCGTACGAGGCACTCGCATCGCTTCCGAACAGCCCCCTGCGGATCTCGCTCTACCACATGTCGACGGAGGCTGACTGCGGTGATCCGTTCACCTCAGCGGCGCCTGACGAGATGCTGCGCAAGCAGGGGATCAAGCTCTGGGCCGACGGGTCGCCGTGGGTCGGCAACGTGGCGATGAGTTCGCCCTACCTCGACACCGACGTCACCCGCGCCGCGGGGATCGCTCCCGGCATCCCCGGCGAGAAGATGATGAACTACACCCGCGACCAGCTTGACGCCCTGTTGGAGGCTCACGTCGGTGAGGGCTGGCAGATGGCCTTCCACGCCAACGGCGATATCGCGATCGACATCGTGCTGGATGCCTTCACAACGGTGCTCGGCCGGCACAACCTGATCGAGAGTGATCACCGCTGGCGGATCGAGCACATCGGCGGTGCTCGTGCCGATCAATTCGCTCGGATGGCCTCAATCGGTGCCGTGCCCTCCATGGGCCCGTTCCAGTTCTACTACTGGGGCGATCTGCTCGACGGGGGCATGTTCGAGCCGGCGGTGGGTGGCGCGTGGCAGCGGTTCCGAGACGCCTTCGATGCTGGCCTTCCGGTCTCGTTCCACAATGACGGTTCCGTCACCCCTCCCACGCCGCTGCTGAACATGCAGGCAGCCGTCACGCGCCGATGCGTGTCCGGCGCCCTGCACGCTCCCGAACAGGCGGCGACGCTCGATGAGGCGCTTCGGGCACACACGATCAATGCAGCGTTCGCGCTGGGGCGCGAGCACGAGATCGGCTCGATCGAGGTCGGTAAGTTCGCTGACTTCGTCGAGCTCGATGCCGATCCCTACGCCGTCGTCCCCGACAAGATCGGTGCGATCGGTGTGCTCGGCACCTGGCTCGGGGGCGCTCGCGTCGATCTCGGGGAGTTCGCCGCGGCATCCCACCAGGTCGACGACGCTGCCTTCGCTCAGCTGCGCACCTATGGCGTGCCTGCTTGCTGTCACCTTCCCGGAGCTGACGCGTGACGGGTGGCTCGCCCGCATGATGGGCTCTGGAAGCCGCGCAAAGTTCGCAGAATGACGCGAAGTCCGCACGATTGTCGCGGCATCCTGCGAACCTCCTACGATTCTGCGAACTTCGCGCAGCTCAGATCTGGTAGTCAGGCATGGTCAGGATGGCGCGGGTGTCCATGCCGTCCTTGCGCTTGCGGGCTTTCGCTGGGATGCCGGTGAGCACGCTGTCGGCTGGCGCATCGCGGGTGACCACGGCGTTCGCGCCCACGACCGAGCGGTCGCCGATCGTGATCGGGCCCAGGATCTTCGCGCCGGCGCCGACAGCAACCTCGTTGCCGATCGTCGGGTGACGCTTGCCACCCTCCCGTTGCCGGCCGCCCAGGGTCACCTGGTGATAGAGCAGGACGTCATCGCCGATCTCGACGGTCTCGCCGATGACGACCCCCATGCCGTGGTCGATGAAGAACCGGCGCCCGATCTGCGCTCCGGGATGGATCTCGATGCCGGTGAGCCAGCGCGCCAGCTGCGACCCCGCCCGTGCGAGGAAGCGCACGTTGTGGGTCCACAGCCAGTGGTTGACCCGGTGCGCCCAGATCGCGTGCAGGCCCGAGTAGAGCACCGCGATCTCCAGACCGCTGCGGGCAGCAGGGTCTCGAAGCTTTGCTGCGGCAATGTCCTCACGGACCCGGCCGAGGACGTGGAGGACCCCCACGCTCAGTCCTCGCGCAGGTGCTCGAACAGTGCCGTTGAGAGGTAGCGCTCGCCGTTGGAGGGGATGACCACAACGATGTTCTTGCCCGCGGCCTCGGGTCGCGCGGCGACCTGAAGAGCAGCCCACACTGCCGCGCCGCTGGAGATGCCGACGAGGATGCCGTCCTTCGTGCCCACCGCGCGCGCGGTGGTGATCGCGTCGTCGAACTCGACGTCGATGACCTCGTCGATAACGCCCTGATCGAGGATCTCGGGGATGAAGTTCGGGCCGATGCCCTGGATCTTGTGGGGACCGGGGCGGCCCTCGGTCAGCAGCGGGGAGTCCTTAGGCTCGACGGCGACGACCTTGACGCCGGGGACGCGCTCCTTGAGCACCTGGCCGACGCCGGTGATCGTGCCGCCCGTGCCGATCCCGGCCACGAAGTAGTCCACCTTGCCGTCGGTGTCGCGCAGGATCTCTTCAGCGGTGGTCTTGCGATGGATCGCAGGGTTCGCCTCGTTGGCGAACTGCTTGGCAAGGACCGCTCCGGGCGTGGACGCAGCGATCTCCTCTGCCTTCGCGACGGCACCCTTCATACCCAACGCCGGGTCGGTGAGCACGAGTTCGGCGCCGTAGCCCTTCAGGAGTAGCTTGCGCTCGGTCGACATCGATGAGGGCATGGCCAGGATGACCTTGTAGCCACGAGCGGCGCCGACCATGGCCAGCGCGATGCCGGTGTTGCCGCTGGTGGCCTCGACGATCGTGCCGCCCGGCGGGAGTTCGCCTGAGGCTTCGGCGGCATCCACGATCGCGATGCCGAGGCGGTCCTTCACGCTGGACGCGGGGTTGTAGAACTCGAGCTTTGCCAGCACGGTGCCATCGACGCCCTCGGCGACCCGGTTCAACCGGACGAGGGGAGTGTTGCCGAACGCGCTCGTGATGTCGTTGTGGATACCGGTCATTGCGGGGCCTTTCGGGCGACGTGGGTGACAGCAATTCAGCTTAGGCGAGCCTCATTGCTCCGGCCCCGATTGTGACGAAGAACGTCCCGGGGTCCTAGGCTTGGGGCGCCCATGCCTGCCCACAGTGTCCCTGATGACATCCGCCCCGCCGAGACGATCGCAACGTCCGTCGCTGCCGCGGCCGAGACGTTGATCGCGGCCGGAATCGCCGATGCCCGCGTAGATGCCGAACTCCTTCTGGCGCACGTGCTGGGTGCAAGTCGCGGCGAGCTGCAGGCCGCGGCACTTCGCGGCGACGCCATGGATGCGACATCCGACGCGCACTATCGGGAGCTGGTGGCGCGGCGCGCGGCCCGCGAGCCGCTGCAGCACATCACGGGAAGCGCACCGTTCCGCCACCTTGAACTGCGTGTCGGTCCGGGCGTCTTCGTACCGAGACCAGAGACGGAGACGCTCGTACAGATCGCGCTGGATGCGCTGCTTGCCGCGGCGTCTCCCTCGCCGATCGCCATCGACCTCGGCACTGGGTCGGGCGCGATCGCTCTCGCGCTGGCGACCGAGGCTCCGCACGCCCGCATCTTCGCCGCCGAGAACGCTGTCGATGCCTTCGTGTGGGCCAAAGAGAACTTCGCTCAGGTCGGTGCCCAGAACGCCACCCTCGCCTTCATCGATCTGGCGCATGCCTTTCCCGACCTCGACGGGACGGCTTCCGTGGTCGTGAGTAATCCGCCGTACGTTCCGGATGCCGCGGTGCCGCGTGACCCCGAGGTGCGGTGGTTCGATCCGCCGAGCGCCCTCTACGGCGGGGAGGACGGGCTGGATGTCGTCAGGCAGGTCAGTGCGACGGCGCTGCGATTGGCTCACCCCGGCGCGCTCGTAGCCATCGAGCACGGCGAGAGTCAGGGTGCGGCTATCCGGGAACTGCTGGTGGCTGACGGATGGCGAGCACCCGCGACCCACATGGATCTCACGCGCCGCGATCGGGTCACCACCGCGCTGCATCCGTAACCGCTCCCGCTGCCTGCAACGGTCGCCGCTTCCCGGAACGGCCCGTGGCTTCCGTAGACTGAGCAGGCCATGTCCGACATCTTCGACTGCCGTGACGATGCCCAGCTCTTGCCCGGCATGCGACAGGCGCGCCAAGCGATCGGCCGGGGTGCCCTTGTCGTCATCCCTACCGACACCGTCTACGGTGTAGCCGCCGACGCGTTCAGCGCTGCCGCCGTGCAGCGGTTGCTGGATGCCAAGGGCCGTACGCGTGAATCGCCGCCGCCCGTGCTCGTGGCGGGAACCACCATGGTGCGCGCACTCGTTGCCGACCTACCCGAGCCGGTCGAGCGACTCATCGAGAGGTTCTGGCCCGGCGGATTGACGATCGTCCTTCCCGCTCAGCCCTCGTTGACGTGGGACCTGGGGGAGACCCGCGGCACGGTCGCGGTTCGGATGCCCGATCACCGCATCGCGCTCGAACTCATCGAAGAGACCGGTCCGCTCGCGGTCTCGAGCGCGAACCTGACCGGTGAGGCCGCTGCCGTCGACGTGCTCAGCGCCCACCAGATGCTCGGTGACCGGATCGATGTCTACTTGGATTCGGGTCCCGTCGCCACGGGAGTTCCCTCGACGATCCTCGACGCCACGGGACTCGCTCGGCGCGAGCCGGGAACGGCGCGCATTCTTCGTGTCGGCGCGGTGACGGCTGATGAGATCCGTGAGGTGATCGGCGATCTGCTCGATGACCCCGCTGCGCCGCCCGTCGACACGGATGCCGACGACACCGGATCCGCGTGAAGCAATACCTGTTCGTCGTCATCCTGACCGCGACCATCACGCTCGTGCTGGCGTGGGCGGTGTGGCAGTTGAGCATGCGCTACAAGCTTTACCCCGGCATCCGGGAGCGCGACGTCCACAAGACGCCGACGCCGCGCCTAGGCGGGGTCGCCATGTATCTCGGTATCGTCGCTGCATTCCTCGCATCGTCGCAGCATCCCTTCTTCTCGATTTTCTGGGCGGACCCCGCGGCGGTGTGGGCGATCCTCGGCGCCACGACACTCATCGTGCTCGTCGGTGTCGCCGACGACATCTGGGACCTCGACTGGATGATCAAACTCGGCGCGCAGTTCGCGGCCGCGGGAATCATCGCGTGGTTCGGCAAGCTGCAGATCCTCTCGCTTCCGATCGGCGGGCTGACGGTCGGCTCGAGTTGGATGAGCTTCGTACTCACGGTCTTGTCGATCGTGATCGTCATGAACGCGGTCAACTTCATCGACGGACTCGATGGTCTTGTCGCCGGTGTCGCCCTCATCGCCAATGGCGTCTTCTTCGCGTACTCGTACCTGCTCGTCCGTGACGCCGGAGCAACCACCTACTTCAACCTGGCATCCTTCATCGCGGCAGCGCTCATCGGGGCGTGTATCGGATTTCTTCCACTGAACTGGACGCCCGCGAAGCTCTTCATGGGAGACAGCGGAGCACTCATGCTGGGCCTGCTGATGGCTGTGTCGGCGATCGCGATCACCGGTCAGATCACCCCGTCGCAACTCGATCCCGACAACTTCGGCAGGTCCCAGCTGCTCGGTGCATTCATCCCGATCCTGCTGCCGATCACGATCGTGCTGCTACCGCTGCTCGATTTCGGTCTCGCGATCATCCGTCGTGTCGGGGCCGGGAAGTCGCCGTTCTCGCCGGACCGCAAGCACCTGCACCACCGGATGCTCGACATGGGCCACAGCGATCGCACTGCCGTCCTGATTTTCTATGCGTGGACCGCGATCATCGGCCTGGCCATGCTGCTGATGTACATCGGAACCGCATCCGACTGGCCGGGGGAGTACCTCCTCGGCGTCGGGTTCGGCGTCGTCGGCGCTATCGCCTGCCTCGTCGTCACCCTCATGCCCCCGGGGCGTCGCCCCGACCCCGTCATCGCCCAGGAGGCCTCGTGAGCACCGTGTCAAGCACCCCGATCCTGCGTACGACGGTGATCTGGTCGGCGATCGTGACCGGAGCGCTCGCCGTCGTCGGTGCCCTCGTCGGCTACCTCGCCGCCGGCGAGTCGGGGCTCTGGAGCGCCCTGCTCGGTGTGCTGCTTGCCGCGGTTTTCCTCGGGATCACGAGTATCAGCATCCTGATCGCCAACCGGTGGTTCGGAACCGACCTGTATGTGCCGATCTTCTTCGGCATCGTGCTGGGCGGCTGGCTGCTGAAGTTCATCGTGTTTCTGGTCGTACTGTTCGTCGTGCGTGACCAGCCCTGGGTCAACGAGATGGTGTTCTTCCTCGCCATGGTTGCGGGCATCCTCGCCTCGCTCGCCGTTGATGTCATCGTGCTGACCCGGATGCGGTTGCCCTACGCGAGCGACACGAAACTGCCCACCGCGGATCCCGACGACACCTCCGTAAGGGAGTGACGCGGCGCCGGCACCCCTCCGGGTTTGCTAATGTGGTCTTGCGCCCGCCCGTTCGCCTGACGAGCGCTGCCGGGATCGCCAAACTCATCGCCCATCGTCGCAACGGCTTATCC
This sequence comes from Microbacterium sp. NPDC076895, assembly GCF_040687115.1. Lineage (NCBI taxonomy): Bacteria > Bacillati > Actinomycetota > Actinomycetes > Micrococcales > Microbacteriaceae > Microbacterium > Microbacterium sp. NPDC076895. The sequence continues at coordinate 143,142 of NZ_JBFBMQ010000007.1, forward strand.
CCGGTGCCCCGAAGCTGGAGCCAGCGCTGTTTACTCAAGCTGCGAGCCTTATCGTGTCCACTGCCGAAGATGGCGGGGGATTCCACGGACCATCCGTCGATGAGTTCTTCCCGGAGCCGATCTTCCACCTGTTCGGGATCGAGGCGCTCGCGGTTACGCGAATCACCCTGATCCAGTTCGCTGCGACGATCGCGATCGTCCTGATCTTCTGGCTGGGCACGCGCCGCATGCGGGTCGTGCCGGGTCGCTTCCAGAGCCTGGTCGAGATGGGCCTGGACTTCGTACGGGTGAACATCGCCGAGGATCTGCTGGGCAAGAAGGACGGCCAGCGGTTCCTGCCGATCCTCACGACGATGTTCTTCATGATCCTGTTCATGAACATCACGGGAATCATTCCGTTCATGAACATCGCGGGGACGAGCGTGATCGCCGTGCCGCTGGTTCTCGCGATCATCAGCTACGTGACGTTCATCTACGCCGGCATTCGCAAGAGCCCGAAGAACTTCTTCAAGAACTCGCTGTTCCCCTCGGGCGTGCCGTGGCCGATCTACATCATCGTCACCCCGATCGAGCTGATCTCGACCTTCATCATCCGTCCGGTGACGCTGACTCTTCGACTCCTCATGAACATGATGGTCGGTCACCTGCTGCTCGTCCTCTTCTTCGCGGCGACGCAGTTCTTCCTCTTCGACCTCGGCGGCTGGTGGTCGGCTCTGGCAGCTGGCAGCCTCGCCTTCGGGTTCGTCTTCACTCTGTTCGAAATCCTGGTGGCCGTCCTCCAGGCCTACGTCTTCGCCCTCCTCACCGCGGTTTACATCCAGCTCGCGGTGGCGGAAGAGCACTAAGCGGGTCGGCCCGAAAGCCGCCCTCAACCGAAAGGAAAAATCCGTGGACGCAACTACGGTTCTCGCCCAGGTATCCGGCAACGTCGCGACGATGGGCTACGGCCTTGCCGCCATCGGCCCGGCCATCGGCGTGGGCATCGTCGTCGGCAAGACGATCGAGGGCGTTGCCCGCCAGCCCGAGCTGGCCGGTCGTCTGCAGGTGCTGATGTGGATCGGTATCGCCTTCACCGAGGCGCTGGCGTTCATCGGTATCGCCACTTACTTCATCTTCGTCTGATCCGACTCACCAGCCTTAAGGAGACAGGATGCTCACGGCTCTTGTCACGTACGCCGCCGAAGAGGGGGCTGCGCACAACCCCCTCATCCCGGCGTGGTACGACATCATCTGGTCGTCGGTGTGCTTCATCGTCATCCTCGTGCTGTTCTGGCTGTACGCCCTCCCGCGGATGAAGAAGCTGCTCGACGAGCGATCCGCGGCGATCGAAGGCAACATTGCGAAGGCCGACGAGGCACAGCGCAAGGCGGAGGCTGCCCTCGAGGAGTACACCGCGCAGCTGGCTGATGCCCGCCGCGAGGCCGGCGAGATCCGCGACGCCGCCCGCGAGGACGGTAAGAAGATCGTCGCCGAAGCCAAGGAGACCGCGTCTGCCGAGGCCACGCGCCTTACGGCTGCCGCGCACGCGCAGATCGACGCCGAGCGCCAGACGGCGTTCGTGTCGCTGCGCAGCGAAGTGGGCACCCTCGCCCTCGACCTCGCCGGCGGAGTGATCGGTGAGACGCTGTCGGATGACGCCAAGGCCAAGGCCGTGGTCGACCGGTTCCTTGCTGACCTCGAGGCATCCGAGACGGCGGCCAAGTAATGGGCAGCGCGACGAATCAGGCGCTCGCGGAAACGACCGCGGCGCTGGCTGCGGCTCGTGGCGTCGACCTGACCGTCGCCCGCGAGCTGTTCGTTGCCGCGCGTGAGCTCGGCCAGACCTCGCAGCTCAGCGGTGCGCTGGCCGACTCGGCAGCTGCTCCCGCGGCTCGCGCGAAGGTGATCACTGATGTCTTCGGTCCGTCGATGGCACCGGCGACTGTCGGCTTGCTCACCAACGCCGTAACACAGCGGTGGTCGTCGGCATCCGATCTCATCGATGGCATCGAGGAGCTCGCCGTCCGCGCCGCCACCATCGCGTCGGACGCTGACGTCGAGTCCGAGCTGTTCGAGTTCTCCCGCACGGTCGCGGCGAACCCCGAACTCGAACTCGCGCTCGGGAGCCGCCTCGGTGATGCCGCAGCGAAGGGTGACCTGGTCGCGAAGCTCCTGACCGGGCGGGCGAGCGAAGCGACGGTCCTGGTCGCATCCTCGCTCGTGCAGCAGCCGCGCGAACGCCGCGTACGTCAGCTGTTGTCGCGTGCGATCCGCATCGTCGCCGACGAACGCGGCCGCGCTGTCGCCACCGTCACCGCAGCGGCAGCGCTGAGCACGGAACAGGCGAGCCGCCTCACCGAGCTGCTCAGCCGTCGCTACGGCACCAAGATCTCCCTGAACACCGTGATCGACCCGACGGTGGTCGGTGGCCTGCGTGTGCAGATCGCCGATGACGTCATCGACATGAGCGTTTCCTCCCGGCTCGCAGACCTCCGTCAGCGACTGGCCGGCTAACGACACCGCCGACAGGCGCAGACTTCGGGTCCGACGCACGGAACCCGAGAAAGACCTTAACGAAGGAAGACCATGGCAGAACTCTCCATCAGCCCCGACGTCATCCGTGACGCGCTGAAAGACTTCGTCGCGGCCTACGAGCCCTCCGGGGCAGCGGCCAACGAGGTCGGCACCGTCATCGACGCCGCCGACGGCATCGCCCATGTCGAGGGTCTCCCCGGCGTGATGGCCAACGAGCTGGTGACCTTCGCTGACGGCACCGCGGGCCTGGCCCTGAACCTCGACGAGCACGAGATCGGTGTCGTCGTCCTCGGCGATTTCGCCGGCATCGAGGCGGGTCAACAGGTCACGCGTACCGGCGAGGTGCTCTCGGTTCCCGTCGGCGACGGCTACCTCGGCCGGGTCGTCGACCCGCTCGGCAACCCGATCGACGGTCTCGGCGAGGTTGCCACCGAAGGCCGCCGCGCTCTGGAGCTGCAGGCGCCGGGCGTCATGCAGCGCAAGAGCGTGCACGAGCCCATGCAGACCGGCATCAAGGCGATCGACGCGATGATCCCTGTCGGCCGCGGTCAGCGCCAGCTCATCATCGGCGACCGCCAGACCGGCAAGACGGCGATTGCGATCGACACGATCATCAACCAGAAGGACAACTGGGCGTCGGGCGACGTGAACAAGCAGGTGCGATGCATCTACGTCGCCATCGGCCAGAAGGGCTCGACGATCGCCGCCGTGAAGGGTGCGCTCGAGGATGCCGGTGCCATGGAGTACACGACCATCGTCGCCGCTCCCGCATCCGACCCCGCGGGCTTCAAGTACCTGGCTCCCTACACCGGTTCCGCCATCGGCCAGCACTGGATGTACGGCGGCAAGCACGTCCTGATCATCTTCGATGACCTCTCGAAGCAGGCCGAGGCCTATCGTGCGGTGTCGCTGCTGCTTCGCCGCCCGCCGGGCCGCGAGGCCTACCCCGGCGACGTCTTCTACCTGCACTCGCGTCTGCTCGAGCGTTGCGCGAAGCTCTCCGATGAGCTGGGCGCAGGCTCCATGACGGGTCTTCCGATCATCGAGACCAAGGCCAACGACGTGTCGGCGTACATCCCGACGAACGTGATCTCGATCACCGACGGCCAGATCTTCCTGCAGTCCGACCTCTTCAACGCCAACCAGCGTCCCGCTGTCGACGTGGGTATCTCGGTCTCGCGCGTTGGTGGTGACGCTCAGGTCAAGTCCATCAAGAAGGTCTCGGGAACGCTCAAGCTCGAGCTTGCCCAGTACCGCTCACTCGAGGCATTCGCGATGTTCGCGAGCGACCTGGATGCGGCATCCCGTCGCCAGCTCGCCCGCGGTGCGCGTCTGACCGAGCTGCTCAAGCAGCCGCAGTACTCGCCGTACCCCGTTGAGGAGCAGGTCGTCTCGATCTGGGCCGGCACCAACGGCAAGCTCGACACGATCGAGGTCGAGGACGTGCTGCCGTTCGAGCGCGAGCTGCTGGACTTCCTGCGCCGCAACACGACGATCCTCGACCGTCTTCGCGAGACCAACGTGCTGGATGACGACACCGTCGCCGAGCTCGAGAAGGTCGTCGATGACTTCGTGCTGGAGTTCCGCTCCGGCAAGGGGCAGGCGATCTCCAAGCCCGGCCACGAAGAGGTCGGCGCCGCACAGGCCGAGGACGTCAACCAGGAGAAGATCGTCAAGGGCCGCCACTAAGGGCGCGCGAGGGCGATAAACCATGGGCGCACAACTCCGGGTCTACAAGCAGAAGATTTCTTCTGCCCAGACGACCAAGAAGATCACGAAGGCGATGGAACTCATCGCGGCTTCGCGCATTCAGAAGGCGATGGGTCGCGTGCGGGCGTCAGCTCCGTTCGCTCGTGCGGTAACGCGCGCGGTGTCGGCGGTTGCCACGCACTCGAACGTTGATCACCCGCTCACCACCGAGCGTGAGGTCATCCGGCGCTCTGCCGTGGTGATCTTCGCCTCCGACCGTGGACTTGCCGGCGCGTTCAACTCGCAGATCCTTCGCGAGGGTCTCGAGCTCGCGCAGCTACTGCGTGAGCAGGGCAAGGAGCCGGTGTTCTATCTCGTCGGACGCAAGGCCGTCGGGTACTTCCAGTTCCGCAAGATGGCAAGCGCCGGACAGTGGACGGGCGACACCGACACGCCGCACTTCCACACCGCGGAAGAGATTGCGGCAGCCCTGCTGGATGCGTACGACCGTGGCGGCAACGAGGGCGGCGTCGATGAGATCCACCTCGTCTACAACCGCTTCGTCAGCATGATGACCCAGAGCCCCGAGCAGGTTCGCCTGCTGCCGCTCGAGGTCGTCGAGGCCGAGGAGTCGGCATCCGCTCAGGTGTACCCGCTGTACGAGTTCGAGCCGGATGCCGAAACGGTGCTCAACCAGCTGCTGCCGGTGTACATCCAGAGCCGCGTCTTCAACGCCCTCCTGCAGTCGTCCGCCGCCAAGCATGCCGCGACGCAGAAGGCGATGAAGTCCGCGAGCGACAACGCCGACAAGCTCATCACCGACTACACCCGCCTGCGCAACAACGCGCGACAGGCCGAGATCACGCAGCAGATCGCCGAGATCGTCGGCGGCGCCGACGCTCTGGCGTCGGGCAAGTAGACCTGACACGAAAGAGAATGACCATGACTCCCACCGCAACCGCCGAGAAGACCGCGGTCGTCGGCCGCGTCGCGCGCGTGACCGGCCCTGTCGTCGACATCGAGTTCCCGCATGACTCGATTCCCGACATCTACAACGCGCTGACCACCACGATCACGATCGATGGCGAGTCCAGCGAGTTGACCCTCGAGGTCGCACAGCACCTGGGTGACGACCTCATCCGCGCCATCGCACTCAAGCCCACCGACGGTGTCGTTCGTGGTCAGGAAGTCCGTGACACGGGCGGCCCGATCTCGGTGCCGGTGGGCGACGTGACCAAGGGCCACGTGTTCAACGTCACCGGCGAGGTCCTCAACGCCGAGCCGGGCGAGAAGATCGAGATCACCGAGCGGTGGGGCATCCACCGCAAGGCTCCGGCCTTCGACCAGCTCGAGTCCAAGACGACGATGTTCGAGACCGGCATCAAGGTCATCGACCTGCTGACCCCCTACGTGCAGGGTGGAAAGATCGGCCTCTTCGGTGGTGCCGGCGTCGGCAAGACCGTCCTCATCCAGGAGATGATCCAGCGCGTCGCGCAGGACCACGGTGGTGTGTCGGTGTTCGCCGGTGTCGGTGAGCGTACCCGTGAGGGCAACGACCTCATCCACGAGATGGAGGACGCCGGGGTCTTCGACAAGACCGCGCTCGTGTTCGGTCAGATGGACGAGCCGCCGGGGACCCGCCTTCGCGTGGCGCTGTCGGCCCTGACGATGGCCGAGTACTTCCGTGACGTCCAGAAGCAGGACGTGCTGCTGTTCATCGACAACATCTTCCGCTTCACGCAGGCAGGTTCCGAGGTCTCGACGCTGCTCGGCCGTATGCCCTCCGCCGTGGGTTACCAGCCGAACCTCGCCGACGAGATGGGTGTGCTCCAGGAGCGCATCACCTCGACGCGTGGTCACTCGATCACGTCGCTCCAGGCAATCTACGTGCCCGCTGACGACTACACCGACCCGGCGCCGGCGACCACCTTCGCCCACCTGGATGCGACCACCGAGCTCTCGCGTGCGATCGCCTCGCGCGGTCTGTACCCCGCGGTTGACCCGCTGACCTCGACCAGCCGCATCCTCGACCCGCGCTACGTCGGTGAAGACCACTACCGTGTGGCGACCGCCGTCAAGCAGATCCTGCAGAAGAACCAGGAACTGCAGGAGATCATCGCGATCCTCGGTGTCGACGAGCTCTCCGAAGAGGACAAGGTCGTCGTGTCGCGTGCGCGCCGGATCCAGCAGTTCCTCTCGCAGAACACCTACATGGCCAAGAAGTTCACCGGTGTCGAGGGTTCCACGGTCCCGATCAAGGAGACGATCGAGTCCTTCGACGCGATCGTCAAGGGTGACTTCGACCACGTCGCCGAGCAGGCGTTCTTCAACGTGGGTGGCATCTCCGACGTCGAAGAGCGCTGGGCGCAGATCCAGAAGGAGAACGGCTGATCATGCCGCTGCACGTCAGCCTCGTCTCCGCCGACGCCGAAGTGTGGTCGGGGGAGGCATCCCTCGTCGTCGCGAAGACCGTCGAGGGTGAGATCGGCTTCATGGCGGGTCACGAGCCGGTGCTCGCGATCCTCGCCGAGGGCCAGGTGCGCATCACGAAGGATGACGGCAGCAAGGTCGTCGCGAACGCTCAGGACGGCTTCCTCTCCATCGAGAGCGATGTCGTCACGATCGTGGCCGGCAACGCTGCTCTCGTCGCCTGACATCAGCATCCGCCCGGCGTAGGCCTCGGCCGCGTTGAACGGGCGTAGGAAGAATCGCCGAGGTAGGACGAATGCATCGTCATCCGTCCTACCTCGGCGATTTCGCCTTTCTCGGTGAGGAGATGCGGTGCTGATCCTGCTGCCTCCCTCGGAGACGAAGCGACCAGGCGGAGAGGGTGCGCCGTGGGATGCATCCCGTCTGGCGTTTTCTGAACTCACGCCGATCCGCGAGTCGGTGATCGACGCGCTGGTGCGGCTGAGCGATAACCCGGATGCCGCAGCCAAGGTCCTGAAGCTCGGGCCGAAGCAGCGCGGCGAGATCGAAACGAACCGGTCGCTGCGCACCTCCCCGACGATGCCGGCGATCGACAGGTACACGGGGGTGCTTTTCGACGCTCTGGATGCCGCGAGTCTCGACTCGTCTGCCAGGCGCTGGCTCGGCGACCATGTCGTGATCCATTCCGCGCCTTTCGGCCTGGTCGGTGCTCTGGACCCCATTCCGTCCTACCGGCTGGGTGCGGGCATCAGTCTTCCCGGCCTCGCCTCGCAGCGGCGCCTCTGGGCCGGTCCCGTCGCGGCAGCGCTCGCCCGTGACACCCGCGGGTTTGTGCTCGACCTGAGGTCCGAGGCCTACGTTGCGCTCGGGGCTGCACCGGTCGGGCGGAGCGCCTACGTGCGAGTCCTGACGCGGGCTCCGGACGGGCAGACGCGAGCGCTCAATCACTTCAACAAAGCCGCTAAGGGCCGGCTCACCCGCGCTCTCGCGGAGTCCAGCGCCGACCTCGCGGACACAGCGCAGTTCGTGAGATGGGCGAGCGACGCCGGGTTCGAGACGGCCCCCGACGGCGACGTCATGACGCTCATCTTGCCCCCACGCTGAGAATCTGCTGACAGCTACGCTCAAGGATCGCTAGCATGTGGTGCAGCGGGCGAGTGCCCCGTCGCGCACCGGCTCGAGGTGCGAGTCCTGACCGTTCGGGAGGAACGTTCATGTTCGAAAACGTAGGCGCCTCGGTCGTCTATTACAACGACGGCGCGTCGATCGGCTTGCTGATCTTCTTCGCCTTCTTCTGGATCATCTTTGCCGCAGCGGGCTACGTCCTGACCTCGTTCTTCTTGATGAGGATCTTCGACAAGGCTGGCGTGCAGGGCAAGTGGCGCGCGTGGGTGCCCGTCTACAACGGCATGATCTTCCTCAAGCTCGGCGACCTCAGCCCCTGGCTGCTCCTCTACGCGATCGGTGCGGCGATCCTGCTCGGCTGGATCCCCGTCATCGGCCAGCTCATCGGCCTCGCCGCGTTCGTGCTGACGCTGCTCGCTGCCTGGCGCGTTGGCCTCAAGCTGCAGAAAGAGGCAGTCTGGCTCATTCTCTACTTCTTCCTCTCGATCGTCTGGCTCGGTATCGCGGCCTTCGACAAGTCGCGTTGGAACACGGCGATCCCGGCCGCGCCCTGGGCGGGCAACGGGTTCCTGGGAGACCGTACGAACTGGGACGGCATCCCCTCGCAGGTTCCGGCCGGTGGTTACCCCGCGAACCCGGCAACCAGCCCCGCAGCCGGCTACGCGGCACCGCCGGCTCCGCCGACCGGATACGCTCCTCCGGCCGCACCCCCTGCCGCGCCTCCCGCTGCTGCACCGCAGCCCCCGGCAAGCCCGGAGCCGCCCGCAGCGCCCGAAGAGCCCAAGGCCTAATCCCGCTTGACCCCAGAGGCCCCCACCGCACGGTGGGGGCCTCTCACACGTTCGGCTGTTGCAATCTCGGCCGTTCGCTGACGGCGCAGCCGAGTGATTTGCCTGCCGCAGGATGCCGGGCGTAGCGTCAGCGAGGACGTGTCCGCGGGGAGCCGACCGTCCGTTCGGTGGAAGGACCTCCTCGTGCTCTGGACCCTCCTGGTGCGATACCTGCGACCCGCGTGGCCGCTCATCATCGCCGTCATCGTGTTTCAGCTCGCTCAGTCGATCGCGTCGCTGCTGCTTCCGACTCTGAACGCTGACATCATCGACAACGGTGTGGTGACCGGCGACATCGCCTACATCTGGTCGACCGGCGGTCTCATGCTCGTCATCTCGCTCGTGCAAGTCGTGTGCGCGATCATCGCCGTGTACTTCGGGTCGCGACTTGCCATGGGAATGGGCAAGAACCTGCGGGCCGATGTCTTCCACCGCGTCGTCGCGTTCTCGCAGCGCGAGGTCGGGAGCTTCGGCGCGCCGTCTCTCATCACGCGCAACACGAACGACGTGCAGCAGGTGCAGATGCTCGTGCAGGTTTCGGCGACGCTGATGGTCTCGGCCCCGATGCTCGCGATCGGCGGGGTGATCATGGCGATTCGCCAGGACCCCGGCCTGTCGTGGCTCATGGCGGTAGCGGTGCCTGTGCTGCTGATCCTGGTTTCACTCATCGTCGTGCGAATGGTTCCCGCGTTCACGGTCATGCAGCAGCGGATCGACCGCGTCAATCAGATCATGCGCGAGCAGCTGAGCGGCATCCGTGTCGTCCGCGCCTTCGTTCGTGAAGACCACGAACGCCAGCGCTTCGACGTCGCGAGCCGCGACGTGATGGCAACGGGACTTCGCGCGGGCAACCTCATGGCGCTGATGTTTCCCGTCGTCATGCTCGTGCTCAACGTGTCGAGCGTCGCGGTGATCTGGTTCGGCGCCTTCCAGGTGCAAAACGACGGCGTCGAGATCGGCACGCTGTTCGCCTTCCTCACCTACATCATGCAGATCCTCATGGGCGTCATGATGGCGACCTTCATGTTCGTCATGATCCCGCGCGCCGCGGTCTGTGCGAAGCGGATCGGTGAGGTCCTGGACACGGAGCCCTCGGTCGAGCCTCCCGCAGAGGCCGTCAGCGCGCCGGTGCCGCGCGGCAAGGTCGAGTTCTCCCACGTCGACTTCGCGTACCCCGGCGCCCAGGATGCGGTTCTTCACGACATCACCTTCACCGTCGAGCCAGGCACGACGACAGCGATCATCGGATCGACCGGGTCGGGCAAGTCGACGCTCATCGGGCTCGTGCCGCGCTTGTTCGACGTGACCGCGGGGGAGGTGCGCGTCGACGGCGTCGATGTGCGCTCCTACGATCCCGACGACCTGTGGGCGCGGATCGGGCTGGTTCCGCAGCGGGCTTTCCTGTTCTCGGGAACCGTCGCGTCCAATCTGCGCTACGGGGATGCCGCCGCCGACGACGCGAGCCTCTGGCGTGCCCTCGAGCTTGCGCAGGCGCGTTCCTTCGTCGAGGCGTTCCCCCTGGGACTTGACGCTCCGATTGCGCAGGGAGGCACGAATGTCTCGGGTGGACAGCGTCAGCGCCTCGCGATCGCTCGCGCGCTCGTAAAGAACCCCCCGATCTTCATCTTCGACGACTCGTTCTCAGCCCTCGATCTGCGAACGGATGCCGCGCTTCGCCGGGCCCTCGACACCGAGCTCCCCGACGCTACGCGCTTGGTCGTCGCCCAGCGGGTCTCGACGATTCAGCACGCCGACCAGATCGTGGTGCTCGACCACGGCCGGATCGTCGGCATCGGCACCCATGAGGAGCTCGTGGAGACGTGCGAGACCTACCGCGAGATCGTTGATTCTCAGCTCTCGGCGGAGGCAGCAGCATGAGCGCGCCACGTCCCGCTGCAGGTGCAGCTCCCGCGCGCGGTCCGATGGGTGGTGGCCCCATGGGGCGCGGCATGGGAATGCCCGTCCAGAAGGCTCAGAACTTCGGCGCGAGCGCGAAGCGACTGCTCGCGCATCTGCGCCGAGAGAATGCTCTCCTCATCCTGGTCATCGTGTTGGGTGTGTTCTCGGTCGCGCTGTCGGTGATCGGACCGAAGCTCCTCGGGGAGGGCACCAACCTCGTTTTCGCCGGGTTCGTCTCGCTGCAGTTTTCGGATGTTCCCGCGGGAACCACGCAGCAGCAGATCATGGACCAGCTGATCGCGAACGGTCAGCAGGAGCAGGCAGACCTGCTCTCCACGATGACCTTCACCCCGGGCGCGGGTATCGACTTCGCAGCCCTTGGCCAACTCCTGCTGCTCGTGCTCGCCGTGTATGTGGGCGCGAGCCTGTTCGGCTGGCTGCAGGCCCGCATCCTGAACGGTGTCGTCCAGCGCGCGATGCACCGACTGCGCATCGAGGTCGAGCAGAAGATCCACCGCCTGCCGCTGTCGTACTTCGACCGGGTGCAGCGCGGCGAGTTGCTGAGCCGCGTCACCAATGACGTCGACAACATCGGTCAAAGCCTCCAGCAGACACTGTCGCAGGTCGTCATTTCGCTCCTGACGGTGATCGGCGTCCTTGTCATGATGTTCGTGATCTCGCCGCTGCTGGCGGTGATCGCACTGGTGACGATTCCCCTCACGATCGTGGTCACGGTCCTCGTCGCACGCCGCTCCCAAGCGCTGTTCGTCACCCAGTGGCGGGCGACGGGGGTTCTCAACGCCCGCATCGAGGAGACCTTCTCGGGGCATTCGGTGGTCAAGGTCTTCGGCCACCAGCGCGAGGCCGAGGCCGACTTCGCCGCCGAGAACGAGGAGGTGTACCGCGCGAGCTTCGGGGCACAGTTCCTGTCTGGCATCATCATGCCCGCGATGATGTTCATCGGGAACCTCGTCTACGTCGCTATCGCGGTGGTCGGCGGGCTGCAGGTTGCCGGGGGGATGCTCTCGATCGGAGACGTGCAGGCCTTCATCCAGTACTCGCGGCAGTTCACGCAGCCCCTCAGTCAGCTCGGATCCATGGCGAACCTGCTGCAGTCGGGCGTGGCCAGCGCCGAGCGGGTCTTCGAGCTGCTCGATGAGCCCGAGCAGACCGACGATCCGCAGCCCGCGGAGACCGTGCCGAACGACGCGAGCACGCTCGAGTTCCGCGACGTGTCCTTCCGCTATGCCGCCGACACGCCGCTGATCGATGATCTGAGCCTGCGCGCCGCATCCGGAAGCACGGTCGCGATCGTGGGACCCACAGGCGCGGGAAAGACGACGCTCGTCAACCTCGTCATGCGCTTCTACGACGTGGATGAGGGCGGCATCCTGCTCGACACCGCGGCGGGGCTTCCAGGCGGCGGTCTCGATACTCGACGGATGACGCGCGATGACCTGCGGGCGCGCACCGGCATGGTGCTGCAGGACACGTGGCTGTTTTCGGGCACGATCCGAGAGAACATCGCGTACGGGAGGCCGGACGCGACCGAGGAAGAGCTCGTGGCGGCGGCATCCGCGGCATACGTCGACCGGTTCGTCCATGCCCTGCCGGACGGGTACGACACGGTGCTCGATGATGAGGCGACGAATCTCTCGGTCGGTGAGCGCCAGCTCGTCACAATCGCGCGGGCGTTCCTCGCGGATCCGCGCATCCTGATTCTCGATGAGGCAACCTCGTCGGTCGACACCCGCACGGAGCTTCTGATCCAGCGCGCGATGTCTCGACTGCGCCGTGACCGCACCTCGTTCGTCATCGCGCACCGTCTTTCGACGATTCGGGATGCCGACCTCATCCTGGTCATGGAGAGCGGCGCGATTGTCGAACAAGGGACGCACGACGAGTTGCTGCGTGCGCGGGGGGCCTACTGGGCGCTCTATAACGCACAGTTCGAGGCTCCCGCCGATGAGGGCGCCGAGCCCAGCGTGAACGGATGACGGCGCATCGCCGGCGCGGTATGTCCCCGCTCGGGACCTGACGTTCGATTAGGATGTGACGGTCGGTGCCTGGCGCCGATACCGACAACGACGAGGAAAGGGTCGCGTGGCCGAGGTTTCCGCCCATTCCCGCACCGTTGACCTGGCACGCGATCGCCTCGAGCTCGCGTGGGCCGCGGTGACAGATACCGGCCGTCGGCGTGAGATCAATCAGGATGCCGTCCTCGCGGAGTACCCGCTGTTCGTCGTCGCCGATGGAATGGGCGGCCATATCGGTGGTGAGATCGCCAGCGCGAGCGCTGTCGAACGTCTTCACGCGGTTGCCGACACAGGTTCGGTCTCCACCAAAGCGATCGAGAAGGCCCTCGCGCGAGCGGTGAAAGACATCGCAGCTCGCCCGGAAGCAACCGACGAGGCTACCGGCACGACCGTGACCGGGCTGTTTCTGGATGTGTCGGGGGCTGAGGCATCCTGGGTCGCCCTCAACATCGGGGATTCGCGGGTCTACCTGCTGCGCGATGGCGCTATCGTTCAGGTCACGACAGACCACTCGGTCGTGCAGGAGCTCATCGCCTCGGGGCGATTGAGTCCGGAAGAAGCCGAGAACCACCCGTACGGCAACGTCATCACTCGGGCTCTCGGGCCGAGCGAGAGCGTCACACCCGACTACGTCCGACTCGACGTCGTCGACGGCGACAGATTCGTCATCTGCTCCGACGGACTGACCAAGGAGCTCACCGACTTCGGTATTCAGCACTTCCTCGTCGAGCACCCCGAGCCGGCGGCGGCGGTCGAAGCGATGCTGGATGCCGCGCTCGAGAACGGCGGACGAGACAACATCTCGATCGTCGTTGTGAACGTCGCTCGCGTCCCCGGCGCCTGAGGTTCCGCTCCTCCCCAACACGGCGTTCTCTCCGGTCGCGCAGGATGGCGGGCCCGGTACCGTGACCGCGCTGGACCCGATGATGGGCTGGGGCCATGCGTTCATCGTCTGGCACCGCACCTCGCCGGTCATCCGTGAAGAGCGGGCGTCGCCCTGTTCGCGGCGCGACAGGTCTTCCGATTCTCGCGACGGCGGTGCCGGTGCTTGGGGCCGTGGCGCTGTGGGCGGTGACCGGGTCTGTCCTGAGTCTGTGGTTCGCCGCGCTCGCACCGCTGATGGCGGTGGCAGGGTTCGGAGACCGCATGTGGGCGGCACGGCGTGCGGGGCGCCGGGACGATGCCATAGCCGAGGCGGATTCGGCCTCGCTGCGTGCGGCGATCGAGCAGGTGGTGTCTCATGAACGCGACCGTGCGTGGCGGAGCTCGCCCGACATCCGCCGTCTTCTTGACGAACCGGCAGAAGTCTGGCGGGAGGTCCTCGGTCGCCAGGGGCACCTGGTGGTGGGAAGCGGCGACGTGCCGATGGAACTGTCTGCCGCGCAGGTGACCAGCCTCCGCGCCGAGGGCTCCGCGCCCGAGAGCACCACGACGGCGCTGGGCGCGTCCAGGCCGACGATGCGGGATGCTCCGATCGTCGTGCCGCTGCGCGGCAGCCTCGGAGTGGACGGGCCCGAGCCGCTCGTTGCCGGTGTGGTGCGTGCGATGATCGTGCAACTCTGTCTGGTCCATCCGCCGGGTCGGCTCGAGATCGTCGGTGACGTTCCGGAGGGGTTCGCCTGGGTCGAGGAGCTTCCGCACCGCGTCACCCCAGGTCAGTGCCGCGTCGCGCTGGGCCTGTCGAGTGGATGGGAACGCGCCGAGGGAGCGGCCGACGCCGCGATCCTCGTCGGTAACGGGGGTGGCGCTGCGGTTCGGATGCTCGTCGGGCAGACGGACACCGGAGCAGCGCACGCGACACTGGATACCGGTGAGGCCACGCTCGAGGTCTATCCGCAGGTCCTCTCGGAGTTCCAGGCGAGCCTTCTGGCCCGCTCCCTGCGCGCGAAGAGTGCGCCGACGGCGCCGGATGACGGCCAGCTGTCGCTCGGTAGTCTGCTCGACACCCGCCCCGCGGTACCGCCCGTCGCGGGTTCGCGGACGCTCGCGGGTGTCATCGGCAGGTCTGGTGCGAGACCGTTCTGCCTCGATCTGGTCAGCGATGGACCGCATGCGCTGGTGGTCGGTACGACCGGCAGCGGCAAGAGCGAACTGCTACGAACCTGGGTCGCCTCCCTCGCGGCGCATTACACGCCCGAGGATGTCGTGTTCGTCCTCGCCGATTTCAAGGGCGGCACCGCCTTCTCGTCCCTTCGGAGCCTCCCGCACGTCACCGGTGTACTGACCGACCTCGGTGCGGCTGAGGCAACGCGCGGTCTTGAGAGCCTGCGGGCGGAAGTGCGTCGCCGTGAGGGTCTCCTCGCCGCAGCAGGCATCCGTGACATCGCAGAGGCGACGACCGACCTCCCGCGACTGGTCGTGGTCGTCGACGAATTCGCCACGCTGCTGAGCTCTCACGGCGAGCTTGCCAACCTCTTCATCGACCTCACGGCGCGGGGGCGGGCGCTGGGCATCCACGTCATCCTCGGCACGCAGCGCGCCACCGGGGTGTTTCGAGAGGCGCTCCTGGCGAACTGTCTGCTGCGCGTCGTTCTGCGAGCCGCCGATGCCGCCGATTGCCGTCTGATGCTTGGAGATGACGCCGCCGGGCGGATGCCGGCTGGAGCGCACAGCGCCGGCACAGCTCACGTGAGACGGGCGGGAGACGAGCGTCCGGTGCTGATTCGCGTCGCGCTGGCAGACGACGAGTTCGTGTCTGAGCTCGCTGCCCGCGCCCACGGTGCACGGGTGCAGGCGCCGTGGCTCGAACCCCTCCCGGTCGACGCCCCGCTTCCCCGTCGCGATGGAGACGACGAGGTGCTGCTCATCGGCATCGCTGACGAGCCTCACCTGCAGCGCCAGGAGCCTATCGGGCTGGCGCGGTCTGAAAGGGGACTGTGCGTCATCGGCACCGCGGGCTCGGGAGTGACCACGGCGTTGCATACCCTCGCGGCGCAGCTGGATCGGGTGGATGCATGGATAGATGCGGGTGATCTCGAAGCAGCCTGGGACACCCTGAACCGCGTTGCGGTTTCACGGCACGGCGCCGTCGTGGTGGATGAGGCTGACGCCCTGTTGGCGGCGCTTCCGCCGGACTACGCCCACGCAGCCGCCGGCCTCCTCGAAACGATAGTCCGCTCTTCTGGGGACGGACGTCCCTTCCTGCTCGGTCTGGAACGCCTCACGGCGCCGCTCGCTCGCATCGCTGACCTGATGCCGCGCCGGCTCCTGCTTCGCCACGCCCAACGCACCGATTACCTCGCGGCAGGCGGCATGCCGGGCCACTACGACCTCGCCGCTCCGCCGGGTCGAGGCCGGCTCGGCGGGACGCTCGTCCAGGTGTTTCGAGCCCAAGCTTCTGCACTGAGCGGAGACGCGCCGCATCCGTCCTCCTGGCTACCGCCCGCCGGACTGACGTGTTGGGTTACGCGCCCCACCCCCGGCGCTGAGCGCACTCAGGAACAATGGCTTGCTCGTGACGTGGTGGTTATGAGCCCCGATGACGCGCTCGTCGGGGGCAGCCCACCGACGATGGAGCCGGAACGCTCGCTCGTCGTGCGTGCTGAACCCGAGCAGTGGCAGCGATTCTGGGCGGCGCTCACAACCCTGCGCGCACAAGGCCCGCTTCTGATCGATCCGTCATGCTCGGGGGAGTACCGCATCCTCACCGGACGACGAGACCTTCCTCCGCTGTGCCTTCCGGGGGCTTCGCGCGGATGGCTCCTCGAGCCCGGACGCGACGTCAGGCGGGTACGCCTCGGATGATGCAGACGAGGATCAGAAGGCGGGGGAGATCACGCCGACGTCGCGCTCGCCGCCGCGCACCCGCAACGGCAGCTCGTCCCGAGCACGCGAAACCTCGGCGGCGCTCAATGCACCAGCTCGCTCGAGAAGACGCAGCGCGACGATGGAAGTGGCCCGCGCCGAACCATCAAGCATCTTGAGCGCAACCGTCGTCCCATCCGGCGCGACCATGATCATCACGCCCTCGGCACCGCCCTTCGCGAAGACCCCGGTCTGTTCGATCGTGATCGTGTCGGCCCGGCCGGGACCGTCGATCGTCCAGGGATGCCGGCGCACTGCCGCGACCAGCGCCGCCGCATTGCGATGGAGCGCGAACGGCGACCGCTCCGAGGAACCGCCGATCCGGTGCGCTGCCTTGGCAAGGCCCGACAGCGTGAGGGCGAAAACGGGAGCGCCGCATCCATCGACGACGGATGCCTGCACGCGCTCTCCGGTCAGCCGCTCGACGAGCTCGCGAATCTGAACCTGCAGCGGATGCTCGGGGTCGAGGTAGGTGGCAAGGTCCCACCCCTGCGCGACGCACGCCGAGAGCATTGCCGCGTGCTTTCCCGAGCAATTCATGCGGAGTCTCTCGGGCTCTCCTCCGGCGCGGACCAGGGCATCTCGTGTGGTTGTGTCGGACGGCCAGGCAGGCGGGCACTGGAGGCTCCGCTCGTCCAGCCCGGCGGCGTCGAGGATGTCGCGGACGACGGCGACGTGCCGGTCGGTTCCCGCGTGGCTGGCGGTCGCGAGCGCCAGCGTCTCACCTTCGAGCTGTGCCCCCGCCGCGAGACATGCAAGCGCCTGGATCGGCTTCAGGGACGACCGCGGAAGGATGGGTGCATCGGTGTCACCGAGCCTCTCGATGACCTGCCCATCGGGATTCAGGACGATCGCGGCCCCGGCATGGCGTGACTCCACGAATCCGCCTCGCTCCACCCGTGCGAGCTCGACGGCAGCGGCAACAGGGAACGTCTCAGGCACTCCCACAGCCTATCCGGGGCCGCCAGCGTGAACAGCGATGCCAGACTGGGCCCATGCTGGGTGAACACGAGTACACCGTTCGCGCCGAATGGACCGGCAACCGCGGTGTCGGCACCGCTGGTTACCGCGACTACGCCCGAGACGTCACGCTGCAGATCGAGGGGAAGCCGGAGCTTCTGGCCTCCAGCGACAAGCCGTTTCGTGGGGATGCGTCGAGGTGGAACCCGGAGGATCTCCTCGTTGCGGCCCTGAGCGAGTGCCACCTGCTGTCTTACTTGCACGCGGCCGTTCAGGCCGGGGTCGTGGTGGTCGCGTATCGGGACACCGCGACCGGAGTCATGGTGGAGGACGGTCGCGGTGGCGGCAGTTTCCGTGAGGTGACGCTGCACCCCGTCGTTACGGTGGCTGACGAGTCGATGCGATCCGCCGCCGAGGCTGCCCACCATCAGGCCAACCAGTGGTGCTTCATTGCGAACTCGGTGAACTTTCCGGTCCACCATCGCCCCACGACACTCGTGGTAGGGCTCGATACCTGAGCCCGCCGGTCAGCGGCGCTCGTGGGGGAGTGCCTGCTTGATGCGTTCGATCGGCGACTGCGGCTGGACCTCGTTGTAGGCGCCGGCGAGTTCCTGCCCCGACAGGGCATGGATCGCGGCCATGATCTCGTCGGTTGCGCCTCGGCGGGCGCGACCGGAGGAAGCGTGGCCATGGTGGGACAGATCCAGCGGCTCACCGAACTTGACAGTGATGCGGTGCTTCGGGGAGGGCACGGTCGCACCCTTCGGCATGACCTTGTCCGTGCCGATGAGACCTACGGGAACGACGGGTGCGCCGGTCTGGAGCGCCAGGAAGGCGACTCCCGTGCGCCCCTTGTAGAGGCGACCGTCGACCGAGCGTGTGCCCTCCGGATACAGCGCGACGGCGCTCCCCGTCTCGAGGAGGGCGCGCTGCTGATCCAGGGCGTCGAGGGCGGCTTGACCTGCGCCACGACGAACCGGAATCGCTCCGATCGACGTGAAGAACTGGCGAGAAGCCCACCCCGAGAGGCCTGAACCTTCGAAGTAGCTGGACTTCGCCAGGAAGTGAACCTGGCGCGGCGCAGCGACCGGGATGGCGATCGAGTCGATGAAGGAGAGATGGTTGCTCGCGAAGATGACGGGTCCGCTCCGGGGTACCAGATGCTTGCCTTCGACGCGCGGTCGATAGATCAGACGTGCAAGCGGCGTGATCACCGTACGTCCGAGTACGTAAGCGACACCCATGCGTCGACGGGTCCGAGCGCCAGCAGTCACGGGCTCCTCGGCTGCGGGGGCGGTGGGGTCGACGGTCATCCGTCGAGGCTACCGCCGCTTTCATTCCCCGATCGGAATGGCGCGGAGCATGCGATTCCCAGCGGAGACAGAGGAATTGTGCGAAAGGATGAGGGATCCGCCCACAGCAGAGGATCATTGTGCGCTCACGCTCCCTTCTCGCCCTGACCGTCGCCGCGACCGCGGCATTACTTCTCGCTGGTTGTTCATCGGCTGCCGAAAGCGACCCGACGGCGACAACCGTCAATAATGGTGGACTCTGCGCGGCAGCTGCGGAGTCGGGCCCCGTTTCCGAGTCCGTGACAGTCGAGGGCGAGTTCGGACAGGTCCCCACCGCCTCGTTCTCGACCCCGATCGCTGTTGATGCACTGCAGCGGACGGTCGCCATCACCGGCGACGGAACTGCCCTGACTGACGGGGCGTATGTCTCCTACGCCCTTACCGTCTTCGACGGTGACACGGGAGCTCAGGTGGACTCTGCGGGGTATGACGAGGCCGCGCCGCTCGCGCCGATTCCGGTGGAGGTCGGCACGGGTATCGATGAGTTCTTCGGATGCGCAACGGCGGGATCCCGGATCGTTCTGGCAGTTCCTGGCCAGGGCGAGACTGCAGCGCAGGTCTACGTCCTCGATGTGCTCGATGTCACGCCGGCCGATCAGTGGTGCCAGGTCGTGGACGCAGACGCCGCGATGCCGACCGTCGCCTTCGACGAGAGCGGTGCCCCTGCGATCTCGATCCCCGCATCCGACCCGCCGAGCGGTGTCGTCGTCGACGTTCTCACGGAGGGCGACGGCGCCGTCGTCGAGCCCGGTGACAGCGTTACGGTCAACTACACCGGCGTGAAGTGGAGCGATGGCACCGTCTTCGACTCCAGTTGGGAGAAGGGCTCGCCCGCGACCTTCCAGACCACGCAGGTCGTGTCCGGTTTCCAGCGAGCACTTGAAGGGCAGAAGGTCGGCTCGACCGTCCTCGTGTCGATGTCGCCCCTGTGTGGATATGGCGAGGCGTCAGTGACCAACACCAACGCGCTGGCCGGCGAGACTCTCGTCTTCGTCGTGCAGATCATCTCGACCGAGCCCGCGGCGGGCTGAGCACGTCCCGACGCGGCGCAGCGCGAGGCCCTCGATAGGCTGAGCGCATGCGCCGCGTCATCATTCTCGGTTCCAGCGGGTCGATCGGCACACAGGCCCTCGATGTCATTCGGGGCAACCGGGACCGGTTCGAGGTCGTGGGTCTGGCGACCGGGAGTCAGCGCGAGGTCCTCGAGGCACAGGCCCGCGAGTTCGGTGTTGAGAGCACAGCTGTCGGCATCCGTGAGGCAGAGCAATTGGTTCGGGATGTCGAGGCTGATGTCGTCCTCAATGGCATCACGGGATCGGTCGGCCTCGGGCCGACCATCGCCGCGCTGGAGGAGGGGCGGACGCTGGCGCTGGCGAACAAAGAGTCACTCATCGTCGGCGGCGAACTGGTGACAGCGCTCGCGCAGCCGGGGCAGATCGTCCCGGTGGATTCCGAGCACTCTGCGATCGCCCAGGCCCTGCGCTCCGGCGAACGGGCAGAGGTCCGCCGCTTGGTACTGACCGCGTCAGGCGGCCCGTTCCGTGGCCGCTCCCGCGAAGCGCTGGAGTCAGTGACGCCTGCCGAGGCGCTGGCGCATCCGACCTGGAACATGGGCCGGGTGGTCACCACGAACTCGGCGACCCTGGTCAACAAGGGCCTCGAGGTGATCGAGGCGCACCTGCTGTTCGACGTGCCCTACGCACAGATCGACGTGGTGGTGCACCCGCAGTCGGTTGTCCACTCGATGGTGGAGTTCAGTGATGGCTCCACGATCGCCCAGGCATCCCCGCCCGATATGCGCCTCCCGATCTCGCTCGGCCTGGACTGGCCGCATCGCATCGCCGGAGTCGGTGCACCTATCGACTGGAGCGTCGCCACCACCTGGAGCTTCGAGCCACTGGATGAGAAAGCCTTTCCTGCCGTCGCGTTGGCAAAGCGCGTGGGGCGCGCAGGCGGAACGTATCCGGCGGTTTTCAATGCTGCAAACGAGGTAGTTGTGGATGCCTTCCACGACGGGGACATCGGATTCCTCGACATCCTCGTGACCGTCGAGCGGGTCGTCGATGCCCATGATGCGCCGT
The DNA here is from genome assembly GCF_040687115.1 of Microbacterium sp. NPDC076895. Lineage (NCBI taxonomy): Bacteria > Bacillati > Actinomycetota > Actinomycetes > Micrococcales > Microbacteriaceae > Microbacterium > Microbacterium sp. NPDC076895. Next base: position 163,862 of record NZ_JBFBMQ010000007.1, read on the forward strand.
CATCGCTCACCCGCGAGAGCCTCGCGGAGGCCGAACAGTGGGCCCGGCGCAGGGCGGCCGAGCTCGTGCGGTCAGGTCAGTAGGTCGTCAGGCCGCGCGCGCGGAATTGCCGGCGAACGCGTTCGATCAGCTCCGGTTCCGGGGCGCGGGTCTCAGCCAGGCTGTACGCACGCCCCAGGCGGTCCCACTTCGAGGCGCCCATCTGGTGGAACGGGAGAACCTCGACCCGCTCCACGTTCGACCACCGCGCGACGATACCAGCAACGGCGTCGACGTTGTCTTCGGCATCCGTGAGTCCCGGCACGAGAACGAAGCGGATCCACGTGGGAATTCCCCGGGCGGCGAGGCGATCACCGAAGTCGATGGTCGGTTGCAGCTCGCGTCCGGTGACCGTGCGGTAGGTCTCGGGGATGCCGGATTTCACGTCCAGCAGCACGAGGCTCACGTCATCGAGCATCGCGTCGGACGCGTTGCGACCCAGGTAGCCCGAGGTGTCGATGGCGGTGTGGATGCCTTCCGCTGCCGCTTCGTGAAGGATGCGGGCAACGAACGCGGACTGCTGCAGTGGTTCGCCACCTGAGATCGTCAGTCCGCCGCCGGTGGCCCGGAAGACGCCGGCGTAGCGACGGATGCGGGTCACGATCTCGGCGAGCGTCGTGGGCGTGCCGTCCTTCTGGAGCCACGTGTCGGGGTTCTGGCAGTACTGGCAGCGCAGCGGGCAGCCGGAGAGGAACAGCGTCATCCGGGTACCCGGCCCGTCGACGGCGGTGACAAGCTCCCACGAGTGGACGCTTCCCACCTCGCCGGCGCGGGCCGCCTCAAGACGCGCGTGGTGCGTCTCAAGGCGGCCCGCGTGGACCGTCGGCTGCGGAAGCGCGACGGCGGTCATGTCACACCCCCGCGTGGAAGGTGCGGCTGATCACGTCGAGCTGCTGCTCGCGGGTGAGCCGGACGAAGTTGACGGCGTAACCCGAGACCCGGATGGTCAACTGGGGGTAGTTCTCCGGGTTCTTCATCGCGTCTTCGAGCGTTTCCCGCGTGAGGACGTTGACGTTCAGGTGGTAACCACCTGCAGCCATCTGGGCATCCAGGAGTCCGACGAGGTTCGCGACCCGCTCATCCTCGGTGCGGCCGAGGCCCGCGGGGACCACAGTCGTGGTCAGCGAGATGCCGTCCTGCGCCTGGTCGAAGGGGATCTTGGCGACCGAGAGGGTAGCTGCCAGCATTCCGTGCGTGTCGCGACCGTTCATCGGGTTCGCACCCGGTGCAAACGGGGCTCCGGCGCGGCGCCCGTCGGGGGTGTTGCCGGTGGCCTTGCCATAGACGACGTTCGAGGTGATCGTCAGCACGGACTGGGTGTGGACGGCGTCCCGGTAGGTCGGGTGCGAGCGCAGCATCTCCATGAACTCGGTCACGAGCTCCCGCGCAATGTCATCGACACGGTCGTCGTCGTTGCCGTAGGTGGGGAACTCGCCCTCCACGACGTAGTCGACCACGAGGCCGGTCTCATCGCGGACCGGGGACACCCGAGCGAACTTGATGGCCGACAGGGAGTCTGCTGCCACCGAGAGTCCCGCGATACCGCAGGCCATCGTGCGCAGGACCTCCCGGTCATGCAGCGCCATCTCGAGCCGCTCGTACGCGTACTTGTCGTGCATGTAGTGGATGCAGTTCAGCGCGTCGACGTAGGTTGCGGCAAGCCACTCCATGAGCGTGCGGAACTTGCCGCGCACGTCGTCGTAGTCGAGCACGTCGCCGACCACAGCCGGCATCACGGGAGCGACTTGCTTGCCGCTGACCTCGTCGCGGCCACCGTTGATGGCGTAAAGGAGGGTCTTGGCGAGGTTCACCCGCGCGCCGAAGAACTGCATCTGCTTGCCGACGCTCATGGGCGAGACGCAGCAAGCGATCGCCGCATCGTCTCCGCACAGGCCCCGGATGAGGGCATCCGATTCGTACTGGATGGAGGACGTGTCGATCGAAACCTTTGCGCAGAACTCCTTGAACCCGCGGGGGAGGTCGTTCGACCACAGCACCGTCAGGTTCGGCTCGGGCGCCGGGCCCAGGTTGTAGAGAGTTTGCAGGAAGCGGAACGCCGTCTTGGTGACGAGTGTCCGCCCGTCAACGCCCGTGCCCCCCAGCGACTCGGTCACCCATGTCGGGTCGCCGGAGAACAGGGCGTCGTACTCGGGCGTGCGCAGGAACCGCACGATCCGAAGCTTGATGACGAGGTCGTCGATGAGTTCCTGCGCTCCCGTTTCGTCGAGGACGCCGGCCTCGAGGTCGCGCTGAATGTAGACATCCAGGAACCCGGTGTTCCGGCCGAAGCTCATCGCTGCGCCGTTTTGCTCCTTCACCGCACCGAGGTAGGCGAAGTAGAGCCACTGCAGGGCCTCGCGAGCGTTCGTTGCGGGACGCGCGATGTCGTAGCCGTACGTTGCTGCCATCCGGGTCAGTTCCTGGAGGGCACGGATCTGCTCGGCGTTCTCTTCGCGATCACGGATGATGCTCTCGGTCGAGAAGTGCATGTCGAGCTCGGCGTGCTCGGCCTTCTTGGCATCGATCAGGGCGTCGGTTCCGTAGAGCGCGACCCGGCGGTAGTCACCGATGATGCGGCCGCGGCCATAGGCATCCGGGAGTCCGGTGATGAGGTGACTGCTGCGTGCCCGGCGGACGGCAGGCGGGTAGACGTCGAAGACACCGTCGTTGTGGGTCTTGCGATAGGTCGTGAAGATCTTCTCCAGGTCGGCCGGCACGTCGTAGCCGTACGTCTCCAACGCTCCCTTGACCATGCGCCATCCACCATTGGGCATGATTGCGCGCTTGAGCGGGGCGTCTGTTTGCAGGCCGACGATCAGTTCGTCTTCACGAGCGATGTAGCCCGGTGCGTGCGAGGTGATCGTCGAGGGCGTGGTGGCGTCGACGTCGTACACGCCGCGCTCGCGCTCGGTGGGGAACATCGCGGTCAGCGTCTGCCAGACCCGCTGCGTCCGCTCGGTTGCGCCCGCCAGGAACGAGGCGTCGCCGCTGTAGGGCGTGTAGTTGCGCTGAATGAAGTCGCGGACGTCAATGGCGTCTTGCCATGGGCCTGCGACGAATCCGTCCCAGGCTGCGGGGATCGCGTCTGCCTGGTCGACGGGGGTGGGGGTTACGGTGCTCATGGTGACGCATCTCCTTCGTGGGTGTCGAAGTGTGGGTCACTCGTCTCGGCGACGGGTTACGCCGCCGCGGGAGTGCTTCTGACACCGACGCTAGACCTGTGTCGCAGACCCGTCCGAAAGATGCACGAATCGCTACATCCGTGTGGTCTGACCACACAGATGTTTGTGGTCAGACCACAAGGGGTCAGCTGCGCTTGCGACCGAAGATCAGCCCGAACAGCAGCAGCACCACGATCGAGCCGATCAGGGCGAAGACCCAGCCCGAAAAGTTCCAGAACGTCGTGTACACGTCCAACCCGAACAGCCCCGCGATCCACCCGCCGACCATGGCGCCGAGCAGGCCCAGCAGGATGGCGACGAACCAGCCGCCGACCTGCTTACCGGGAAGGATGATGCGGGCGATGATGCCCGTCAGGATGCCGAGAATGGCGAAGGCAAAGAAACCCACGGGAAGGTCCTTTCGAGTCGGGCGAAGCTGTGGTCAGTCGGGGTAGGGGACAGGCCAGCGCGGCTCGGGAACCGGCCAACCGGCGTCCCGGAGAGCCCGACGTGACAGCTCCCGGGCCGAATAGGGGGTTCGCACGCCGCGGATGTCGCGGTAGTCCTGGTGGCCGGGTCCTGCCCACAGGATCGCGTCGCCGTCGCCGACCAGTGCCACGGCCTCGACGATCGCTCGCTCGGGGGGCGAGTATTCGTAGATCTCGGCATCCGGTCGCGCTCGCCGCGCACCCTCGAGCAAGGTCGCCCGAATCGAATCGGGGTCCTCGAACCTCGGGTGGTGGTCGGTGATGACCAGGATGTCGCTGCCCTCGACGGCGGTGCGGCCCATGTCGTGGCGTTTGCTCTTGTCGCGATCGCCGTCGGCGCCGAAGAGCATGAGGACCCGGCCGGGCGTGACGCGGCGGACAGCGGCGAGGGTCTTCTCGAAGGCGTCGGGAGAGTGGCCGAAATCGACGTAGATGGCGGGCCCGGACGGCCCCGACACGAGCTCAGTTCGCCCGGGGAGGTGGGCGCGGATGACCCCGTCGTCGAGGGTCTGGGTTATGCGGGCCCAGTCGTAACCTGCCTCGAAGATCATGACGATCGCCTGGGCTGCGTTGGCTGCCATGTGGCGGCCGATCACCGGGACCGTGGTCGAGAGCGAACGACCCTCGGGCCCCGAGAGGCGGAATCGGGTGCCGTCGGGCAGCTCGTCGAGGATCTCGACCGTCCAGTCGGCGGCTGTCGCGGCATCCGGATCGGCGGCGATCGCCGGGGTGACGATCGTGACGTACGGTACCTCGCAGGCTGCGACGACGTCCGCACCGAACGCGGAGTCGAGGCAGATCACGGCGCGGCGCGAGCGGTCGGGGCGAAACAGCGGCACCTTCGCCTGGAAGTACTCAGCCATGTCGGCATAGTCGTCGAGGTGGTCATGCGAGAGGTTGGTGAACCCGGCCACGTCGAACACGATGCCGTCGACCCGCTGCCGGCTGAGGGCCTGAGCACTGACTTCGATGGCGACGGCCTCGACGCCGCGTTCGCGCATGAGGGCGAGGAGGGCATGCATCTCGTAGGCCTCAGGAGTCGTGAGGCGGGAGACGATGACATCGCCGGCGATGTGGCGTTCGGCTGTCGATGAAAGCCCCGAGGTGACGCCGAGCTGGGTGAGGATGCCTTCCAGCAGATGCGACACGCTCGTCTTGCCATTCGTGCCGGTCGTGCCGAACAGGATCGGAAGCGTGTCGTCTGCCCCGGTCGCGTAGACCCAGGCCGATAGGGCTCCGAGGATCCCGCGCGGGTCGGGGACGACGATCGTCGGCAGGCCGCTCCCCAGGGCACGCTCGCGACCGGCGGCATCCGTGACGACAGCGACAGCTCCTCGCGCTGCCGCGTCGCCCGCGAACTCCGCGCCGTGGCGCGTCCCGCCCTGGACCGCGACGAACAGGTCGCCGGGCCGGAGGTCGGCTGTCGCGAGGGTGAGGCCGGTGACGGATGCCGAGGCGTCGGCCGCCGCATCCGGAGCTCCGACGTCGCCTCTGCGGCGCTCGATCGAGGCTCCGAGGCATGCCGCGAGGTCCGCGAGGCGGTGCACGGGCGGGTTCTGCGGCCGGAGCACGGGCGGCAGGTTCGCGGGATCTGTCGTCATGGCGCCTCCATCTTCTCACCCGCGCACTGGGCTGACTCAAAGGCAGAGCCGATAGCGTGGCGGCGTGGATGTGGTCGCCTTCATCGTCGGTGTCGTCGTGCTCGTGGTGGGCCTGGCGATCTCGATCGCGCTGCACGAGATCGGTCACCTCGTTCCCGCAAAGCGATTCGGCGTGCGGGTCGGTCAGTACATGGTCGGTTTCGGACCCACGCTGTGGTCCCGTCGCCGAGGTGAGACCGAGTACGGAGTGAAGGCGATTCCGCTCGGCGGTTACATCTCGATGGCCGGTATGTACCCTCCCTCGCCGGCTGCCCGCGCTGCGGCAGCCGAGGGTGCGGCAGTCGAAGGTCGTGCCGGCGGCGGCTTCTTCGCGACGATGGTGCAGGATGCCCGCGCCGCGAACGACGAGACACTCGACGGCGCAGACGATGACCGCGTCTTCTATCGACTGCCGGTGTACAAACGCGTGATCATCATGCTCGGTGGTCCGCTCATGAACCTCGTGTTCGCGATCTTCCTCATGACCATCGTGCTCAGCGGCATCGGTGTGCAGACCGTGACGAACACCGTTGCAACGGTGAGCACGTGTGTCCCCGCCGAGGCTGGCCAAGAGTGCCAGGCCGGCGATCCGCCCTCACCTGCGGCGGCGGCAGGCATCCAACCCGGCGATGTCATCGTGTCGGTCGGCGGACAGGATGTCTCTGAATTCGCCGCGGCAGCTGCCCTCATCCAAGCCGCTCCCGGCCAGAGCGTGCCGATCGTGGTCGACCGCGGAGGCCAAAGTCTGTCCCTCACGGTGACCCCCGACACCGTGACCCGTCAGGTGGTCGATGAGGACGGTCAGACCGTCGACACCCAGGTTGGAGTCATCGGCGTCACCGGGACTGTCGACTACGTGCGCCAGCCGGTCTGGTCCGGCCCCATCGCCGCGGTCGACAACGTCGGCGCAGTCGCCGGGATCATCGTGCAGCTTCCCGTGAAGGTCTACGAAACGGCTGCGTCCCTGGTGACCGGCGCGGAGCGCGATCCGAATGGGCCACTCAGTATCGTCGGTGCTGGCGCGATCGCGGGTGAGGTTGCGGCAACCGATGCGCCGGTCGTCAACCGCGTCGCGGTGATCCTCTCGCTCCTGGCATCGCTGAACATCGCGCTGTTCGTGTTCAACCTCATCCCGTTGCTCCCGCTGGACGGGGGTCACATCGCCGTCGCGCTGTGGGGCGGCATCCGCAGCTGGTGGGCGCGCGTTCGCGGTCGCGCCGAACCCGCACCGATTGACGCGACCAAACTCGTGCCGCTGACCTTCGTCGTTGTCATCGCCCTGATCGTGATGGGCGGCATCCTGATCATCGCCGACCTGGTCAATCCGATCTCCCTCTTCGGCTAAGAGAGTCGCGCCGTGGGTCAGCCGCGGATGTCACTCCGGGTCCAGTGCCCATCCGATCAGCTGATGCAGGGTCGACATGCCGTCGCGCGAGAGGATCGATTCCAGATGGCCCTGCACAGACGCGAATCCCGCGCCGCGCAGGGCGTAGACATCGCCCGTCGCAGGATCCGCGGCGATCTCGAGACCGGCGATCGTCGTTCCCGGGGCGCAGCGCGCGGTGAACGTGTTGTAGAAACCGATCGAGGCGGGCTGGCCAAAGACATCGACGGTCAGCTGCAAGCCCTGATGAGGCTGCGCCAGCGGAGCGAGTTCGATGCCCAGTTCGCTCGCGAGGATCTGATGGCTCAGGCACACCGCGAGAAGCGGTGCGGATGCTGCGCGGCGTCGCGCGATGATCTCGCGCAGCCGCGCCATCCGCGGCGACGAGGGATCCAGCGGATCACCGGGCCCCGGGCCTGACACGAGCAGCTCTGCAGCGTCCACCTCGTCATCGGTCACGGCATCCCAGGGGACGATAGCGACATCCAGGCCGAGGTGGCTCAACTGGTGCGCGAGCATCGTCGTGAAGCGGTCTTCGGCATCGACGACCAGCGCCCGGCGCCCCGCAAACGGCCCCGAGCCCACCGGCTCCTGCGGGTTCAACCAGAACGGAGCGAGCCTCGCGTTCCGGGATTCCAGGAGCGTGGCGATCGTCGGATCGTCGGCCAGCCGCCTGGGCGCAGCAGTGGGTGCGTCCTCGTCGAGAGTCACGACAGCGGGCTGGGCTTCGCGGGGGATCGCTCCGATCGCACCAAGCACACCGGCTGCCTTGCCGTGCGTTTCGCTGACCTCGCCGTACGGGTCCGAGTGGCGCACAAGCGTGGCGCCGACGGGAACTCGCAGGCGTCCGTTCTCGATGTAGGCAGTGCGGATGAGGATCGGGGCGTCGAGGTCGTGGGTGACCGTCCCTGCGATCGCGCCGACTCCTGCATCCGTGCGCGGCGTGAACAGGGCGGCGACCCCGGAGTAATAGCCGCGCGGAGTCGTCTCGTGCCGCGTGATCACGGTGCACGCGTTCTGCATGGGGGACCCGGTGACCGTGGGTGCGAACATCGTCTCGCGCAGGATATCGCGCGGGTCCAGCTTGCTCGACCCGCGCAGCATGTACTCGGTGTGCGTGAGGCGCGACATCTCTTTCAGGTGAGGGCCGGTGATGCGCCCACCGTCGGTGCACACGGCGCTCATCATCTTGAGCTCTTCGTCGACGACCATGAACAGCTCCTCAGTCTCCTTGGTGGAGCGCAGGAACTCGCTGAGGTTGTCGACGGTCGCCCCGCCGTCGGGATGGCGGAACGTTCCCGAGATCGGATTCATCGTGACGATGCCGGCCTCGGCGCTGACGTGAGCCTCGGGACTTGCTCCGACCGCCACGTGGCAGTCGGTCACCACCGCGAAGGTCCAGTAGGCGCCGCGCTCGTGCTCCAGCAGGGCTCGGAACCAGGCGAGCGCCGCGACCCGGGGGTCAGCATCGACGTCGGCCGTGAAATCGCGACGGATGACGAAGTTGGCCCCCTCGCCGCGCCCGATCTCATCGGCGATGACCCGGCGCACGATATCGGCATACGCCTCGTCGTCGATGTCGAACCCGGCGTTTCGGAGCGGAATCTCGTCGTGAGGAAGGACGGCCAGCGCCTCGTCACGCGGATACCTGGCACGCTCGGTGATCACCAGGCACCGCAGCGGGGCGTCGTCATCGTGGCAGGCGAATCCGCGCTCTCGCACCTGCCGGAAGGGAACGAGCGCGAGTACCTCCCGCGGAGTCCCGTCTGCTGACAGGAGCGGGATGTCGCGCAGCAGCTCGACATCGACCACGTCGCCGGTGAGCACCTCGACGGTGTCAGCGTCGCGGGCGAGAATGGCGAACGGGAGGTCGCTGGCTGCAAGCCCAGCGAGCGGGGGAAGGGCGGTGCCGGTCATGGTCGGTCTTTCGTCGTGGGGCGGCCACCCTCACAAAGAAGACCGCCCCGGGGGCGGTCTCAGGATCAACGAGCACACCGCCTCAGACGGTGGGCCACCATGCGGTGCTCGCGAACATGCGCCGAAACTATCACAGGCGGGCTTAAGACAGCCGCGCTCTCTAGTGCCGTGACCTCCCGGGCACTAGATTCTGGACATGACGGACTCTCAAGATCCCACCAGCTCCGACGACCTGCGCCAGCGTGCTGTTGCGAGCCTTCGTGCTAAGCAAGGCTTCTGGTACAGCCTGGCCACCTGGGTCGTGCTTTCTCTCTTCTTCGTGTTGATCTGGGCTCTCACCGGAATGGGTGGCTTCTGGCCCGTGTGGCCCATCGCCGGCATCGCCATCGGTGTGGTCTTTGCAGGCATCCGCGCCTACGGACCGTCGCGCGGCGCCCTCACCGAGAGCAAGATCCAAGACGAGATGCGTCGGCTGCAGTAGCGCCGACCCACCTGGGAGACCTCGGCCTGCCACCCAGCCGGAATGCGTAGGCTGGTCCCGTGCCAGCTGTGAACATCGGAATGCCGAAGGTCCCCGAAACCCTCGCTCCGCGCCGCAAGAGCCGTCAGATCAGGGTGGGCAAGGTTCTGGTGGGCGGAGATGCGCCCGTCAGCGTCCAATCGATGACGACGACGCCGACGACCAACATCAACGCCACGCTGCAGCAGATCGCCGAGCTCACGGCATCCGGATGCGAGATCGTGCGTGTGGCAGTGCCGTCCCAGGATGACGCCGATGTGCTGCACATCATCGCGGCCAAGAGTCAGATCCCGGTGATCGCCGACATCCACTTCCAGCCGAAGTACGTCTTCCAGGCGATCGACGCCGGTTGCGCGGCGGTTCGCGTCAATCCCGGCAACATCCGCAAGTTCGACGACCAGGTCGGGGCGATCGCGAAGGCCGCGCAGGCGGCGGGGGTGTCCCTCCGGATCGGCGTCAACGCGGGTTCGCTTGACCGACGACTGCTGGAGAAATACGGCAAGGCCACTCCCGAGGCGCTCATGGAGAGTGCTGTCTGGGAGGCCTCGCTGTTCGAGGAACACGACTTCCACGACTTCAAGATCTCGGTCAAGCACAACGATCCTGTCGTGATGGTCAAGGCCTACCGGCTCCTCGCCGAGCGCGGTGACTGGCCGCTCCACCTCGGTGTGACCGAGGCGGGACCCGCCTTCCAGGGCACCATCAAGTCGGCCACAGCCTTCGGCATCCTGCTCGGCGAGGGGATCGGTGACACCATTCGCGTCTCGCTTTCTGCTCCGCCGGCCGAAGAAGTGAAGGTCGGGCACCAGATCCTGCAGTCGCTGAACCTGCGTGAGCGAAAACTCGAGATCGTGTCGTGCCCGTCGTGCGGGCGCGCTCAGGTCGACGTGTACTCGCTGGCCGACAACGTCACCGAGGGACTCAAGGACATGACGGTGCCCCTGCGCGTCGCGGTCATGGGCTGTGTCGTCAACGGTCCCGGTGAAGCCCGGGATGCCGATCTCGGCGTTGCGTCGGGCAATGGCAAAGGTCAGATCTTCGTCAAGGGTGAGGTCATCAAGACCGTTCCCGAGTCAGAAATCGTTGCCACCCTGATCGAAGAGGCCAACCGGCTCGCCGATGAGATGGGGCCCGACGCGCCCCTGGGAACCGCGCAGGTCGTCACGAGCTGATCTGCGCGCTACGACGTCGCAACCCGTTCCAGTGCCTCGAGCGGGATCGAGACCCAGGTCGGTCGGTTCCGAATCTCGTACATGACCTCGTACACCGCCTTGTCGGCAACATAGGCGTCGAGCAGTACCCGCTCGGGCCCAGTGAGGTCGATGCCCGGGTCGCCCTCGCTGCCGTCCACGGATGAAATGGCAGCGACGTATGCCGCGACGAAGTACTCGCGAGCGCGCGCAGACCATTCGCGGGCCCGCTCTGCCCGCAGGGCCTGCCCTTCATCGGTGTCGGCATCCGTCGCCCACGACATCTCGATCATCGCGGCGGCATAGTCGAACGAACGCAGCATTCCCGCCACATCCCGCCACGGGGAGTCCGGAAGAGAGCGTTGCGCGAAGGGCCTGCCGGGCTCGCCCTCGAAGTCGACGATGCGCCAGCCGTGCGAGGTGCGCAGAGTCTGGCCGAGGTGCAGGTCGCCGTGCACGCGTTGGACGTCGAGACCGTCCAACGCCGCTACCGCGTCGTAGAGACGCAGCAGCTGCGGTACGTGAGTCTCAAGTCCGGGCACCGACCTGCGAGCTTCCTCGAGGCGACCGCGCATGGCGTGTGCGAGGTGGGCGGCTGTGTCGCCGCCACGGGTTCCGGCCGGAAAGCGCGACCGCATCAGTGCATGGACACTCGCAAGGGCTTCACCGAGGCGCGCGGCCTCGCCGGCGAAGTCGCCGCCGGAGTCTTCGACACGCTGCTGCGGATCAGCGAGAAGCGTGCGAACGCTGGCCACCGCGAGCTCGAAACCGTCGGTGGCTGTGGCCAAGAACTCCTGCAACATCGCCGTCTGCAGTAACTGCCCGTCGACGTCGATCTCTACCCAGCCGTAGAGCTGCGCGATGTGCTCCGATCCACCCCGTGTGAGTTCCTCATGGATCTCGATATCGGGATTGATCCCCGGGCTCAGCTTGCGGAAGAGCTTCATGATCGCGGTGTCATCGAACCGTGCCGACGAGTTGGACTGCTCGCCGGTCATCGGCGCCGAGACGAGCGAGTTGTCCAGAGGTCCGCCGCCGGGGACACGGTGGAAGCGGAGCCGATCGACCTGCGCAGTTCCCGTGGCCTCTGCCGCGATGAACCCGTCCAGCCAGATGCGCATGGCCTCGCGGTCGTGCACCGCGTCGTAGAGGTGGAGCGGACCGGACTCCGTGCCGACCGCCCCGACGTAAGCGTGGCCGATCCGCTCTTCCATTTCGTCGTATCCACTCAGCGGAACCTGATACACCTCGCTGCCGGCATCCTGATCTCGATAGACCACTGTGACGAGAAAGACGGTCAGGGACGGCCCGCCGTGCTGTGCCGGCACCTCGGCGACGCTGCGCACCTGTTCGACGTCGAACGGTCGCCCCTTGCCCCCGAACCAGCGGGTTCGTACCAGGTAGCTCTCCAGGAGAGCGGCGTCGGGCGCGCTCACAGCAGCCCCACATCCTCGGCATCGTCAGCCGGTGCGTGCAGCTGGAACCAGAAGAACCCATGGCCCCCCAGTGTCAGCAGGTAGGGCAGCTCCCCGATCCGGGGGAAAGGAACGCCGCCGACGAGCTCGACCGGTACGAGCCCCTCGAAGCGACGGAGGTCGAGTTCGACCGGCTGCGGGAACTGCGACAGATTGTTGACGCAGATGATGACATCCACGGTTCCGTCGTCGTTCGTGTGCTCACGCGTGTACGACAGCACCGACGGATTCGACCCGCCCAGGTCGTTGAAGCTGCCGAGCCCGAACGCTGGATGGCGCTTTCGGGCCTGGATCATCTGCCGGGTCCACTGCAGCAGTGACGATCGATTCTCTTGCTGCGCTTCCACGTTCACCGCGAGATACCCGTGCACCGGGTCCTGCACGATCGGCAGAGCGAGCTTGCCCGGGTTCGCCGTGGAGAACCCGGCGTTGCGGTCCGAGGTCCACTGCATGGGTGTGCGCACGCCGTCACGGTCACCGAGCCAGATGTTGTCGCCCATCCCGATCTCGTCGCCGTAGTACAGCACCGGTGCGCCAGGCAGGGAGAGAAGCAGCGCCGTGAACAGCTCGATGCGATCGATGTCGTTGTCCAGCAGAGGCGCCAGGCGACGACGGATGCCGATGTTCGCCTTCATGCGCGGATCTTGCGCGTACTCATTCCACATGTAGTCGCGGTCTTCGTCGGTGACCATCTCGAGGGTCAGCTCGTCGTGGTTGCGCAGGAAGATTCCCCATTGGCATCCGGCTGGAATCGGGGGAGTCTCGGCGAGGATGTCGCTGATGGGGTAGCGGGACTCGCGACGCACTGCCATGAAGATGCGCGGCATGACCGGGAAATGAAAGCACATGTGGCACTCGTCGCCGCCGACATCCGGATCTCCGAAGTAGTCGACGACATCCGCAGGCCACTGGTTGGCTTCTGCGAGGAGCACGCGTCCCGGATACTCGCGGTCGACGATGCGGCGCACCTTCTTCAGGAAATCGTGAGTCTCGGGGAGGTTCTCGCCGTTGGTACCGGGGCGCTCGTAGAGGTAGGGGACGGCATCCAGACGGAACCCATCGAGCCCCATGTCAAGCCAGAACCGCATCGCATCCAGGACAGCGTCGTGGACACGCGGGTTGTCGAAGTTCAGATCGGGCTGGTGTGAGAAGAACCGGTGCCAAAAGTACTGCTGCCGCACCGGATCCCAGGTCCAGTTACTCGGCTCCGTGTCGACGAAGATGATGCGGGCATCCTCGTAGAGCTCGTCGGTGTCGCTCCACACGTAGAAGTCGCCGTAGGGTCCGGCCGGGTCGCGGCGGCTCTCTTGGAACCACGGATGCTCGTCGCTGGTGTGGTTCATGACGAAGTCGATGATGACCTTCATGCCCCGCTCGTGCGCGGCGTTCAGGAACGCCTGGAAGTCTTCGGTGGTTCCGAGGCCCGGCTGGATGCCGGTGTAGTCGGCGACGTCGTATCCCCCGTCGCGCAGGGGCGACGGGAAGAATGGGGGAAGCCACAGGCAGTCGACGCCGAGCCATTCCAGGTAGTCGAGCTTGTCGATGAGGCCCCGGAAGTCGCCCGTGCCGTCGCCGTCGCTGTCTTTGAAGGATCGGACGAGGACCTCGTAGAAGACCGCCGTCTTGAACCATTCGGGTTCGGCGCTTCCCGGGGTGTCGGGGAATGGCTCCTGCGTCAGGATCGGGATGGAAACGGTGTTGGTCGTCGGTTCCACGGCGGTCATCTGTTCCTCCCGTGGTTCCGGATGTCGGCGGGTATGTGGCCTGGTCGTCTGCCTAACCTGCCACAGGTGCCCGAGCGACGCTATCCCCTTGCGCGCGGGTGGTTCAGTCCCATAGGCGCCAGTAGGCGTTGATCGCGGGCTGGCCGCCGAGATGGGCGTACAACACCGTCGAGTCCTGGGGAATGTCGCGGCTGCGTACCAGGTCGATGAGCCCGGCCAGCGACTTTCCTTCGTAGACCGGGTCGGTGATCATGGCCTCCAACTGTGCACCCAAAGCCATGGCCTCCATCGTGGATTCGACCGGGATGCCGTACAGATCGCCAGCCCAGCCTTCGAGCACCTGGATCTCGTCGTCTCGGAGGTCGCGACCAAGCTCGATGAGGCTCGCGGTGTTGCGCGCGATGCGGGCTACCTGATCGCGTGTCTTCTCGAGCGTCGCTGACGCGTCGATCCCGATGACCCTGCGGCGCACTCCGGTCAGGTCTTCGAGGGCGGCGAAGCCAGCGATCATGCCGGCATGGGTCGACCCGGTCACGGTGCACACGATGATCGTGTCGAAGAAGACTCCGAGCTGCTTCTCCTGCTCGGCGACCTCGAAAGCCCAGTTGGCGAACCCGAGGCCCCCCAGGGGGTGCTCCGAGGCTCCTGCCGGAATCGGGTACGGAACACCTCCGGCATCCTCGACGTCCTTAAGCGCCGTCTTCCACGAGTCGCGGATGCCGATGTCAAAGCCTGCGTCGTCGAGGCGGGAGTCTGCCCCCATCATCCGGGAGAGCAGGATGTTGCCGACCTTGTCGTTGGTCGGGTCCTCCCACGGCACCCACTTCTCTTGCACGAGCCGGGCTTTCAAACCGAGGTGGGCAGCAACGGCGGCGACCTGTCGCGTGTGGTTGGACTGGTATCCGCCGATAGAGACGAGGGTGTCTGCGCCCGAGGCGATGACGTCCGGGACGATGTACTCGAGCTTGCGGACTTTGTTGCCGCCGTACGCGAGACCGCTCGAGACGTCTTCGCGCTTGGCCCAGATCTGCGCACCACCGAGGTGGCTGCTCAGGCGCGCGAGATGGTGGACCGGGCTCGGCCCGAAGGTGAGCGGGTGGCGGGGGAACTCACGAAGCTTCATGCGGGGCGGTCTCGTTTTCCTCGGTGGCGGCGGTATGGGTGGTGGGGGCACTGATGTCGGACTCGGTGAGGAGGTGCGTCCAGATCGACTCGGCTATCTCGGCGGCTCCAGCGGCATCGCCGCGAGCACAGCGGGCGATGAGCTGCTCATGTCGCAGCGTTGAGAGTTCGGCGCGCTCCGACGAGAACTGCGCCCGCTCGGCACGGAGCAGGACGGGTTCGTAGAGACGCAGAACTGTTCGCACCGCGTCGCTGTCGGCTACCTCGACGAGGACGCCGTGAAACAGCTCATCCGCTGCGATTGCTCCATCGATGTCGCCCCGCTCGACCGCGGCGCTGAACCGGCGGTTGGCTGCCCGCATCCTTTCAATCGCTTCCCGGTCGAGGCGGGGCACGGCGCCAAGCGCGGCCAATCGGTGCATGGCGGCCACGACATCGCGGGCCTCGCGAATCGCCCGCGGCTCGATCGGTGAGATGATCGTCGCTCGCCCCGGGGTCGTGTGCACTAATCCGGCGCCTGCCAGTTCGAGCAACGCTTCGCGCACGGGGGTGCGGCTGACCCCCAGCCAGTGAGCGATGTCTGCATCGCGGACCTGTTCGCCGGGCGCGAGGGTGCCGTCCACGATGGCCGCTCGCAGGCGCGCCTGTACCTCGTCGCGCAGGAGGGGGCGGTGGGTGCCTGCTGTCGAGGGGACCGGCATGCAATATATTGCATACGCATCGGCGATTGCTTGTCAAGTTCGACCCGCGCGGCTCAGGCCAGGTGTCCGCCGGGGACGTGGAGATCGCTGGTGTGCGTGAGCGTCGTCCTCACGGCGATCTCGAGCGCGCGCGTAATGTCGGCCTGGGGGAGCGAGGATGCGCCTGCTGGTGCGTTCTCGGCATCCCACGGCACATGGATGAAGCCGGCTCGCAGTCCCGGCGTGGTAGCGCTCAGGTGTGCAAGCGTAAAGAAGACGTCGTTGCAGACGAACGAGCCTGCCGATAAGGACACGGAGGCGGGGATGCCGCTTGCCGCGATCTCGTGGGCGATCGCCTTGACGGGGAGCGAGGATGCGTACGCCAGGGGCGCCCCGGGGACGCAGGCAGTGTCGACGGGTTGGTGCCCCGCGTTATCGGGAATGCGCGCGTCGCGCAGATTCACGGCGATACGCTCCGGCGTGATGGCATCGCGACCGCCGGCCAGGCCCGTGGCAATGACGACGTCGGGTCGGTGGGTGGACACCAGCTCGATCAGCTCCGCGCTCGCGCGCGTGAAATCGACGGGAAGTACTGCCGTGACCAGTCGAGCCGGCCCCGTCCACGCAGTGGCCATTCGAACTACAGCGTCGCCTGACGGGTTCGTCTGATCACCAGCGAAGGGTTCGAAGCCGGTCAGGAGCACGGTCGCCATATCTTCACGCTACGGGGACGAGGCCGGTAGAATATGCTGACACGATTTAGCAAGCGGAAGCGGTTGTCGAGACCGAGCCGCAGACGCAACCGGAGTGCTGCTCATGACCCATCCGATCCAGCTCATCGCCTATGCCGATCGCCTGGGAGGGACGATTCCCGCCCTCGGTGAGATCGTGCGTGACCGATTCGCTGGAGCCTTCGGTGGCGTCCACATCCTTCCCTTCTTCACGCCGTTCGACGGGGCCGATGCCGGATTCGATCCCGACGATCACACGACTGTCGATCCACGGCTGGGCACGTGGGACGACGTGCGCGCCCTCTCGAGCGACCTCGACGTGATGGTGGACGTCATCGTCAATCACGTTTCTGCCCGCTCGCCACAGTTCCGTGACGTCATCGAGCGCGGTGACCAGTCACCGTATGCCCAGATGTTCCTGACGATGGGCACCGTGTTCCCGGAGGGCGCGACAGAGGCCGA
This sequence comes from Microbacterium sp. NPDC076895, assembly GCF_040687115.1. NCBI lineage: Bacteria > Bacillati > Actinomycetota > Actinomycetes > Micrococcales > Microbacteriaceae > Microbacterium > Microbacterium sp. NPDC076895. Next base: position 180,395 of record NZ_JBFBMQ010000007.1, read on the forward strand.
TCTGCTGCGGATCTATCGACCTCGTCCCGGGCTCCCCTTCACCCCGTACCCGTGGGGTGCGTCCACGCGGCTGGTGTGGACCACCTTCACCGCCGCGCAGGTCGACATCGATGTGCGCAGCACCGCGGGATCGGCGTACCTCATCTCGATCCTCGATGCCTTGCGCGATGCCGGCACTCGGATGATTCGCCTGGACGCTGTCGGTTACGCGGTGAAAACCCCGGGAACCTCGTCGTTCATGACACCCGAGACCTTTGCGTTCATCGATGATTTGACCGCGCTGGCGCACGAGAGGGGACTCGAGGTGCTCGTCGAAGTGCATTCCTTCTATCGGCGCCAGATCGAGATCGCCCAGCGTGTCGACCGCGTCTATGACTTCGCGCTTCCGCCCCTGGTGCTGTTCGCTGCCGCGACAGGAGATCACGCGCCGCTGTCGCGCTGGATTGCCGAGCGACCCGAGAACGCCGTGACAGTGCTCGACACCCACGACGGCATTGGCATCGTGGACGTGGGTCCTGACCCGGCGACGGGGGAGCCTGGACTCTTGGATGCCAGCCAGCTCGACGCTCTGGTCGAGGCGATCCACGATGCCACGGGCGGGCAGAGCCGGGCGGCAACGGGGGCGGCAGCCTCGAACCTTGACATTTATCAGGTCAACAGCACCTTTTACGAGGCCATGGGCCGTGATGATCGGGCCTACCTCGCAGCGCGTGCGGTGCAGTTATTCCTGCCCGGCATCCACCAGATCTATTACGTCGGCGCCCTCGCCGGCACCAACGACATGGAGATGCTCGGACGAACCGGGGTCGGACGCGACATCAACCGTCACCACTACAGCGACGCCGACCTCGACCGTGACCTTGAGCGGCCGGTCGTTGCCGCCCTGTTGGATCTCTGCCGATTCCGCGCCGGCGCCCCCGGATTCGACGGGGCCTTCCAGTCGAGCCTCGACGATGACGGATGGCTCCAGTTGCGGTGGGAGGCGGCATCCGGGTGGTCCGAACTGCGGGCGCGGCTGGATCGCGGCGAGGCCCAGCTGCGCTGGGCGCGCGCGGGTGGCAGCGAGCACGCGACCGTGGATCTGCTCGAGAACCCGCCCGCCGATGGGTGAGGCGCCTGAGGGCGTGGTACAGCCCGCACCGAGCAGGTATCGCGGCGCGGCCTAGACTTGACGCTCGTGGTCACCCGTCTCTCGCATTACTTCCTCCGCACGCTTCGCGAAGACCCCGCCGATGCCGAGGTCACCAGTCACAGGCTCCTGGTGCGCGCCGGCTACATCCGGCGTCAGGCTCCCGGCATCTTCGCCTGGCTGCCGCTGGGCCTGCGCGTGAAGGCGAAGCTCGAGCAGATCATCCGCGACGAGATGGCAGCCGCGGGAGCCTACGAAGTGCACTTTCCCGCGCTCCTGCCGCGCGAGCCCTATGAGGCGTCGGGGCGCTGGGAGTCCTATGGTGACGGCATCTTCCGCCTTCAGGACCGCAAGGGCGCCGACTACCTTCTCGCACCGACCCACGAGGAGATGTTCACGCTCCTGGTCAAAGACCTCTACTCGTCGTACAAGGACCTGCCGCTGGCGATCTACCAGATCCAGGACAAGTACCGCGACGAAGCGCGCCCCCGAGCGGGGCTGCTGCGTGGCCGCGAGTTCACGATGAAGGATGCCTACTCCTTCGACTACACGGATGCCGGGCTCGACGCGTCCTACCAGGCTCAGCGTGACGCGTACGAGCGAATCTTCCAGCGGCTGGGACTCGAGTACGTCATCGTCAACGCCGACAACGGACTCATGGGCGGCGCTCGCAGTGAGGAGTTCCTCCACCCCACACCCGTCGGCGAAGACACCTTCGTGCGCAGCGCCGGGGGATACGCCGCCAACGTCGAGGCATTCACGACGATCGCCCCCGCGCCGCTTCCGATCGAGGGCCTTCCCGACCCGGTTATCTTCGATTCGCCGGACACCCCGACGATCGCCACGCTGGTCGATCACCTCAACGCGAACGAGGCTGCGCCGGCTCCCGGCATTGCAGGTCCCGCCACGGATGACCAGACGACGTGGACGGCAGCTCACACGCTCAAAAACGTCGTGCTGGCGCTGACCCACCTCGACGGCACGCGCGACATCGTTGTGGTCGGCATCCCCGGAGACCGCGACATCGATGACAAGCGCGCAGAAGTTGCCTTCGCGCCGGCTGCTGTGGAGGCTGCGACAGCTGACGACTTCGAGAACAACCCGCTTCTTGTGAAGGGCTACATCGGTCCCTGGTCGCCGACGGGCGCGGTACTCGGCGAGGAGTCGGCGACCGGCATCCGGTATCTGCTCGACCCCCGCGTCGTGGACGGAACGTCCTGGGTCACCGGCGCCAACATCGACCAGAAGCACGTCCACTCACTCGTGGCCGGCCGCGACTTCACAGCCGACGGCTTCGTCGAGGTGGCGAACGTTCTGCCGGGCGACCCGGCGCCGGATGGCTCTGGTCCTGTTGAGCTCGCGCGCGGAATGGAGATCGGTCACGTCTTCCAGCTCGGCCGCTTCTTCGCCGAAACCCTCGGGCTGAAGGTGCTCGACGAGAACGGCAAGCTCGTCACCGTGACGATGGGTTCGTACGGCATCGGTGTTACGCGAATCCTCGCGATCATCGCTGAACTTAGCAACGACGAGAAGGGTCTCATCTGGCCCTCAGCGGTGGCTCCCTTCGACGTGCACGTGGTTGCCGCCGGCAAGGATGCCCTCGCGTTCGACCTTGCCGAGCAGGCCAGTGCGCGGCTCGAGGATGCCGGTCTCGAGGTGCTCTACGACGATCGACCGAAGGTGTCTCCGGGAGTGAAGTTCGGCGATGCGGAACTTATCGGTGTGCCACGCATCCTCGTGGTCGGCCGAGGGGCGGCAACCGGCGAGGTCGAGTTGTGGGATCGCCGCACCGGCGATCGCGAGACGATGCCGCTCGACGAGGCCATCGCTCGCCTCGCCGCGTGAGAGGACTCAGTAACTGATCTTCGCGTGCCGGACGATGTCGTCGTCCGGTGTGTCGCGGGTCACGAGCGCCTTCAGCATCCCGGCGGCCTGCGCCAACCGGTTCTGTCCGGGCTCCCAGAACTCCACCTCGACCGGGCTGACCCGCAGCAGCGTGATGCCGGGAGTGTCGAGCCCGTCTTCGAACCACACCTCCAGCGACGGCGAGTACAGCTCACGCATGAGTGCATCGTCGTGGACGATGCCGGCGCGACCTGCGACCGACACATAGCGCATGGCCTTCGGGTCGCAGTACGACAGTCCGACCTCGTCATCTGCCTCGGCCTCATCGACCTTTTTGGTGTGCTCGGCCGTGAAGAACCAGATGTCGCCGTTCTCGTCCATGCGGCGGGTGCTCATCGGCCGGCTCACGAGGTTGCCGCTGTCATCGCGTGTCGTGAGCATCGTGATGTCGATGTCTTCGACGAGTTCCTTGGCGCGGGCGCGGGCTTCGGTTCCTGTCAGTTCCGTCATGCCAGCAGGATGCGTGTCAATCCCCACGCGCGCGAGGGGATTGACACGCATCACAGGTCTGCATAACGGGCGCGGAAGAAGCAGAAGAGCCCGTAGGCGGCGAAGCCTGCTCCGACGCCGATGACGAGTGCGGGACCGGCGGGAAGCGCGAGCAGCGACCGGATCGCTTCATCCAGTCCTCCGGCGGCCTGTGGGTCCGTGGTCACCGCGGCGATCAGGATCAGCACTCCCACGACGGCAAGGGCCAGGCCCTTCGCCACGTAGCCCACGATTCCGAGCACTGTCACCGTCATCCCGAGCCCACCGCCTGGGTATGACATCTTCTTCTGGAAGCGGCGGGTCACGCCGATACCCGCGTAGGCAACGCCGGCAAGGAAGATTCCGGCCCCCACAATGCCGAGCACGAGGGGTCCGGCAAACAGGGAGAGCACGCCCGCGCTGGCATCCTCTGCGCTCTGTTCACTGTCTGGTCGGGCGCCGAGTGCGATGGCCGCCGCCAGCGCGGCGAGCACGAGATAGACCGTTCCACGCCCCCAGGACGTGAGCCTGCGCCGCCATCGGTCGGAGTCGTCTGTGCCGCGCGCGAGAAGGCCGTCGGCTAACTGATACGCGCCGAGAGCAGCGAGCAGCGCGGCGATCACCCAGACGAGGATGACGCCGAACGGGGCCCCGGCAAGGGCGGCAAACGCGCCGCTCTGGCTGGTCTGTTCGCTCGCTCCGCCCAGAGCCACAGTGATGATGAGCACGGCCAGGAGCAGATGCACCAGGCCCATTGCGACGTACCCGCCGCGGGCCAGTGCTCGAACAGCGGGATGAGATTGCGCAGCGCTCGCGGTCTGCTTCACACTGCCCGGGGCCATGGGGGTGAGCGTAGCCGCGGTCAGCGCGGTCGCAGAGACGGTTGACGCCGACGCTGGGCGATGCAGGAGCCGATTGACGCTCGTGCGCTCAGAGGCCGAACTCCGCGCGTACGTGGTCCCGGATCTCGACGTACTCCGGCCGATCCCAGAAGAAGAGCAGTTTCTGCGCGATCATCGTGTCGCTGTCGGGCTCAGGCTCCAGGACGAAGGTCATGAAGCTCTCGGCGAAGTCCTCGACGACGTTGGTCGCGGCATAGTCGCTCACGAAATCGTCCTCGTGATCAAGGTAGAACTCGTATGCGAGATCGGCGTCCGCATTGGCGGGATCCGGAGCATCCGAACCGTACTGTGCCCAGAATTCCTGGTCAAAGGCCCACAGCGCCGAATCCGGCTCCGCGCACCCTTCATCCAGCTGGAGCGTGTCGCAGCTCCAGGCTTCGGGGTCGGTTTGGCCCGGAGAGAGGCTCAGGATGTGCGCGTACTCGTGGATCAGGGTTGACAGCAGCAGATCTTCGTCTGACGCGTAAGCGAGGTTGACCACGAGTGTCCATTGCTCGGGATCATCAGTCTGCAGGACGTAGGCGAGCGTGTCGCTCGATTCCGAATCCCCGACGCGGAAGTCGCGGATGACGCTACCTGCCACCTCGGGGGTCACGATCCTCACGAACATGTCCCAGACCGACTCGGTGGTTTCGTCGCCGGTGGGGGAGAGGGAAGCATCCGGCTCGACGGTGTACACCTCGACAACGCCGAGATCCTCGTCATCCTCGGTGTAGACCTCGCCGTCGTCGTACTGGCCGAATCCGTCACTCTGATCGATGGTGTCGATGTCGGTCAGCGCGGTCAGCGAGCATCCCGACAGCGCCAGGACGAGGGCGACGAGGGCGGTTGAGAGGGCGGGTGCTGTCAGGCGGCGTGTCACTGCTGTGCTCCGTGGAGGTGGTCGCGGTGTTTCTGGGACTGCCGCTTCTTGGTGATGAGATCGAGTGGACCGGTCACGGTGAGCTCGTCTTCCCAGCACTCGACCCCCGTCACGCCGGGAAGCAAGTCACGGGTGAAGACCGGATCGCGGCCCTCTCTGCGCTGGCGCGTGTAGTCGCGAAGCAGCCGGAACGCGATGCCCGACAGCAGCGCAATCGCGACAAGGTTGACAAGGGCCATGACTCCCATGATCCCGTCCGCGAAGCTCCAGACCAGGTCGGCGGAGGCGAGCGAGCCGACGAGAACCGCGAGCACCACGGCAACGCGATAGGCCGGGAGCACCCCGCGACGTGTGGTGATGAACTCGATGTTGGACTGGCCGTAGTAGTAATTGCCGAGGATCGACGAGAACGCGAGCAGGAAGATGATGATGCTGAGCGCAATGTTCGACCACTCGCCGAGCGTGGAGACCAGCGCCCCCTGCGTGAGTGCGATTCCTCGCGATGCGCCCGCAAGGTCGGGGACCGACACCAGGATGATGAAGGCCGTGATCGAGCACACGAGGAACGTGTCGAAGTAGACGCCGAGCGACTGGACGAGGCCCTGTTTGACCGGGTGGGTGACGGCGGCGCTCGCGCCCGCGTTTGGAGCTGAACCCAGGCCCGCCTCGTTCGAGAACATGCCGCGACGCACACCCGTGAGCACGATGTAGCCAAACGTCGCTCCCACGACCTCGTTGAAACCCCAGGCCTGGGTAAAGATCTCAGCGAAGACGACCGGAAGCTGATCGATGTGGATGGCGACCACGGCAAGGCCCAGCAGCAGGTAGGCAAGTGCCATCAGGGGCACCAGGGTCTGGGTGACTGAGGCGATGCGACGGATGCCTCCGAAGACGACGAGCGCCGTCAACAGCGCCACCACCACACCGGTGACCGGCCCCACCCATCCGGCATCCGTCCCGAAGCTCGATGAGACAGTGTCAGCGATCGTGTTCGCCTGCAGGGAGGAGAACGCGAAGGGGAAGCAGATCAGCAGGATGACGGCAAAGAGCACGCCCATCCACCGCGCGCGGAGCCCCCGCTGCATGTAGTACGCCGGCCCGCCACGGAAGCCGCCCTCGGCATCCCGCACCTTGAACAGTTGCGCGAGCGAGGACTCGATGAAGCTCGAGGATGCCCCGATCAGCGCCATGAGCCACATCCAGAACACTGCCCCCGGCCCGCCGAGCGCGATCGCGGTTCCGACCCCCGCGATGTTGCCGACGCCCACCCGGGATGCCGCCGAGATCGTGAAGGCCTGGAACGAGGACACGGACTGCGGTGCGCCGTCGGTCGTTCGCGGCGTCTTGTCGGTCAGGGTTCGGAACATCTCCGGGAAGAGCCGGATCTGCACGACGCCCGAGCGAACCGTGAAGTACAGGCCCAGCCCGACGACGATCGGCAGGACGATCCAGGTCCACAACAGGTCGCCCCACTCGACGATGAGGGAATTGACGGCATCCACGGCATCAGTATGTCGGTTCGGGGATGGAATGAGCGAGCACACGGGACGAGCAAAGGAGCGATCGGGTAACGTGGGATGATTCCGCGCGGCGTGTGATTCGCGACGGGTAGAGCTGAATAGGGAGGTCACGATGGACATCGATCTGACGCTGCTCAGAACGGTCGAGCGCGAGAAGGACATTCCGTTCGACGAACTCGTGCGCATCATCGAGCAGGCGATTCTGACCGCCTATGCCAAGCACACTTCGCCCACCGGCGAGGCTCCGGAGGGTGCGCGCGCTCAGCTGGACCGCAAGACGGGTCACGTCGCGATCTTCGTGCCGCTGGTGGATGACGAGGGCGCAGTCATCGGCGAGGAGGAGACCACTCCCGAGGACTTCGGCCGCATCGCGGCCTTTGCCGCCAAGCAGGTCATCAGTCAGCGCCTGCGGGACATCGCGGACGACGCCGTGCTCGGCGAGTTCCGTGGCAAAGAGGGCGACATCGTCGCAGGTGTCGTCCAGCAGGGGCCGAACCCCCGGATGGTGCACGTGGACCTCGGCACGGTCGAGGCGATTCTGCCGCCCGAAGAGCAGGTCCCCGGCGAGGATTACGCACACGGCTCCCGCCTGCGCGTCTACGTGACATCCGTCTCGAAGGGAGCAAAGGGTCCGTCGATCACGGTTTCGCGAACGCACCCGGGGCTGGTGCGCAAGCTCTTCGCCCTGGAGGTTCCCGAGATTCCCGCGGGCCTCGTCGAGATCGTCTCCCTCGCCCGCGAGGCCGGGCACCGCAGCAAGATCGCGGTGAAGGCCAACGATCCGTCGATCAACGCCAAGGGTGCGTGCATCGGGGAGCTCGGCCGGCGCGTGCGCGCGGTCACCGAGGAACTCGGCGGCGAGAAGATCGACATCGTCGACTACAGCCCCGACCTCGCGACGTTCGTCGGCAACGCCCTCTCGCCCGCGAAGGTCACCTCCAGCTTCGTGCTGGATGCCAAGACCAAGGCTGTACGAGCGTTGGTGCCGGATTACCAGCTGTCTCTTGCCATCGGCAAGGAGGGGCAGAACGCGCGTCTGGCCGCCAAACTCACGGGCGCCAAGATCGACATCCAGCCCGACAGCATCCTCGACGAGTCCTGATCAGCCCTCGCCCTGCGTGGGCTGGCCCGGGAGGGCAGGTGTAGGATGGAACCCGTACGAACGTGCGTCGGATGTCGCACGCGTTCTGCTCGATCGGCGCTCCTTCGCGTCGTGGCCATCGAATCCGCACTCGTCTGGGACGAGCGGGCGTCGATGCCGGGGCGGGGGGCGTGGGTTCACCCGACCGGAGAGTGCATCGACGCGGCACTGAAGCGTCGAGCTTTCGTACGCGCGCTCCGCGCCCAGGGTCCCCTGGATTCGCAAGCGCTCACGAAACGGCTGAACGAGAAACGGCTGAATGGCAATGGACACAAAGTGAACGGCTCGAAATGAGACCCGTCCGCAACTAGTGGTCCGCCCCTGTCTGGGCGGGCCCCAGACAGGAGAACTGTGGCAAAACCACGCGTGCACGAGATCGCATCCGAACTCGGCATTGACAGCAAGGTCGCTCTCGCAAAGCTGAAGGAGCTCGGCGAGTTCGTCAAGAGCCCTTCCTCGACGATTGAGCCGCCGGTCGCGCGTAAGCTCCGCGCGGCGTTTGAAGGCCAGGCTGCTGGCGCGTCCGCGTCCAGCGGTCCCGCTGCGCCTTCGGGCACAGCAGGAGCGCGCCCCGCGCCGCGTCCCGGTGCGGCATCGGGCCGCTCGGCATCGCGCCCTGCAGCTACCCCCGGGGCAGCAACTCCGGGACCACGCCCCGGACCGAAGCCGGCAGAAGAAACCGTGGCTCCGGCTCCTGCTGCATCTGCCGCCCCCGCCGCGCCCACCAAGCCGAGCGCGCCGGCATCCGAAAGCGCCCCGGCCGAGGCGGGATCTTCCGCCGCGCCGACGCCGCAAGCCCCGCGTCCTGGCGGCGCACCGCGTCCGGGTAACAACCCGTTCGCGTCGCAGCAGGGCATGGGCCAGCGCCCGGCGGGTCCCCGTCCGGGTAACAACCCGTTCGCGTCGCAGCAGGGCATGGGCCAGCGCCCGACTCCCGCCAACATTCCGCGGCCTCAGGCCCCGCGTCCCGGATCGCCCGGACGCCCCGGTGGCCCCGGCCGTCCGGGCGGCGCGGGTCGTCCCGGTGGCGGCGGTCGGCCCGGCGCCCCGTTCCAGCAGCGTCCCGGTGGCCCCGGTCGTCCCGGCGGCGCCGGCGGTGGCTTCGCCCGTCCGGGCGCTCCCGCCGGTGGTGGCGGTTTCCCCGCCCGTCCCGGTGGTGGCGGCCGCGGCCGTGGCCCCGGCGGTGGTACCGCTGGTGCGTTTGGTAAGGGCGGCGGCAAGTCCAAGCAGCGCAAGTCGCGTCGGGCAAAGCGTCAAGAATTCGAGATGAGGGACGCGCCGCAGGTCGGTGGCGTCAACGTCCAGAAGGGCAACGGCGAGATCATTCGCCTGCGCCGGGGCGCATCGATCTCGGACTTCGCCGACAAGCTCGAGGCAATCCGCGGTTACACGGTGCAGCCCGGCACGCTCGTGACGATCCTGTTCAACCTCGGTGAGATGGCCACAGCAACCGAGTCGCTGGATGAGGCGACCTTCGAGGTTCTCGGTGAGGAACTCGGCTACAAGATCCAGATGGTTTCGCCCGAGGACGAGGACAAGGAACTGCTCGAAGGCTTCGGTCTGAACCTCGAGCAGGAGCTCGCCGATGAAGACGACGAAGACCTCGAGATTCGGCCTCCGGTTGTCACCGTCATGGGTCACGTCGATCACGGTAAGACCCGTCTGCTCGACGCCATCCGTCAGACCAACGTCGTGGCGGGTGAGGCCGGTGGCATCACGCAGCACATCGGTGCCTATCAGGTGTGGACCGAGCACGAAGACATCGAGCGGGCCATCACCTTCATCGACACCCCGGGTCACGAGGCGTTCACCGCCATGCGTGCCCGTGGTGCGCAGGTGACCGACCTCGCGATCCTCGTGGTCGCCGCCGACGACGGCATCATGCCCCAGACGGTCGAGGCGCTCAACCACGCACAGGCCGCCGGGGTGCCGATCGTCGTGGCAGTCAACAAGGTCGACAAGCCGGATGCCAATCCGCAGAAGGTCCGCCAGCAGCTGACCGAGTACGGTCTGGTCGCCGAGGAGTACGGCGGCGACGTCATGTTCGTCGACGTGTCGGCGCGCCAGGGGACCGGTATCCAGGATCTGCTGGACGCTGTTCTGCTGACCGCGGACGCCGGCCTGGACCTGCGTGCGAACCCGAACAAGGATGCCCGCGGTGTCGCGATCGAAGCCAAGCTCGACAAGGGCCGTGGTTCGGTTGCGACAGTGCTCATCCAGTCCGGGACGCTGCGTGTCGGTGACGCAATCGTCGCGGGTACCGCCTATGGCCGCGTGCGCGCGATGGTCGACGAGAACGGCGACCCGGTCGAGGAGGCAGCGCCCTCGCGTCCGGTCCAGGTGCAGGGTCTGAACTCCGTGCCGCGCGCCGGTGACGTCTTCATCGTCACCGACGAGGACCGCATGGCTCGCCAGATCGCTGAGAAGCGTGAAGCCGCGGAGCGCAACGCTCAGCTGGCCAAGGCACGCAAGCGCATCTCGCTCGAGGACTTCACCCGGGCGCTCGAAGAGGGCAAGGTCGAATCGCTCAACCTCATCATCAAGGGCGACGTGTCCGGTGCTGTCGAGGCGCTGGAAGAGTCGCTCCTCAAGATCGAGGTCGACGATTCGGTGCAGCTGCGCATCATCCACCGCGGTGTCGGTGCGATCACCGAGTCCGACGTGAACCTGGCGACGATCGACAACGCGATCATCCTCGGATTCAACGTCCGACCGGACTCGAAGGCGCGCGAGCGCGCTGCCCGCGAGGGCGTCGACATCCGGTTCTACTCGGTCATCTACAACGCGATCGACGACGTCGAGCAGTCCCTCAAGGGCCTTCTCAAGCCGGAGTTCGAAGAGGTGCAGTCGGGTGTTGCCGAGATTCGCGAGGTGTTCCGCTCCTCGAAGTTCGGCAACATCGCCGGATGTATCGTCCGCAGCGGCACGATCACCCGCAACGCCAAGGCGCGCGTCATCCGCGAGGGTGTCGTCATCGCCGATGGCCTGGCAATCGAGTCGCTTCGCCGGTTCAAGGATGACGTCACCGAAGTTCGCACCGACTACGAGTGCGGTATCGGCCTCGGCAAGTTCAACGACATCCAGGTCGGCGACGAGATCGAGACGACCGAGCTCGTGGAGAAGCCGCGCGGCTAAGAACCGCTACACGCTGTGATTCAGGATGTCCCGCCCGCTCAGGTCGGGGCATCCTGAATCTCGGTGGTTATGCAAGCGCAAGGAGAGATGACATGACTGGGGAACGTCAGGCACGCATGGCCGACCGGATCAAGGTGCTCGTTGCCGAGCGTCTGGAGAAGGGGCTGCGCGATCCTCGCATGGGGTTCGTCACGATCACTGACGTTCGCGTCACGGGTGACCTGCAGCACGCGTCAGTCTTCTACACCGTCCTGGGCAGCGAGGAGGAGCGGACCTCGACAGCTGACGCGCTGCGAGCCGCGACCGGGATGCTCCGGAGCGAGGTCGGGCGAAAGCTCGGCGTGCGGCTGACCCCGACGCTGGAGTTCATCCACGACGGTCTGGCCGAGGATGCCGGACACATCGAGGACCTGCTTCGTGAGGCTCGCGAACGGGATGACGCCGTCGCGGGCCTTGCTGCATCTGCAACCTACGCCGGCGACGCCGACCCGTACGTGGCGCCGCGCGCTCTCGCCGACGACGAGGACTGAGTTCTCAGCCCCGATCAGTTCAGCCGCGCACCGGAGTGCGCACGGCTGATTGGAGTGAGCGACCCCAGTGGCGAGCGCGCTCCAGTTCACCGGCCACGAGCGGTCCCTGGATGTCGGAGACATAGAAGCTCCGTGAGGCGACCGGGACGAAGCCGCGCGCTCGGCCCTCCTTGGCCGCAGCCCGACTGGCAGAGCCCGGCACCCACCGCTGCTTGGTGTGCGTGTCGAACGTTGCAAGCGAGACCGGCGTGGTCACGCTGACAGCGCCCAGCCATTCGCGAAGACCGCGGGAGCTGGCTCGCACGGCCCCGCGTGAGACGGCGTCGTACCGCGTTGCTTGGCGCGACATCGAGAACGCGTGAGTCGGGCCACCGGCGACGACGAGCGCGACATCCGTCGGCACCGTCAGCAGCGCGCTGTCGACATCCGTGATCGACACATCCGACCACTCCGCCAGGCCTTCGGCCGTCGCGCGGGCGATGTCTCGGGTGTTGCCGAACATCGACTCGTAGATCACCACTGTCTTCACGAGACGTGAGGCTACGGTGTCGCGGAGACCTCGGATAGGGACCTTCGCCCCCGTGGGAGACAGGCGGCACCGTCCTCGAGCTCGATGAGTCCATCGGCGATGAGGGAATCGATCGCCCGGTCGCGCTGCCCCCGATCCGGCCAATCCGGTGCAAGGTCCTCAGCCGCGACGGGGGAGGGCGCGACCTGCCGGAGCGCTCGCAGGACGAGCCCGCGAACCTGGCGGTCGCTTCCCTCGTAGGTGCCCTGTCGCGGGCGTCGGTCTCCGGTATCGGGATAGCCGGCAGCCCGCCACGCGCACCTCTGCGCGATCGGACACGCGTCGCACCGCGGACCTCGCGCCGTGCAGACTGTCGCGCCGAGCTCCATCGTCGCGGCATTGAAGAGTGCAGCATCCGCGCGCTCGTCGGGCAGGAGGGCCGCCATGGCGTCGAGGTCTCGCCGGGACGGGGGCCCCGGCTGGGATCGGGCGTCGATCGCGCGCGCGAGCACCCTGCGCGTGTTGGTGTCGACGACCGGATGCCGATCGCCGTATGCGAAGACCGCCACCGCGCGAGCCGTGTAGTCGCCGATGCCGGTCAGAGCCAAGAGGTCGTCCACGTCTCGGGGAACCACGCCTCCGTGCCGGGCGGTGATCTCTTCGGCCGCGCGGTGAAGCCACAGGGCTCGCCTCGGATATCCCAGGTTCGCCCACTGGGTGACTGACTCGGCGGGAGAGGCATCGGCAAGGGCGGCGGGTGTCGGCCAACGCTCAAGCCACGCTTGCAGGTGCGGGATCACCCGATTCACCGGTGTCTGCTGCAGCATGAATTCGCTGACAAGGATCGCCCACGCGCCGACGCCAGGCCTGCGCCAGGGCAGATCTCTCGCGTTGTGTCCAAACCACTCGTTGAGGTCGGACGCGAGCGGATGCACGACCTTCAGCCTATGCCGCGCGCGCCGCGCTTCGGTCGGAGAGACCGTATCGGCCGGTCCGCAGGGGAGCGGGCTCGTGCGGAATAGGCTGGGAGTATGCGTCTGCCCGCCACACCGCCAGTGACGCTGATGCGTGAACTGGTCAGCGGGCTTCCCCGGCGGCAGCTGGCAGGCCGCTCGATCGTCGCTGTGGACGGGGCCGACGGCGCCGGGAAGACCGTGTTCGCCGACACCCTCGCGGCTGTCATGAACGACGTGGGCATGGTGGCAGTGCGCGCGTCGATCGACGGCTTCCACCGCCCTCGTGCGGAGCGCTACGCGCGCGGCAGGCGCTCGCCCGAGGGGTTCTACCTCGACTCCTATGACTACGCGACCTTCCGCCGGGTGCTGGTCGACCCGTTTCGTGAGGGCGGGCTGACCGGCGCGACCACCGGCTTCCAGGTGGCGGCGTTCGATCTCGAGCGAGACATCCCGGTTGAAGCAGAGTGGACGACAGCGCCGCAGGATGCCGTCCTGGTCGTCGACGGCATTTTTCTGCACCGGCCCGAACTCATCGACATCTGGGATTGGTCGTTCTGGCTGGAGGCACCCGCGGCGGTGCGCTTCGCCCGGATGGCGCAACGCGACGGCACGGACCCCGACCCGGCTGCGGCCTCGAACGAGCGCTATCGCGTGGGCCAGGAGATATATGTCGACCGCGTAAGTCCCGCAGCTCTCGCCGCCGTTCGCATCGACAACTCCGATCCGGTGGACCCGAAGGTCATTCGATGAGCGATCCGAGCGGCATCCTGCTCGTGGACAAACCCGGCGGCATGACCAGCCATGATGTGGTGGCCCGCGCCCGCCGCGCCCTCGATACGCGCAAGGTCGGCCACGCCGGAACCCTGGATCCGATGGCAACGGGACTCCTCGTGCTCGGTGTCGGCGCTTCGACACGCCTGCTGACCTTCATCGTGGGCCTGGACAAGACCTACGAGGCGACAATCCGCCTCGGGGTTTCGACCGGCACCGACGACGCCGAGGGCGAGATCACCGCGGTGGCGTCTGCCCAGGCGGTGACGGATGCCGACATCCGTGCCGGCATCAACGCGCTCACCGGAACGATCGATCAGGTGCCCAGTGCCGTCTCTGCGATCAAGGTCGACGGGCGCCGCGCGTACGACCGCGTCCGCGCGGGGGAGCAGGTTGAGCTCGCGGCGCGTACCGTGACGGTGTCGCGATTCGAGGTTCGTCACGCGCGCCGGGGCGCGACGGATGCCGATGGCGCGCCGATACCGGTGATCGACCTCGACGTTGTGGTCGATTGCTCCAGCGGAACCTATATCCGCGCCCTCGCTCGAGATCTCGGCGCCTCGCTCGGGGTCGGAGGACACCTGACCGCGCTGCGACGCACCCGCATCGGCCCGTTCCTCGTCACCGATGCGGCGGGACTCGACGACATAACTGCCGTCCGGCTACTGGCGCCGGCAGCAGTCGCGACGGCGGTTCTCGGCGCAGTTCCGGTCACCGAGGAGGAAGCCCGCGACCTCCGCCACGGCAAGCGGATCCTCGGTGCCGCGGACCGACTGTCGTCAGGGACAGCGGCCATCGACCCCGACGGGCGGCTGGTCGGCATCCTGGAGCGGCGCGGCAACGATCTGAAGAGTGCGATGAACATGGCGGAGGGCTCATGATCCTGTGGTTCACCTACGTGCAGGTGGCAGTGGCGGTCCTGGGAGGTCTGCTCTGCGTCATCCTGGGTCTTGCCGGGCGTCGTCCGAGCGACTACACGGTCGGAGCTCTCGCGCTGCTGGAGCTGCTGCTGGTGGCGCAGGTCGTCATCGCGATCGTGGCTCCTTTCGTCGGCAACCTGCCGACCGGGAGCGTCCTCGAGTTCTGGGTCTACCTCGTCTCGGCGGCGCTCCTGCCCCCGGCAGCGGTGATCTGGGCGCTGCTCGAGCGCAGCCGATGGAGCACGGTCATCATGGGGATCGCTGCGCTGTCGGTTGCCGTGATGGTGTGGCGGATGCAGGTCATCTGGACGATCCAGATCGGTTGAACGTCTCGCGCGGGTCGCTGCTCGCCCCGAGACCGGCCGCGTGGGACGTAGGATGAATGCCGCTATGACTACGCCTTCCCGACCCCGCATGACAGGAATCGGACGGGTACTCGTGATCGTCTACGCGATCATGGCCCTGGCGGCCACCGGTCGCTCGTTCGTTCAGATTGCGCGCGAGTTCGACGAGGCCCCTGTCGCTTACACACTGTCGGCGCTTGCCGCTGTGGTCTACATCGTCGCGACCCTCGCGCTCATCTTCGCCGGACGCCGTGGCTGGTACCTGGTCGCGTGGATCGCGATCTCGTTCGAACTCGCCGGCGTGCTCATCGTGGGGACGCTGAGCTACCTTGTCCCCGAGATCTTCGGGCACCCGTCGGTGTGGTCCTATTTCGGGGGAATCGGCCCGGGCGGCTATATCGGATACGTCTTCGTTCCGCTCATCCTGCCGTTCCTGGGGCTGTGGTGGCTCTGGTCGCACCGGCCTTCCCGCGTCGCCGCTCTCGACGAGGTCGCCGCCGCGTCATGATCGTCTTTCGAGATCCGGCCGAGGTGCCGCCGGGCTTCGGCCCGAGCGTTGTTGTCATCGGCAAGTTCGATGGCGTGCACTCCGGTCACCGCGCAGTGATCGCCCGCGCACGAGTGAAGGCAGTGTCGATGGGTGCCACCGTCGTCGCCGTCACGTTCGACCGGAATCCGCTTGCGCTGCTGGCCCCCGACAAGTGCCCCGAGAACCTCATCGGGGTGAACCAGAAGGTCCGGCTGCTCGCCGACACCGGCGTTGACGCCGTACTGGTGTTGCGCTTCGACGAAGATCTCGCGTCTCTGGAGGCTGACGAGTTCGCGCGCCTCGTGCTCGTTGACACTTTGGCGGCGCAAGCCGTGCTGGTAGGCGCCGACTTCCGCTTCGGGCGCGGCGGCGCAGGCACGGCGGAGTCCCTCACCGCTTTGGGTCTCAGTCACGGTTTCGATGTGGATGTCGTCCATGACGTGCGAGCTGCCGACCGAGGCAGGCGCGTTTCGTCGACCTGGATCAGGGAGCTGTTGAGCTCCGGGGACGTCGCGGGCGCCCGCAAGTTGCTCGGGCGCGACCATTCCGTCGTCGGCGAGGTCGTCCACGGACTCAAGCGCGGACGAGAAATCGGGTATCCGACAGCGAACCTCAGCCCCGACCTCGAGGGGTTCGTCCCGGCTGACGGGGTCTACGCCGGATGGCTGATCGACGAAGCGGATGCCAGTGGTCTGCGCCCCGGCATCCGCTACCCGGCAGCGATCAGCATCGGCACAAACCCGACGTTCGATGACGTTGCATCACGGCAGGTCGAGGCTTACGTCCTCGATGAGACCGAACTCGACCTCTACGGCCATCACGTCGAAGTGAGGTTCGTTGAGCGCATCCGTGGCATGGGAGCGTTCGAGGGCATCGACGCTCTCGTCGCCCAGATCGCCGACGACGTCGAGCGCACCCGCGAGATTCTCGCGCGGGATCAGTCCACTGACTGATCCCGACGGCTGAGAGCTAGTAGGAGGACTCGTCCACCGCGCCGCTGGCCGTTCCTCCGGCTGCAATCTGACGAAGCTCGCCAAGGATCGTCGCGCTGCCACTTGTGCCCAGTCGGGTTGCACCAGCCTCAAGCATCGTCAACGCGTCCTGGAGGCTGCGTACCCCGCCGGACGCCTTCACCTGCGTGTCCGGCCCCACGGTGCGCCGCATGAGACTCACCGTTTCGACCGTCGCGCCACCGCCGGCGAAGCCCGTCGAGGTCTTCACGAAGTCGGCTCCCGCCTCTTCGGCAAGTCGGGACCCCCGCTCGATCTGCTCGTCGTCGAGGAGGGATACCTCGAGGATGACCTTGGTGACAGCGCCGCCCGTGGCCTCGACGACGGCACGGATGTCGTCACGGACCACATCGTCGAATCCCGAACGCAGCGCGCCGATGTTGACCACCATGTCGAACTCCGTAGCGCCGTCCGCGGCGGCCTGTCGGGTCTCCGCTACCTTCGCAGCGGTCGAGGTGGTTCCGTGGGGGAAGCCGATGACGGTGCCGACCGCGACACCGGAACCGGCGAGGAACTGCACGGCATGGGCTATATCGGAGGGGCGGACACACACGCTGAAGACCTTCCAGTCCCGGGCGATCGTCAGCTGCGCGTCGACGTCGTCGCGCGTGAACTCGGGCTTCAAGATCGCATGGTCGATCGTGGCTGCCAGCTGTGCCTCGGTGATCTGGTCGGTGGTGTCGCTCATGCCTTCAGCCTACGCACCGGTCGGCGCGGGGGACAGCAGATCAGGCGAGCGCGAGGTATCGTCGCTCCTGCTGTCGAGCCGAAGGAGACCATGATGCGTTCGAGATCCCTCGCCGCCGTCGTGTTGATCGCTGGCGCGCTCGTGCTCGCCGGGTGTGACGCATTGCCGTCCGAGACTCCCGCGCCGACGGCATCCGAGTCGTCGGCAGTTCCCACTCCGAGCGGGAGCTCGACAGTTGCCCCCTCACCGACCGCCGAGGCGGGATTCACGCTGCCGGATTCGTGCGACGCGCTGTACTCGCCTGCGATGCTCGAAGAGCTCAACAGCACCAATCCGCCTCTGAACGACCCCGGCATCACGATTTACGCGACCGAGAACGTCCAGGCACTGGAGATTCTGACCTCGGGGATTCCGACGTTGCGGTGCTCATGGGGGGCGGCGGGCGCTCCCGGTCTCGTGACGAATGTCTCGATCGTTTCGTCGGATCAGTCGTCCGCTCTCCTGGATGCCTTCACGAGCTCGGGCATGGCGTGTGAGACCCTCGGGGCGGGTACGGTGTGTCGGATCGAGCAGCAGACCATCGATCGCAACGACAACATCGTGTCAATCGGTGAGACGCACTACCTGCAGGGCGACGGGTGGGTGGCCACGCACTGGGTGAACTTCGCGCCCGACGGCTATACGGAGGACATCGTCGCCACGCTGTGGCCGTGACACCACCCGCTGCGTCACCCGGATGCCGTGAAAAGTCCCTCGTGATGGGGTACCGTGCACTCGCGCTAGACTAGGGGCGACGCCGCGTCAGATTGCACAGCTCGCAGAAGCGAGTGCCCGTGTTCTCGTGAGCCGCAGGCGTCGATGTTCAAGTGAGATCGCGTCTGTTCCAGACGCATATCCGACGCCATGACGGCGGCGGTCACAGATGTATCAACGCTCAGGAGGAGCATGCCGGCTACGGCAACCGCCGCTCAGCGGCGCAAGAGATCCTCGTCCGCGCGCCGCGACGACGAGGCCCCGATCATCCCGATCCTCGCGCGCAAGGTGCGCGAGGTCGAGGCAAAGGCTCAGCGCGGCAAGCTCGGGCCCACCAACCGTGTGAAGTTCCAGGTGATTGCGTTCCTCGTTCGCGAGGAGCGCGCCCGCGTGAAGGCCGACTCGTCTATCGCGGATGCCGCGCGCGCCGAGCTGCTCAAGCGTCTCGACGGCGTCGCGACGATCCTTGCCAAGACAGCTGCGCGGGACACGTCTCTCATCCAGCTGCTCGAGGTCGATCAGGCCACATCGCCCGTGGCCCGTCGCATGCGCCGTGACTGGCTGCTCGAATCCGGCGCGGAACTTCCGCCGGACGAACTGATCATCACCGATACCCCGGCTCCCGCGCAGCAGGTCGTGCCCGCTGCGCTCGCCGAGCGCCAGGTGGTGCCTGCCTCGATCGAGGCGCGACAGATGGCCAACCCGTTCCTCGCTCCGGATCTGACTGTCCGGGCTCCTCGGGACACCCCCCGGCGCCGCCTGGACGGGTGGGAGCTCATGGGCCCGCTCTACAAGGCGTTCGAGACCGGTGCCGGAGGTGCGGCGGCATCCATGGAGCTTCCGCCGGTTCCCGAGTTCGATCGGCTCTCGCCGCGCGGACTGGAGATCATGCCTCACCAGTCCCGCTTCCTGGAGTCGGTGCGCGAGGGACACCGCACGTTCCTGCTGGCCGATGAGCCGGGCCTCGGCAAGACCGCGCAGTCGGTGCTCGCGGCATCCGTCGCCGGCGCCTATCCGCTGCTTGCCGTGGTGCCCAATGTCGTCAAGATGAACTGGGCTCGCGAGGTGGAGCGGTGGACGCCGCACCGCCGCGCAACGGTGATCTCGGGCGACGGTGAGGACCTGGATGCCTTCGCCGATGTCTTCATCGTCAACTACGAGATACTCGACCGGCATCTGTCATGGCTCGGTTCGATCGGGCTGAAGGGCATGGTCGTTGACGAAGCCCACTTCATCAAGAACCTCACGTCGCAGCGTTCGCAGAACGTGCTCGCGCTGGCCAGTCGCATCAAGGAGCAGGTCCACAATCCGCTGCTGCTCGCGCTGACCGGAACGCCGCTGATCAACGACGTCGAAGACTTCGATGCCATTTGGCGCTTCCTCGGCTGGACGACCGGCGACAAGCCCGGTGCGGAGCTGATGGCCAAGCTCGATGAGACGGGGCTCACCCCGGCAGACAAGGCTTTCTATCCCGAAGCGCGCTCCGCCGTCATCTCGATGGGGATCGTGCGGCGCAAGAAGAAGGATGTCGCCGCAGACCTCCCCGACAAGCTCATCGCCGACCTGCCGGTCGAGCTCGACGACGAGTATGGGCGCTCGATCCGCCAGGCCGAGCGCGAGCTCGGTGAGCGTCTGGCAGCCAAATACCGGCGCATCATCGACGCGCGCGGCGATCGGGGACTTGCCCCCGGCGAGATCGACGGCGACATCGTCCGGCTCGTGGCTGAGGGCGAACTCGAAGAGTCCAAGGCTGCCGGTTCCGGCAGCGAGAACGTCTTCACGATGGTCCGGCGTATCGGCCAGGCCAAGGCCACTGTCGCTGCCGACTACGCAGCGCAATTGCAGCGGTCGGTCGGCAAGGTCGTTTTCTTCGCGAAGCACATCGATGTCATGGATGCGGCAGAGCGCCACTTCGCTCAGGCGGGGCTGCGCACCGTCTCGATCCGCGGCGAGCAGACCACGATAGCTCGCCAGCAGGCGATCGACGCGTTCAACGAGGATGCCGATGTCGCAATCGCGGTGTGTTCGCTCACGGCGGCCGGTGTCGGACTGAACCTGCAAGCGGCGTCGAACGTCGTTCTCGCGGAGCTCAGCTGGACGGCTGCCGAGCAGACGCAGGCGATCGACCGCGTGCACCGCATCGGACAGGACGAGCCGGTCACGGCGTGGCGGATCATCGCCGCCCACACGATCGACACGAAGATCGCTGAACTGATCGACACCAAACAGGGTCTCGCGTTGCGTGCCCTCGACGGCGAGGCTGTCGACCCGGCGTCGAGCGACTCCGTGCAGCTCGCGGCGCTCATGCACCTGCTGCGGCAGGCGCTGGGCGAGGTCGACTAGGCCGTGTTGATCAAGATGTTTCGGCGTCTCGTGGGCGAGTCTTGACGGGTGACGCGACAAGAGATCTCTGACGAGGTGTGGGCTGTGCTGGA
>NZ_JBFBMQ010000008.1:0-163173 GCF_040687115.1 Microbacterium sp. NPDC076895
CGACGTTCCTCCGCGACATCACCGAATGGGGCTGGGACGCAGCGCCACCTCGGAAGGTGCTGTTCCGCGACGACATCCCCAAGCTCCCGCAGGTGTTGCCCCGCTACCTCCCCATCGATGCCGACCGGCGACTCGCCGCCGCTTTGACCGAGCATCCCGACAACGAGCTGGCCGCACTGGCGCTGCGGCTGCAACGCGCCTGCGGGCTGCGGATCGGGGAACTGCTCGACCTCGAACTGGACTGCGTCCACGAGCTCGATGGGAACGGGGCATGGCTGAAGGTCCCGCTCGGCAAGCTCGCCACCGAACGCATGGTCCCCCTCGATCCTGAGACTCTCGAGGTGATCGACCGGGTCACCCAGATCCGCTCCCACGGCAGACCACTCCCGCACCCCCGCTACCGGCGACCCGCGCAGTTCCTATTCACCTACCTCGGCCGCAGACTCACACAGCGAGGCGTCCGCCGCGAGCTCGACCACGCCACCGAAGTCGCCGGGCTCGGGCACGTCACCTCCCACCAGCTGCGACACACCTACGCGACCGCACTGGTCAACGCCGGCGTCTCCCTGCAAGCACTCATGGCACTCCTCGGCCACCAGTCCGCGGAGATGAGCCTCCGCTACGGGCGCCTGTTCGACCACACCGTCCGCACCGAATACGAACGCGCCCTCGACCTCGCGAAACAGAACACCACCACCGCCGCTGCCGGAGACGCGGGCGGGCGCACCCAGCTGCCACTCACGGCCATCACCGGCGGACGCGACTGGAAAGACGCCCCGCTGCTGAAGTCCCGCATGGCCGGCGGATTCTGCCTCCGCGCCCCAGCGCAGGGAGCATGCAGCTACGCGAACATCTGCGAACACTGCCCGTCCTACCGATCCGAACCCACCTCGCTGCCGATCCTCGCCGCGCAACGCGTCGACGCCGACGCTCTCGCCCGCGACGCGGAACAACGAGGATGGATCGACGAGGCAGACCGCCACCACAAGCTCATCGCCCGCCTCGACGCACTCATCGCCGACACGGAGACACAAACCGGATGACCAGCACCACGCTGCACCAGATCGAACGAGCCTGCGCCGACCTCGCCCGAAACGGCCACGCCATCACTATCGCCGCGGTCGCCGAACACGCCGGGATCTCCCGGTCCACGATCTACCGTAACCCCACACTCCGCGCCATCATCGAGCACCACCAGCAAACCACCCCGGACGGCAGCATCACCGCGCTCACCGACGAGCTCGCGACCCTCCGGCAAGCCGTCCAGACCCTCGCCGACACCGTCCGCCACCACGACGCGCAACTCCGCCGACTCACCAGCGGCTGACCGCATTACCCGGCCAAACCCACCACCAAGGCCGATTAGCCGGATAAGCCTACGACAACGCGCTCATGGAGTCCACGATCGGGTTGTTCAAGACCGAGGTGATCCACCGGCGCCGCTCGTGGTCGTCGCGGCAGCAGGTCGAGACCGCGACCGCGGAATGGGTGACCTGGTTCAACCACGAGCGACTGCACTCCTCAATCGGGCACCGACCACCGATCGAGTTCGAAACTGAATACCATCGACTTCACGCCCAGGAACCCCTGGCCGCGTGAGAGAAAAGCCTCCATGGAACCCAGGGCGGTTCAAATCCCCCGCCGGTTCCACCACGATCCGACGGGTCCGTACCGCGGCCTGGTGACGCTCGGTCAACGTGGGGGCGGTTTCCCTGTCGATCAGACGGCGTAGGGCACGCCGGAACGACCCCACCGGCAACGACTCCGCCAACCCCAACGCCCGCCCCACCAACCGCCCCGCAACCTCGGGGTCGAGGACGTCCAGGTCGTCGACGAGGATCTCCGCGTGACGGACCGTCACACCCGCACGAGACAGCGACTCCAACACGGCCGGGTACGAGTGCACGAGGGACTCTGCGCGAGCGAGCATCATGCCCGCGGCGTTTTCCGTGATTCGCAGAGCCGACGCGAGTTCGAGGCGCAGAGACCGCATCACCAACTCCCGCGACCCACCCCCATACCGGGACACATCATCCAGAGCTTCCAGACGCAGGTCATCCACCCTGGCGAACCGTTGCGCAGCGAACACCGCCTCCAAATCAGCAGCCTCCAGCACCAGGGCCACAGCATCAGGACGCGGCGGAACCCACCCCGCCACCTCGGCATCCCACTCCCGAACATCACCCTCAGAGACGAACGCGTCGGCATCCGGACCTTCGGACCACTGACCCGAATCACCCGCACCGACTGCTTCCATACCCCGACACTACGAGGGGGGTCCGACATTGACTCAGCTCGTCATCCACATCGAACCGAGCGTGTTACCGACGCGTCAGTCCACTCGGGCAGACGCCTGTCTAACCGGCTCACCGGAGTGGGGGTGGCTGGTACTACGGTGATCGACATGACGGCGTCCCTCTCCCCCGACCAGGCGCGCGGGTTGCGCCACCGGGCCCAGCTGCTCGGCGGCTCGGTCCTCTCCCCGCGGGAGGTGGTCGACCGCGCGGTCGCCCTGCAGGGCCAGGATCTTCCGGCAGTGTTGCGTGCGATCGCACTGCGGTCGGCCCCGGGGACCACCGTCGACGATGTCCGCGCCGCATTCGACAGCGGCGCGTTGGTGCGGTCCTGGCCCATGCGCGGAACACTGTTCGCGACGACCCCCGAGCACTTGGCGTCGCTCCTCGCCCTGACCGGGACGAGAACGCTGCAGTCGATGGCGCGGCGCCGGGAGCAACTCGACCTGGACGACGCCACGATCGATCGTGCGCACGATGTCGCCGTCGCGGCGCTCGAGACCGCGCCACTGCGGCGCGCCGACGTCCTTGCCACGTGGGAGGACGCCGGGATCTCGACCGACGACGGGCGCGGTTACCACCTGCTCGTCCACCTGTGCGTCAGCGGACTGGCGCACTGGGGCGCGTTCACTCCTGACGGCTCTGAGCAGCTCCTCACGCGCACGGCGACCCAGCGTGACACCGACACGGATGCCGCACTCAGCCGTATTGTCGCGGGCTATGTCGCCGCGCGGGGCCCGGTGACCCTCGACGACCTGGCCTGGTGGACGAAGCTCCCTAAGACGGGCCTGCGCGCCGCCGCGGCATCCGTCGACCGCATCGAGCTGGGGCAGCTCGGCGAGAAGCCCGTATATCTGGATGCCGCGGCATCCGCGTCAGCCGACTCGAGCTGGCAAGAATCTGCTGAAACGGTGACGCTCGTTCCCGCGTTTGACGAGTGGATCCTCGGTTATGCCGACCGGTCGCTCGAGGCCTCGGACGCGATGTTCGACGCTCTCGTTCCCGGCAAGAACGGAGTCTTCCGCCCGGCAGTCCTCGTCAACGGCGTCGTGGTCGGCACATGGCGCTTCTCAGCGCCCCGAGGCGCGAAGAGCCGGGCTCCGGTGGTCGAACTCCTCGAGCCTGTCAGCGATCGGGCCGCACGGCTCATCGAAGACGCGCTGAGCACCTGGCCACACGACTGACGCGACGCTGGCCGCGGACGTCAGAGCAACGGGCGGGCGTGCCAGATGCGGTCGAGGTAGTCGCGCATCGAGCGGTCGGATGAGAAGAACCCGCAGCGGGCGATATTGAGGATCGCCGATCGGGTCCAGGCATCCTGGTCCGCATATGCCAGGTCGACCTGCGTCTGCGCCTCGATGTACGAGGCGTAGTCGGCGAGCACCATGAACCGGTCGTCGTAGAGCAGATTCGACACGATCGGCTCGAAGACCGTGCGGTCACCGCCCGAGAACGCGCCCGAGGCAATGAGGTCCATGGCGGCACGCAACTGCGGGTCGGCCTGATAGAAGTCAGCGGGCTTGTACCCCTTCGCCCACAGCGCCTCGACCTCGGGCTCGGTCATGCCGAACAGGAAGAAGTTGTCGTCGCCGACGAGCTGGCGGATCTCGACGTTGGCGCCGTCGTCAGTACCGATCGTCAGCGCACCGTTGAGGGCCAGCTTCATGTTGCCGGTGCCCGATGCTTCCTTGCCGGCGAGCGAGATCTGCTCCGACAGGTCGGCGGCCGGAATGATGCTCTCGGCGAGCGTGACGTTGTAGTTCGGCGGGAAGACCACCTTCAGGCGCCCCTCAACCCGCGGGTCGTTGTTCACGACCGACGCGACCGAGTTGATGAGGTGGATGATGCGCTTGGCCATCGCGTATCCCGGAGCAGCCTTCGCCCCGAAGATAAAGGTGCGCGGCTGGATGTCGGCGGCCGCGACCGTGCCCGAGATGATGCGCTCGTACTCGGTGACGATGTGCAGCACCTTGAGGGTCTGGCGCTTGTATTCGTGGAGGCGCTTGACCATGACATCCAGCAGATGCGTGTCGTCGATGGTGACGCCGTCTCGGCGCTGCAGCACGTCGCTCAGGCGCCGCTTGTTGGCGGCCTTGACTGCAGCGAACCGCTCACGGAACTCGGGGTCTTCGGCGAGCGCCTCGAGCCCGCGCAGTCTCTCGAGGTCGACGGTCCAGCCGGCACCGAGCGCTTCGGTGATGAGGCTCGCGAGCGACGGGTTCGCGAGTCGGATGAACCGCCGCGGCGTGACGCCGTTGGTGACGTTCGTGAACTTGTCGGGGTACATCTCGGCGAACTCGTGCAGCACCTTGTCGCGAAGCAGCTGCGAGTGAAGCTCCGCGACACCGTTGACCTTCGCTCCCGCGACGGTCGCCAGGTAGGCCATTCGCACGGAGCGATACGGGTGCTCACCGATGATCGACATGTTGCGAATGCGCATCATGTCGTCACCGAACCGCTCCCGCACCTCTTCGAGGAACTCGTCGTTGATGCGGTAGATGATCTCGAGGTGTCGCGGCAGCAGCCTCCCCAGCAGGTCGACCGACCACACTTCGAGGGCCTCGGGCAGGAGCGTGTGGCAGGTGTAAGCGAAGCACTTCTGCGTGATCGCCCACGCGTCCTCCCACTCCATGCCGCGCTCATCCACCAGCACGCGCATGAGCTCGGGCACGGCGATGACCGGGTGGGTGTCGTTGAGCTGGAAGATCACGCGGTCAGGCAGGTTGTTGAGGTCGAATCCCTCGAGCAGCACGTTGTCGAGGAAATCGTTGATGGATGCCGCGACGAAGAAGTACTGCTGCTGCAGGCGCAGCTCCTTGCCCTGGGGCGTCGAGTCCTCGGGGTAGAGCACCTTCGAGATGTTCTCGGCGAAGGTCTGTGCGCGCACCGACTCCTCGTAATCGCCGGAGTTGAAGATGCGCAGATCGAAGGCGTTGGTCGCAACCGCGCGCCACAGACGGAGCGTGTTGACGCGACCGTTGTGGTAGCCGGGAACCATCATGTTGTACGGCACCGCGAGCACGTTCCAGTCCGGAATCCACCGTGTACGAGTAACGCCGTTGTCGTCGTACGTCTCGGTGCGACCGCCGAACGAGATCGTCTGCGCCGCCTCGGGGTGCGGGAACTCCCACGGCGAACCCATGCGCAGCCAGGCATCCGGCTGCTCGACCTGTTCGCCGTTGACGAAGGTCTGCCGGAAGATGCCGTACTCGTAGCGGATGCCGTACCCGATCGTCGGCACGCTCATCGTGGCCAGCGAATCGATGAAGCAGGCAGCGAGGCGCCCGAGCCCACCGTTACCCAGGCCCGGTTCGACCTCGACCTCGCGCATGTCGTCCATCGAGATACCGCACTGCGCGAGCGCCTCCGTGGCGATCTCGCCCAGGCGCGCGGCGAGCAGATTGTTATCGAGCTGTTTGCCGAGCAGATACTCCGCCGACAGGTAGCAGACCGTCTTCGCCTGCTGCTCGCGCTGCCGCGTCTGGTCTTCGAGCCACCGCGCCATGAGGTAGTCGCGCACCGTGCCCGCGAGCGCCAGGTACTGGTCGTTGGCATCGGATGCCGACAGCGAGACGCCCTGATCGAAGTTCAGGTTCGCGAGGAACTGCTTGACGAATCCGTCTACCGACGCGGGCGGTGCGATGACGGGAGCGAGAGCGAGCGGGTGCGTGGGACGCAGGGTCGCGTCGGAGTTCTGTGTGTCGGGCACGTCACGACGATATCGAGTCCGGCGGGGTGAATCATCCTCATTCACCGATCGCCATACGAGGTTTACACACTCGTCACGAATCGGGCGCGGCACGCGATCCGAGCGGGCCGTTTGCAGGATCAACGCGGCTCTGCGGCGCTTAAGCTGAGCGGATGAAGCCGTTCATCCTGCTGGCGACCCGCGCCGAGGACGGTCCGGCCGATGAAGAGTACGAGCTGTTCCTGCGCTACTCCGGTCTCGCGGAGTCCGAGCTGCGACGGGTGCGGCTCGAAGCAGGCCCCATGCCCGAGATCGACCTCGATGATCTGTCGGGCATCTTCGTCGGCGGCGGGCCGTTCAATGCCTCCGACCCGATCGAGCAGAAGTCAGCGGTGCAGCGGCGCGTCGAGGCCGAGTTTGATGCGCTCCTCGACGAGGTCGTCGCGCGGGACTTCCCCTTCCTGGGGGCCTGCTACGGCGTCGGCACGGTCGGGGCTCACCAGGGTGCCGTTATCGACCGCACCTACGGCGAGCCGGTCGGTGTCGTCGAGGTGTCGCTGACGGATGCCGGAATCGCCGACCCGCTGCTGGCCGGCATCCCGGCCCGCTTCGACGCCTTCGTCGGGCACAAGGAAGCCATGCGTTCGCTCCCCGCCTCGGCGACGCTGCTTGCGTCATCCGCCTCGTGCCCGGTGCAGATGTTCCGGGTGCGCGAAAACATCTACGCGACGCAGTTCCATCCCGAGCTCGACGTGAACGGCATCACGTCACGCATCCACGCATACACCGACTACGGCTACTTCGCGCCGACCGAGGTGCACATTCCACTGGCGGCAGTCCGGGAACGGGAGGTGCTGCATCCGAGTCGGATGCTGCGCACCTTCGTTGAGCGCTATGCCCACTGACCGGTCCCGATGGGGCCAGTGGGCGCACATTGGCTCTACTCGCCGGGTGACCTGATCGGTTGAATGGGCGCCAGCCGTCACGAAAGAGGAGAGCGATGCAGGATGCTTCGGTCGTCGTGGTCCCGGGGCTCGGCGGTTCATCAGCCGACCACTGGCAGTCGATCTGGCAGGAGCAGCATCCGGCGTGGGTGCGCAGCTCTCCGGCATCCTGGGACGAACCCGACGTCGACGACTGGGACCGTGCCGTCGGCACCGCCGTGCAGTCAGCCGGCGAGCCGGTGGTTCTCGTCGCGCACAGCCTCGGGTGCCTCACCGCACTGGCGTTCGCAGCGCACTCGCCCGAGCGCGTGCGCGGTGTCTTTGTCGTCGCCCCGCCCGATCCTGATGCGGCCTCGTTCCCTACCGAGGTGTTGAGCTTCGCGACTGCCACCGCGACCCTTGCTCCCCTGCCGATTCCGACGATGGCGGTGACCAGCACGACCGACCCGTATTGCTCCGCCGACCGCTCCGCCGACATCTGTCGGCGCTGGGGCGCGCGTCAGGTCGATATCGGCGATGCCGGACACATCAATGTCCTCAGCGGCCACGGTCCGTGGCCCGAGGGACTCGACCTTCTTCGCGGCTTCATCCGTGACCTCGAGGGCAGGCGTTGATGTCGGCGTCGTTCGATCAACTCACGTCAGAGCTCGTCTCGGCGGCGACTGGCCGGGCCGAGCTGGTCGCGGCGCTGCGCCCGCCGCGCGGTCCAGTGACCTTGCCGTCGCCGCTGCCCGTCGACGAACTTGCTGTCGCAGCGGTCGGCACCGCATCGGTTGCCGCTACCTCCCTGGCGCACGCGCGCAGCGCTGGCCGCGAAGCCGACGCGGCGAGCCTCGGCCCCGTCGTTCTCGACGGACCGCGCCTGACTGCTGGCTACCGCAGCGAGCAGGTCTTCATGTGGAACGGCGAGAGACCGGATGCCTGGGCTCCGGCATCCGGGTTCTTCGAGACATCCGACGGGTGGGTGCGGACCCACGGGAACTATCCGCACCACGGCGCTGCACTGCGTCGGATGCTGGGCCTCGAAGCCGAGGCGGGCAAGGACGCGATAGCCGCCGCACTGCGGACGGCGACCGCCGCGCACTGGGAAGACCGCGCGGCCGCCGAAGGAGCGATCGTCGGCCGCGTCCGCAACGAAGAGGAGTGGCACGCGCACCCGCACGCCCATGCCGTGCGCGCGCGCCCGCTCGTCCGGCGCGATGTCGCTGAGACGGGAGCGCCCCGACTTACGGAGTCGACATCACCACTCCCCCTCGCTGGCCTCCGGGTGCTCGACCTCACGCGCGTCATCGCCGGACCTGTCGCGACCCGCACCCTCGGCCTGTTCGGGGCCGAGGTGCTGCGCATCGACAGCCCGCACCTTCCCGAGATCGAGTGGCAGTTTCTCGACACCGGCCAGGGGAAGCGATCAGCGCTGCTCAATCTCGCAGATCCGGACTCCCGCGACGCGCTGCATGCGCTTCTGGCGCAGGCCGACGTGCTCGTCACCGGCTACCGTCCCGGAGCCCTCGCCCGTTTCGGGCTCGACCCGGCGAGCGCCCGCGAGCGGTGGCCGCACCTGATCACGGCGACCGTCGACGCGTGGGGTCCGGGCCCGTGGGAGCAGCGACGCGGCTTCGACAGCATCGTGCAGGCGGTCTCGGGCATCGCGATGCTGCACGGCACGGATGCCGCCCCCGGCGCACTCCCGGCGCAGGCCCTGGATCACACAGCGGGCTACCTGCTCGCGGCATCCGTCATGAGCGCGCTCGAGGTCCGTCACCTCACCGGTGCGGTGTCGCACGTCGGGGTCTCACTCGCCCGGGTGGCGCAGACGCTGCTGGATGCGCCGCGCTCACCAGCACCATCGTCGACTCCCGTATCGGATGAGACGTGGCGCGAGCAGACTGTCGAGCTTGCGGTGGCAGGCGGCGGAAGCATCCGATGCGCCGCGCCCGCGCCGGTCTGCGACGCATGCCCGGTGGAGTACCCCACAAAAGTCGCTTCCTACGGTTCGTCGGCGGCTGCCTGGTAGCGTGCCGCCCGGATGAGGTCGGCCGAGTGAGTCAGATGCGCCCGCACCGCCTCTCCCCCGGCGCGCTGAATCTCGGCGAGATAGGCAGTGTGCTCCCGGGCGAGCGAACCCGCTGGATAGTCGGGTCGGACGTGGGTCAGGAGCAGCAGGATCTCGGACTCGAGCTGCCGATGCGCCTGCGCGATCCGCGGACTGTCGGCTGCCTCAACGATCAGCCGGTGCACCTCGGCATGGGCGCGGGTCGTCGCCAGCCAGTCGCCGGATGCCTCCGCCAGCGCGAGCCGGTCGATGGCCTCCGTCACGGGACGAGTTACCGCATCCGGCCATGACGCGCCATGCGTGGCACTGAGCTGCCGCACCGCTTCTGCCTCGAGCGCGCCCCGCAGCTCTTGGAGCGCTTCGACCGCATCGTTGTCGAGGTTTGCGACGCGTGCTCCGCGATAGGGCTCGATCGTCACGAGACGTTCGGCCGCAAGCGTCTGCAGCGCAGCGCGCACCGTGTGCCGGGACGCACCGTACCGCTCTGCCACGTGCTCCTCTCGCAGCGGGGCGTCCAGGCCCAGCTCGCCCGACAGGATGCTGGCGCGCAGCGTCTCGGCGAGGGCGGCAGCCTGCGTCGGTCCCGGGTCGCTCTCACGCCGGCGCGGAGACATCCGTCTTCTCCTTCCGTGCTCCTGGCAGTGAGAGCACCACGAGTCCCGCGGCGAGCACGACAAGTCCGATCGCCGATGCTGCGGTGAGCTGCTCGTGAAGCACCCATACGCCGAGCAGTGTCGCCCCGAGCGGCTCCGCGAGGGTGAGCGTGGCAACCGTGGTCGGGGCGAGCCGCCGCAGGCCCCACCCGAACAGCAGGTACGCGATCGCCGTGGTCACAACACCGAGCCACAGCGCGAGCGCAAGGCCCGCGGGTGTCAGCAGCCACGCGGGCGAACTTGCCAGCAGAACCGGCAGGCTCACGATCGCTGCGACCCCGAAGACGGTGCCCATCGCGGCCTGGAAGCTCCAGCCGCGATCCATCAGCAGCTTGCTCGCCAGCGCATAGAGTGCGTACGAGGCTCCCGCAGCAAGTGAGGCAAGGATGCCAAGTGGTCCTACCCCCGCCGCGCCGGCTCCGCCCACCACGCCAGATACGAGCACGACACCGACCAGCGCGATGCCCGTGGCAACGCCCCACCGCACGTTCGGCATCCGTCGACGAATGAGCGCGTCGAGGATTCCCGTCACGATCGGGGCGGACCCCAAGGCGATGACCGTGCCGACTGCCACGCCGATGAGGCGGGTACCGGCGAAGAAGGTCGGCTGGTAGGCAAGGACCCCCGCGGCGCCGACCGCCACGATCACCCACGCCGGTGCGCGGCGGGCAGCAGCAACCGCGGAGGACGCCGTGGGCGGCATCCGTGGCCGGGCAACCAGCGCGATCGCACCGAGAATCCCGCCACCGATGAGGATGCGGGCGGCACCGACCGACAGCGGGGATGCATCGACATCGGCGAGCGCCTGTGCCGTTCCCGTCGTCGCGAAGCACAGCGCGGCAAGCAACACAGCGATCACTCCGGGCACGGGAACATTGTTACACAATGTTCCCGTGCTGCGGCCGGTTCGGCTCCGGCTGCCCCTAGAAGCTGGCTGCGCGGGCCGCCTGGGACGTCGGGGCGTCCGGGTCGGAAGCCAGGGGCAAGACGGCTTCAAGGACGACATCGGTTCCCGACTGCAGGATTCGCGTATTCGGTCGGCGCGTTCCGAGACCGGATGCTCGTCGCTCGGCGGCAGGAAGTGTGCCCGGCGAGGCGACCGTGACGACCAGGCGATCATCACGCGGGACGGCAAGCGAAACGGTGGCTTCCCGCGCTCCCGAGTGCTTGACCGCGTTGACGAAAGCTTCGGTGACCGCCTCGGCAGCCAGCTCGTCTGTCTCGCGATCGCCCAGCGCCGCAGCGGCCGTGGCCGAAACCGTGTAGGAGATGTCGAGGACCGCACGCCACGCTGAGATGACGCGATCGAGGGAACCGAGGGGACCGTGCAGCGACCCGCGATCCACGTCCCTCTCGCTGACCGGCCCCTGCAGTCGATAAAAGGCGGCATCCGTTCGCGCACGGAACTGGGCGACCTCGCTGACGGTGGGCTGTCGTTCATCGGCCTGCGCGGCAAGGATGACGCACTGACCCTGCACCCCGCCATGCAGGATGCCGACCGCATGGCGCAAGGGATCCGATGCCCGAGCGCTCTCGCGTGCCACGTCTCGTGCCGCGGCCGCAAGCAGACCCTGCGAGATTGCCGCAGCCAAACGCGCCTCGCGCAACGCGTCAGTACAGACGGATACCGAGATGGCTAGACCCGGGACGGCAACGATGCCGACGTATGCCACCAGGCCGATGTCGGGCAGCAGCGTCACCGAGAGCGCTGCGACAGCACACCCAGCCAGTACCCAGAGGAGCAGGAACAGCACGGGCCGCCAGCGCGCACCGGGCTGGGGAAGCAGCCGGCGGCCAGCGAAACCCGCGGCCAGGTCGATGGCCAGCAGACCAATCACCCCGAGAATCCCGACGCGCAAGCCGCCCTGCATGATCGAGAACGGAAGAGTTGCCACCGCATAGATCGCCGAAACCATCAGGAGCGGCGGGTTTGCCAGTCGTTCCGAGATCGTGCGGGGCCGTAGGGCGGATACCGTCACCGGACCAGGAACCGGAGCCGAGGCATCCGTTGCATCAGCGCGCGCCTCGAGCAGGTGACTCTCGTGCCGTACCTCTTCGGCGTAGGCGCGCACGCTGTCGAAGTCGACGGGGCGAGCCAGCAGCACGTTGCGGGATGCCTGGAGTCTGCGCACAGTCGCGGCGAGCACCTCGCCAACCTCGTCAGCCTGAATTCGCGCCCGCTCGAGGCTGGCACGCATTGGAGCCAGCGCTCGTTCGAGGCGCGCGTTGATCGCTCGCCGGCGGGCGTATTCCGAGAGCGTGATGCTGACGAGCGAGAACAGGGCAATCCCCGAAACGATGTTTGTGACCACACGCGGGAGGAAAACGCCAGCTGTTGCGACGTCCCACATCCACCGAGAGAGGACGTCGTTCAGCGGTGTCCGGATGATACAGATCGCCAACAGCGTCGTCAGAACCGCAGCACCGCGGGCAGGTCGCGAGCGCCAGCGGCGTTCTGCGACCGCAGCCGGCAGGGCGAGAATCGCCAGCACGATCCACCCGACCACACCAATCACCATGGCCTGCAGGTAGCCCGTTACCGAGGCGCTGTTCACCGTCGGTACACCCACGATGGCAGCGAGCACGAAAGAGAGGAACGCGCTCCAACGGTTGTAGAAGGAGCCGTCGGTGACGGCGCGCCACCAGATCTCGGCGACTCCCGTCACCCGCAGACGCTCCCACACCTCGATCACCTTGCCCCAGATTCAGACAACCGTATCCCGCCGTGGGTGAAACGCGTCAGGTACCTTTGGCCCTACCCCACGAAAGAGCAGTATCCGCGATTGTCAGGACGAGGATTGCAGTCGCGTAAACGACGAGATCCCGCGGGTCGAAGACGGTCCCGAGGACGAGCATCGCGGGAGGGAACGCGTTACCCGCGGCGAGCGGAATACCGGTGAGCTGGAACAGCTCGATACCCGCGCACCAGACGAGGCCTATCGCGCCGACGAGGAGCGGATGCCGTCGCGGGATGATCAGGGCGACGAAGGCATACACGGCAACCGCGTACAGCGCGTCTCCCGCGATGTCGGTAGCTGCCGTGTCGGGAAGGAGGACGTGAACGGCAAGCCCCGCCACGACGACCGTGAGCAGCGCCACGAGTGACCCGATCCGGCGGACGCTGGGTCGGCTTCGCTCCGTGACATCCGCCATGCCCCTACCGTATGTGCGGCGGCTGGCCGCCGCCTGCTCGTCTCGCGAACCTCACACGATGGTCGTCAGCACTCCCCCGTCGGCACGCAGAGCTGCTCCGTTTGTAGCAGACGCGAGCGGGCTCGCAAGGTACGTGACCAGCGACGCGATCTCGGTCGGCTCGATGAACCGCTCGAGCAGAGTCGTTGCGTTCTGGCCGATCACGGCATCCTTCACCGCATCGACCGGTGCGCCCTGGGTCCGCGCAATCTGCTCGATCGCCTCGGCCACACCGTCGGAGTAGGTTGGGCCGCCCAGCACCGTATTCACCGTCACGGCGGTGCCGCGCGTGCGCTTGGCCAGGACGTTGCCGAGGGCGATCATGGCGGCCTTCGTGACGCCGTAGTGGATCATGTCGGCGGGCACCGAGACGCCCGAGCCGAGCGCCGATGGCGCGACGGTGAGCGTACTGCGACAGGGCGACCGCCACGAGCGAAAACATGACGAAGCCCGAGACAATGTTGGTGGCCGAACGTGGGCCGAACGCGCCTGTGCTGGCGATACCCCACACTGCGATTGCGAGCGCGTCATTCAGAGCAGCGCGGATCGCTGTCACGACGAGCAGTGCCGCGAGCACGAGGACTCCGCGCGCCGTGCGCGAGCTGAGCCGTCGCTCTGCGATGGCCGCCGGGGCGACGATCACCGCCAAGATGAGCCATCCGAGCGCAGCCACCACGACTGCCTTCGCGTAGCCCTCGATCGACGCGTTCTGCAGCGTCGGCACACCGACAACGGTCGCGGCCACGAATGACAAAGCCGCGCTCCACCGGTTGTAGAACGCACCACCGGAGACCGCATCCCACCAGATGCCTGCTGCCTGTCCCACGTGACCACGCCCTCGCGGATTCACTCGTGTCGCCTCCCCAACCCACCACGCTATCGCGGGAGCGCGGAGATTCCGTGGGAAGCAGCCGATATCGCGGGATGCCGCGGGAACGCAGCAGCTTGCGAGGACAATGGCGACGACGACGGACGGGGATCATCGACTGACGATCCCCGCCCGTCATCGTGATCAGCTGAGCCCGGAGGTGATCACAACACGCGTCACCGTCGGGTCCTTGAGCAGTTCATAGCCCGCCTCGACCCCGTCGAGCGCGATCTCGCGCGACATGAGGTCGTCGAGGTTGAAGCGGCCCTGAAGATAGAGGTCCGCATACAGGGGGATGTCGCGCTTGGGGGTCGTCGAGCCCATGTAGACGCCTTCGATTCGCTTCTGCGTGCCGATCAGCCCGACCGTCACGAGAGGGAGAACCGCCGTGGGGTCGATGATTCCGATGAGGTAGAGGCCGCCGCCCATCCGGACCATCTCGAGCCCGCTTGCGGTGACCGCCGGGATGCCGACGAAGTCGAACACCGAGTGTGCACCGAGGCCCCCAGTGATCTCCTTGACGGCCGCTACCGCGTCGACCTTGGCCGAGTTGACAGTGTGGGTGGCGCCGAAGTGCTTCGCCTTCTCGAGCTTGTCATCCGCGACGTCCACGGCGATGATCGTGCTCGCACCGGCAGTGATGGCCCCGTTGATCGCATTGAGGCCGACTCCGCCCGCGCCGATGATGACGACAGTGTCGCCCGGCTTCGTGTTTGCGGTGTTGATGACGGCGCCCGCGCCGGTGACGACGCCGCAACCGAGCAGCGCGGCCTGGGGGAAGGGCACCGCGTCGTTGACCTTCACGAGCTGGTTCTCGTGGATGAGGGCCTGCTGCGCGAAGCCGCCGAGGCCGAATGCCTGCGCGACCGGCTGACCCGCGGCATCCGTGATCCGGGGAGCGTCGGCCGCCGAGCGGAGGGTCTCCTCCGGATGGATGCACTGGAACGTGCGTCCCGTCAGGCATGCCTCGCAGTGGCCGCACGACTGCACGAGGCATCCGACGACGTGGTCGCCGGGGGCGAACTCGGTGACGTCGGGGCCGACCGCGGAGACCACTCCGGCGACCTCGTGACCGAGCACCATGGGCGGCTCATAGCCGATGTTGTTGCGCGAGGCGGTGAGATCGGTGTGGCAGAGGCCCGACGCCTTGACGTCGACGAGCACCTCCCGGCCGATCGGGGCAGCGATGTGCACGTCTTCCGCGACGAAGCCCGCGCCGATTTCGCGTACGAGTGTGGCTTTCATTGTCATTCCTTCTTCTTCTGGTGCGACGCGAGGTCACGCGTCGAGGCGGACATCGTGGTCAGCGATGCTCGCCGATACCTGGCGGCAGCAGTCGCGTCAGGTGGTCAATGAGGGCATCGTCGGTCATCTCGAGCTCGCCCGTAAGCCAGGCATCGATGAGGCCGTACGCGGCCCCGGCGATGTAGCGCGCGGTGGGTTCGAAATCCAACCCCGCCGGAATGGTCACCTCGCGCGCGAGCCATTCCTCGATGACAGCAGCCAGCGCACGCACCCCCGACAGATACATGTCCTTAGATACGGGTAGTGCTGCGACCGCCGCACTGAGGCCCCGGTTCTCGACAAAGTGCGCGACGAGCCGGCGCTGTGCGTCTCGCAGCGCAGCGGCGGAGTCGCGGGCCTCTTTCGCGTACAGCTCACTGATCGTGGCGAAAGCCTCCTGGTGGAGAGCCAAGGCGAGTTGGTCGAGGCTCGCGTAATGGCTGTAGAAGCTGGCGCGGCTGATACCGGCCGCGCGCACGATAGCGGCGACCGTGATCTCATCCCCCTGTCGCGATAGCTCATGTACTGCGTCAGCAATCGCGGCACGCGTACGGGTCACGCGTGGGTCGCTCGAACGGTCGAGTGTTCGTCGAAGAGCTTGCGTCGGGGTGCCGTCATCGTGCACGACAGAATCGTACATCTCATGGACGCATGTCCAGAAGATCGCCAGCAGGATGTTGCTCACACCCCACAGGGCGTAACATTTCGTAACGCAACGAGTTCCTCGGCGTGAGCCGTTCAGCAATGACAACGAGAGCACGGGAGACCGAGATGGACACGATGGAGATGATGAAGTCCATGTCCATGGACGACATGCCCCAAGGCATGACCATGGACATGGATGCGATGCAGGAGTGCATGCATGCCATGAACGCTTGTTCGATGGCGGCAGCGATGTGCGCCGGCAGCGACATGATGAAGGGCGCCGAGATGGCTGCCTGCTGCGCGATGTGCTCAAACATGGCGGAGATGGCCCAGGCGACGATGCACATGATGATGCGCCCGGCCGGTATGGACATGATGGTGATGCAGGCCATGATGACCGCGTGCATGACCATGGCGAAGGCGTGCTCGGCAGAGTGCAAAATGCACGCCGACATGGACGAGATCTGCCGCTACTGCGCCATGGCGTGCGACGACATGATTATGAAGTGCGAAGCGATGATGGCCTCGATGGCTGCCTGAGGGCGAGCCAGATAGGTCTTACGCGGGGCGCGCCGTCGTCGTGACGACGCTGGCGCTCAAAAGCTCCGCAACCGGGTGATAGGCCACCGGTTCACCTGCAACGAGTTCCACGGCAGGGCCTACCACCCGGAGCCTCAGGGGTGCGCCGGTCAGGAGCGCGATCGTCACCTCGGTGCCGGACGCATCGGTCACGAGCCCATCCGTCCAAGCCGAGGGGTTCGCGGAAGCCATCGCCCGCTGAATCGGGAGGACTGTCGACGAGATGGTGCGGGACATGGCTTCACCTGCTTTCGGGTTGCGGTGAGACGACGCTACGCGACACGGGCAACGACCCGCAGCCCGCGTGACACAGTGCGTAACAGCCCGACCGTGGTGCGATCTCGGCGCACTGGCCCGGATCGTTGTCGACAGAGGAGAAGTCTCGGCGTCAGAGACCACACGACGTCAACCAACGTGGCAACGGTCGAGACAGATGAGCGGCGTGCCGCTGAAGAACTGCGTGAGCTGCTCTCGGCCCGGGCACGCGATATGGCGGCATCCACGACCCCGAAGACCAGGATCGTGCTCGCGTAGATCACGAGGTCACGTGGGTCGAAAACGGTGCCGAGCACGAGCATCGCAGGGAGGAAGGCTTCACCCGCCGCGAGGGGGACACCGGTGAGCTGGAAGAGCTCGACGCCGATGCACCACGCGAGTGCGATGGCACCGACCAGGAGCGCAGGCCGCCGCGGGATGATCAGGATGACGAACGCATAGACCGCCGCCGCATACAGAGCGTCGCCGGCGATGTCGGTACCTGCCGTATCGGGCAGCAGGAAGTGAACACCCAGTCCTGCCCCGATCACCATGAGCGTGGTCACGGTTTTCTCCCTCGCTCAGGTACCCCAAGGGGGTATGTCTACGAGGATCAACACTATACCCCCCATGGGTATTCCCGCATCAACCGGATCGATCCTGACGACCGACAGTCGTGCGGCAGGAGCCAGCACACGGGAGGAACGACTCAGCCGATCCGCTCAGCCCGCAACACGACATCCTCGACGTGGTGCCCGCTCACCGCGCCCGCCGGACGCGGCCGCGTCTCGTGCACCTCAATGCGCCACCCCTCGGATGCGGCGAGCGCGGCAGCGATCGCGGTGACGCCGACGTAGGCATCCGGGTCGAACATCGGTGTGTGTTCGGCCGGATCGAGCCCCTCGCGTGCCCACGCCGTGTCGTGCGAGACAACCAGCAGTATGCCGCCGGGAGCCACCGCATCGAGAAGGCTTCGCACTCCCCTGCCGTCGGGAGTGCGGGCGAACGATCCGTATTGCAGCGAGACGAGGTCGAACGTCTCGTCGCCGTAGGGGTGGATGCCGTTAGCATCCACGTGCCACGTGCGCACGGCCAGTCCCCGACGCCGCGCTTCGTGCTCGACGCGTGCGAGCGCGCGGGATGAGACATCGGATGCCGTGACCTGCCATCCGTTCTCGGCGAGCCAGAGGGCATCCCCTCCCTCGCCTGCGCCGACATCGAGCACGGTTCCCGGGGTGAGCCCGGCGACCTCGGCGACCAGCGTGCCATTCGGGTTGCCGCTCCAGACCTGTTCGCCGCTGTACCGACCATCCCACTCGGTCTCGACACCGGACGGGCGGGCGCGGGCGGCAAGGTCCTCGTCGGCCAGGCTGAAGGCGATCTGCGCGCCGACCATGCTGCCGTTCGCGGCGGCGGGAAGCACCTGCAGGCTCGGGTCGACGACGTTTCCCGCCGCGAAGACGCCGTCCGCTGCAGTTCGGCCCGTGGCATCGGCGACGAGCACCTCACCGAACCCTGTCGCGTGGGGAGTCGCTTCGAGCCCCAGACCGGCGAGCGCTTCGACGCGGGCGTGGAACTTCGCACCGACGAGCACGGCGTCCGCCGCGATGCGCGAGCCGTCGGCAAGATCGAGGCCGAGTGCGCCATCAGCATCCGCCACCCGTGTCACGGTTCCGGCGATCACCGTGACACCGGATGCCTCGAGTCGACGCACGGCCTCGGCATCCACCTCGACGCCATCGTGCAGCACGACGGTGAGGGTGTCGGTGAGGTGGCGCATGAGCGGGGTCGGGTGCAACGCGAGCGGGCTCGTGACGATCTGGACGACGCGCTGATCGCGCACCTCCCAGCCGTGGCAGAACGGGCAGTGGATCACCTCGCGACCCCACCGCTCGCGCAGGCCGTCGATCGCGGGCAGTTCATCGGTGATCCCGGATGCCACGAGCACGCGTCGCGCGAGCAAAACCCCGCCTCCAGAGAGTTCGACGCGGAAGCGCTCCCCGTCGCGGCTAACGGCGAGGACGCGGCCAGACAGGATCTCGCCGCCGTAGGAGCGGACCTCCTCCCGGCCGATCGCCCGCAGCTCGGCGGGCGGCGCCCCTTCGCGCCCGAGGTAGCTATGCATGTGCTCGGCCGGCGCATTGCGCGGTGTGCCATCGTCGACCACGATCACCGACCGGCGCTGACGCACGAGCTGGAGTGCGCCAGCAAGGCCTGCGGCCGAGCCGCCGATGACGGCGACATCGCACCGGCGGATCATCGCGGGACCGTGCGTGTGGTGGTGAGACGAGTCGTGGTTGCCCATGCGTCGAGGGTAGGCCGGTCTGGCGCATAGTGGATGCTAGCTTGCAGTATTCGCAAGAAGAACGGATGCTGGGCTTATGACCAGCACGGATGTCGAAACCCTCGCCCGCATGCGACTGCGCAGCATTCGGACCACCCTCGGGTATTCGCTGGATGAGATCGCCGAGCGCAGCAACCTCAGTGCGTCGACGGTGAGTCGCATTGAGACCGGTAAGCGCGCGCTCAGCATCGACGTGCTGGTGCCGCTCGCGGAAGCCCTGCAGGTGAGCGTCGATGACCTGCTGCGCGCCGAGGATGACGACGATGTCGTCATCCGCCCCACCCAACGCACCGACGGAGCGCGCACGACGTGGGCGCTGAACCGTGTCGATGGCCGCACGATGGCGATGAAGATGCGCCTGGAGCCGGTGTCCGAGATTCCCGCCACGCGCGTGCATCCGGGTTTCGACTGGTTCCTCGTACTCGAGGGGCGGGTGCTGCTGCAGCTCGGCGAGCGGCGCATCGAGGTCGCCCAGGGCGAGGCTGCCGAGTTTTCGACCATGACCCCGCATGCGATCAGCGCGATCGACGAGCCCGCCGAGCTCGTCATGATCTTCGACCGTGAGGGCCAGCGCGCGCACCTCCACCGCTGACATCGCAGCGACGACCGCACGCGGCCGTGCGCGCATGCCGAATCGCGCCGACCCCACGAAGCGACTAGCGTCACACCTATGGCCTCTTCCCTCGAGAACGCGACCGACGAGGCCGAGCCCCTCGCATCCGAACCCACCTTTGCCGAGCTCGGTCTCGACGACACGGTCATGAAGGCATTGAAGGATGTCGGATACGAGACGCCGTCTGCTATCCAGGCCGCGACCATCCCTCCCCTGCTCGCGGGACGCGACGTCGTCGGACTCGCCCAGACCGGCACGGGAAAGACCGCCGCCTTCGCGCTGCCGATCCTCTCTCGACTCGACCTGTCGCAGAAGACCCCGCAGGCGCTCGTGCTCGCACCCACTCGTGAACTCGCTCTCCAGGTCTGCGAAGCGTTCGAGAAGTACGCGTCGCACCTGCGCGGCGTGCACGTGCTGCCGGTCTACGGCGGCCAGGGCTACGGTCAGCAGTTGTCGGCGCTCCGCCGCGGCGTGCACATCGTCGTCGGCACGCCGGGCCGCATCATGGACCACCTCGAGAAGCGCACGCTCGACCTCTCCGAGCTGAAGTACCTGGTGCTCGACGAGGCCGACGAGATGCTCAAGATGGGCTTCGCGGAGGATGTCGAAACGATCCTCGCCGACACTCCCGCGACCAAGCAGGTGGCCCTGTTCTCGGCCACGATGCCCGCGCAGATCCGCCGCATCTCCGCGCAGTACCTGAACGACCCCGAAGAGATCACGGTCAAGACCAAGACCACCACGTCGGCCAACATCACGCAGCGGTACCTGATGGTGTCGTACCCGCAAAAGGTCGATGCACTCACCCGCATCCTCGAGGTCGAGAACTTCGAGGGCATGATCGTTTTCACGCGCACGAAGAACGAGACCGAGACCCTCGCCGAGAAGCTGCGAGCCCGCGGCTACACGGCGGCGGCGATCAGCGGCGACGTCGCGCAGGCGCAGCGCGAGCGCACCGTCAACCAGCTCAAGAGCGGCAAGCTCGACATCCTGGTCGCCACGGATGTCGCGGCCCGCGGCCTCGATGTCGACCGCATCAGCCACGTCGTCAACTACGACCTGCCGATCGACACCGAGTCGTATGTGCACCGCGTTGGCCGCACGGGACGAGCCGGTCGCACGGGTGCCGCGATTAGCTTCGTCACGCCGCGCGAGCGCCGCATGCTGACCGCGATCGAGAAGGCCACGCGCCAGCCGCTGACCGAAATGAAGCTGCCGAGCGTCGACGACGTCAATGCGACGCGCCTAACCCGCTTCGACGACGCGATCACTGCGGCGCTGGCAGACCCCGAACAGATCGGGTTGTTCCGCGACATCGTCGCCCACTACGTCGAGCACCACGATGTGCCCGAGGCGGACGTCGCAGCGGCGCTCGCGATCGTCGCGCAGGGCGATACGCCGCTGCTGCTCGAACCGGATGCCGCCCCCGAGCCGCGGTTCGCGCGCGATTCGCCGGACCGACCCGAACGTGGAGGTCGTGACCGCAACGACCGTTCCGATCGCGGCCCGCGCGGCGGTGGCGGCGCCCGCACGACCTACCGGATATCGGTCGGCCGGCGCCACAAGGTCGAGCCGCGCCAGATCGTCGGAGCCCTTGCCAACGAGGGTGGCCTTCGCCGCGAAGATTTCGGCGCGATCCAGATCCGCCCCGACTTCTCGCTCGTCGAGCTGCCTGCGGATCTCTCGCGTGACACGCTGAAGCGCCTCGAGAACACGCGCATCAGCGGCAAACTGATCGAGCTCAAGCCCGACCGCTTCGGCAACTCGGCTAAGCGCGAAGGCCGCCCGCCGCGCCGCTGAGAGGACGGAGGCACACGATCATGACCCGCCGCAGCCGCTCCATTGCGGCCATCGCGCTCGCGGCAGTCACGACCGGCATCCTCGCTGGCTGCGCTCCCGGCTGGGCGCGAAGTCATGTGTACCTCTCGGACCTTCTGACCAATCCCGATGGCGTCACGACAACGGGAGCCCGAGAGGCAACCGACGAACTGTGTGTTGGGCTCGACGGATGCCTCGAAGCCTGGACCACCGACCAGGCATACTTCTATCGATTCGAGTCGAATGCGCAGGCCGAGCAACTTCTCACGACCGTCACGGATGGATTCCAGTCGGGTCGAATCGCGGTCAGCTTCGATGAGACCGCGCCGAGCGAACAGGTGAAGCAGTGGATGCGTGACCTCGTCGAGGGAGCACACAGCCTGACATGAAACGGCGGAGTCGCGGCATCCGCCCGAGGGTTATTCGCGGATGATCACCGGAGTCCCCAGCGGAAGCGCGGCGAGCGCGTGGGCTGCCGCATCGTCGACGCGCAGGCATCCGTTCGACACCCGACCGGATCGAGTGTCGTGATAGTGGAAGGCGGTGACGGCGACATCGCCGCCGTCGAACCCGTCGAGAGTCGGACTCTGCACCGACAGGTAGGTGATCGGATTGCCCCTCGTGTACGCGAAGGTCGGCTCGGTGCGCACCGTCATGATGAACGAGCGACCGAGGGGCGTCGGGGTCGCCTCCACGCCGGACCCGAAGTCGGCGGCGACGCGCTGTCGGTCATCCCCACGAACGATGTCGATGGTGCGGTCGCCGAGAGAGACCTCGACGGTCGCCTCTTGCGGTGACAACTCGACGTCCTGCGTCCGGAGCCATCCGGTGAGTTGCCCGGGGTTTCCTCCGGATGGATAGGCCTGGCGGCCCACGAGCATGACCTTCACCCACGCGTCGTACTGCTCGATCACCGGCACCACGGTGCCGTCGTAGTAGTAATCGCGCGGAAGGGACGCCACCGGAGCGCCACCGGGCTCGGCAAAAACGGGGGCCGCGGCGCCTGTCGCGCGAGCGGCGATCCCGGTCAGCCCGCCGAACGGATCGTCGTCGACGGGCAGCTCGGGAACAATAGCGAAGACGGTGATCTCAGGGAGTCCGGCGAGGTCGTAGTCGGTCGTGTCCGCGGCGGGCCCGATCAGTGTGGGTGTCGGTGTCGGTGTGGGCTCGACGGTCGCCGTGGGTGTGGGGCTCGGCGCTGCCGCGGGCGGTTCGCCCCGCCCCGCCGCAACGATCCATGCGATTAAGAGTGCCGCCGCGGCAAGACCACCGACGACGGCGAGCGCTATCCATCCCGCCTTCCGTCGGCTGAGCGCTCGCGTCGTGGCCATGGGTCCATCGTCGGCGCCGAAGAGAAGGTCCGCAAGCGTCGATGCCTCTTCAACGTATGGGGGAACTGTGCGTAGGGTGAGCGCATGAGCCGCGTCACCAGGATCACCGTCCGAGCGGTCGCCGGCATCGCCGGTCTCGGTCTCGGCATCAGCCTCATCACGGGGTGCGCCGCCGCGTCAGGACTGCTCACGACATCCCCGGGTGAGACGGATGCAGCGCCCGCAAGCACAGGTGCCCTCACGGAGTCGACGACGCCCTCACCGCCCAGTGGACCAGATATGCAGACGATCGATGGCCACACGTTCTCTGCGATCGGCCCCGGAGACTGCGCAACCAACGCGATGATCGCTATCGACCGGGAAGGGCCGGGGAAGCTCCTCGGCGAGCTGACCGACATGGGAGCGTCAGAGTACGCATCCGGTCCGGTGGGCTACGACGAAAAGGGGAAGATCGAGACGTACACGGTCCAGCCTGGCGACGCACTAGCCGCCATCGGCGAGCGCTTCTGCATCGACTACATCACCGTCGGGGTCTACAACCACCGAATGCCTCCAGGAAAGACGATCCAGCCCGGAGACATCCTGGTGCTCCGACCGGACCCGACCGCGACGTGGTCACCCGACGACGGGTACGCACCCCCGGCACCCTAAGCGCCGCACGGAGGGCGATCGCGTTTCTGTGACGCTAGCCCGTCAACACACGCCATACGGATCGGGATGCGCCCCACCGCCACTCCACACGCCGCTGCGCGGCGCGCCGAGCCTCCGGCGGCGTGGGCCCACCTGAATCCGCTCGCGGGAATGCGAAAAGGGCCCGCCTGTGGCGGACCCTTTTGCATTCCGGTCGACCTTGTTTATCTCTGTTCCACAAATTCGGAAACAGGGGTCACGACGGCCGCGATGCGCCGAATCCTGCGCGATTCCGCGGATGTTCGAACCCCTGGCGAGACCACCGCTACGCGCCGGAAGTGGACGCGATTGAGCGATGAGGCCCGCGCTGCAGTGATCGAGCGATACGAAGCGGGCGAGACTTCGACGGCCCTCGCGGAAGCGTATGGCGTAGCGAAGTCCACGATCCTCGGCATCCTGCGGACGAACAGTGTGGTCGTGCGACGGCAACCGCTGACACCGGAGCAGGTGAGTGAGGCGGCCCGGCTGTACAACTCCGGGCTGTCGCTCTCGCAGGTTGCGGAGCGGCTTCGGGTGAATCAGGAAACGATGCGCGTCGCCTTGTTGAAGTCGGGCGTCGCACTTCGCCTCCCCACCGGCCATGACTGCTAGCGCGTCGTCAGAACCCGTACTTTTCCTTGCGGAGCTTGAACGCTGTCTCTCCGCCCTCCATAACGCGGGTGATCGCGTCGCGAACCTCCGGCTGGTCAATCGCACCACTGGCCCTAATGGTTCCAGCCGACTGGTCTCCAGCGGTGGTGTAGCCACACACTAGTACCAGGTCAGCGTCGCCGTTGACGACAAGGTTGGCGTTGTGACTCGCGAGGATCAGCTGGCGACGCCCCTTCGCTGCCCAGATCTTCGCCACGATGTGTTGCACAGTCTCGCTATCGAGATCTTCCTCCGGCTGGTCGATGAGGAGTGGCATTCCGTCTTGCGTCAGCAGGGTCGTCAGGAGTGCAGTGGCCTGCTGTCCCGCAGACGCTGAGCTGAACGGAATGTACGTCCCGGGCTTGCTCTGGTACTCGAAGACAGGCTGGTCCACGAGCGGCGTGAGCGAGAGATCCAACCAGCCTTCAGGGGTGATCTTCGGCTTGATGCGCTGAAGGTCCTGCACTGTCAATCCCAGCCGACTGAGTG
The DNA here is from genome assembly GCF_040687115.1 of Microbacterium sp. NPDC076895. NCBI lineage: Bacteria > Bacillati > Actinomycetota > Actinomycetes > Micrococcales > Microbacteriaceae > Microbacterium > Microbacterium sp. NPDC076895. Next base: position 24,371 of record NZ_JBFBMQ010000008.1, read on the forward strand.
TGGGGGTCATTTCTGATGTGAGTTCGGCGTCGGGACCGAGCAGCATGACGAGCTCGAGTTCCGCCAGAATCGCCTCCCATGTCACAACCGGCTCTTTGTCGGTCGTGAGTAGGTCGAACAGGTTCTCGATCTTGTTGCTACGCAATCCGGACCCGGTGACGAGACCTCGGAATTTGGCCTGTGCCTCGGCGAAGTTGTGCCCGACCTCAAGTGATGCGCGTATCAGTTCGTCCGAAGCGGCGGATAGAGCGACACATTGTGCCTCGAGTGCCGCGGACCGCTCGCGGTTTAGATCTCGAAGCTCTTCGCGAAGGTGATCGTGTTCAGCAGCCGGATTCCCGAGTCGCCCGTGCTCGAGTTCCTGCCTTCTCAAGAGATCGGTCGCGGACTTGATCTGCCCTTCCAGTTCGGCGAGCTGCCGGAGCTTGACTTCGTGGGCGGTCGACCGCTCCTTTACCGCGCTGTACTTCTCATTGAATGCGGTCAGTTGGTCGCTGATGGACCCAAGGCGTACATCGATCGCTCCGGCAGGCGCGGTGGCGAGCGTCAAGCCATCGCCTGTTGCTCGAAGTGCAGTCTCAGCCTCTCGGAGCGCTTGGTGGATCGCCGCCACGGCAGCATCCAGTTCGGCTCTCAGCTCCTCGGGTGCATCTTCGGGCGCAACTACTTGATTGACGGTGCTCTCGAACGATGACCTGACGGCTTCAACGCCCTGTTCGAGCGTCGAGAGCTGCTGGCGCCATGCCTCCACAACTGTCGCCGCATGGTCGTGGCCAGCTTTGTGGTTGAGCAACGTCCGATCGGCTTCGCTCAGCCCGGTGAGGCCATCACGCAATGCCTGTGCCTGGCCAGTGAGCGATTTGATGCGCGCCCGAGATTGCTCGGCCTCCCGTGCAACACTCCGGTGTCGCTGCAGAGTGCCGTAGTTCTCGCGCAACCGGCCTTGGATCTCGACATGGCGTCGGTCGATATCTTCCAGTTGCCGGAGGATCGGTGCCTCAAGAAAACGAGTTAGCTCATCGAGACGGATTGCCACGCTGGATAGCTGCTTCTGGCTATACGCCTGAATTGGTAGTAGCCGCTGCACGATCGTCTCGTGAACGGTCTCGAAGTCTCCATCACCGACCTGGAGCTCGAACTCACCACTCTTGGCGTGCCTGCGCACAACGTGCGGAACGTCGTTGATGACGAGGTGTACCTCGACCACTGCATCGTACGGAACGAGCGTCGCGTTGATGAGGCGTCGTTGCCGCGCACGTGGATCTACGAGTTCGTCATCCTCCCCGGTGTTCGCAACCTGATCGCCGAGCGCCCATCGAATGTAGTCGAGCACCGAAGACTTCCCGGTTCCACGTCCGCCAATGAGCGCGGTGTACTGCGGGTTCAGGCGTGAATCGAGTCTCCCCATGAACTTGCTCTGAGACACCACGACGCGCGAGATCCAGACGTTCGGGACCGCGGGCTCGACCTGCGAGATTCGAGACTCGCGGGCGAGGCTCGCTTGCCGTAGCGCTTCCGCCGTGGGACGGGACCACTTCACCCACGTCGCTGTGCTGCCGAGTTGGGCAAAGTCAGATGTTCGCGAGTCAGACGTCTGGAAGAGAGCGATGGCCCGATCGCCCCAGTTCTTGTCGAGCCCGTCGAGGATTCGCGCCTCGCCGACCTTCTTGTCGAGGATGGAGATCGAGCCGTCAAGATACCCGCCCACACAGACGGAGAAAGCGTCCTTGTACTTGTCCTGGAAGGACTCACGAAGGATCGTCTTGTGACCCTTGGGCGTGACGTTGGGAAGCAGTATGTAGCGGCCCTTCAGCCACGGCTTCATGTCTAGCTGTGCACAGATCGTCGTAAAGGTGTCGGAGTTCGGAAGCACGGTGGTCGAGGGAAGGGTGGTAGCCGCCGGGTCGAAAGGTTCATGATGAAGCGCCTTCAGCACGTCATCAAGTCGATCGATTGGGAAGTCGGCGTCGAGGATCAAGATCGCTTGACACGGCAGCGCAAGAGTTAGCTCGAGCGCGGGAAAGACAACGAGACGTTCCTTCTCGGGGACCGGCGCACCCATGCTGTCTAGTTCGTCAATTGCGGCCTGCCGGACGTAGGGGTACATCGCGAAGTCGTGGTGATCTGAGATCGCAACTGCGTTCAGTTGCTTCGCGCGTGCTGCCTGTACGAAGCTCGCGGCCCATGCTGCGCGCTCTTCTTCCGTCGTCGGGCGCGGCCCGTCCCAGTTCGTATCGCGCGGCGTGTGGACCTGGAAGTCCGCCCGATAGTAGTGCGTGCCGTCGTCTTGCAGGTCGATTCGATTCACTTGCGTCCCCATGCTTACTCGTCCACTCCGTTGGCACTCAGTCCGAAGAACCGCTCGAAGAACAACCCAAGCTTGTCGATCACGCGCTGCTTCTTCTCGCCGTGGCCACCATCGGCAGAGAACCGGGAGGCAGGCGGAAGCACCTTGGTGATCGCCGTTCCAGTCGTGCGGAGCGCACCGTCGCGGAACGCGATCTCGATGAATGCCCGTGTGGCGTCGGCGCGGAGCCGCTCGTCCTCGATGATGGCGTCAAGCTCCGCCTCGCGCTTGGCAGCGATGAACGCCTGCCATTCCTCGTCGATGGCGCCGTCGACGGAGACGGAGTCGACGAAGGCTTCGATGAGGTCCTTCTTGTTGCGTAGGGTCGGGCTAGCGTCGACAGCGCGGGAGATCTCGGCGCGGATCTCTTTGTCCTCGCCGTCGCCGTGCTGACTGCGGTACTTCTGGACGAGCATCAGGATGTAGTCGACGTTGATCTCGACCTGCTTGATCAGCTCGATCTCGAAGACGACGTCGTCGTTGATCAGCTCCTTGTCAGCGTCCTTGTCTTTGCGGAACTCGGCGTACAGGTCGAGATAGACGCTGCGGTAGTCCTGGCCCTGGCGCTCGGTGAGAATCTCGTTCCCGGCGAAGTCGTCGAACGAGGTAAGGATGTTCTCGAGCCGCAGGATCTGCCCGAATATCTGGATGAATTCCTTCTGAGCGGCCTCGCCGATGATCTGCTGGCCGAGCGGGAACGAGGTCAGTAGTTCGTTGACCTTCTCGGAGTACTCGCCGTAGTAGTCGCCGTACGGCTTGAGGAGCACGACGCCGCGGGCGTCCTTGTTGCCGAAGAGTTCGAGGGCGGCGTTGGTCTCCTCTTCAAGGTCGCGGAAGGCGACGATGTTGCCGTACGTCTTGACCGAGTTGAGAATGCGATTGGTGCGAGAGTAGGCCTGGATCAGGCCGTGTGCCCGCAGATTCTTGTCTACGAAGAGCGTGTTCAGGGTCGTCGCGTCGAAGCCGGTGAGGAACATGTTGACCACGATGACGAGGTCGAGCTCCCTGTTCTTGAGCCGCTGCGAGAGGTCCTTGTAGTAGTTCTGGAACTTGTCGGCACTGGTGTCGTAGCTCGTCCCGAAGATGTCGTTGTAGTCCTGGATGGCATCTTCGAGGAAGCCGCGCGCATCCGTACTCAGCGCATCGGTGTCGAAGGCTTCGTCGTCGAGGATGCCGTCGTCGCTGGCATCGTTCGCGCCGTAGGAGTAGATCAGGCCGATCTTCAGGCGCCGATCGGCAGGTAGGGCTTCCTGCTGGATCTGGAAGTGGTTGTAGTAGCGACGCGCCGCATCGATCGAGGCCGTTGCGAAGATGGCGTTGAAGCCGCGCACGCGCTTGCGCTCGCGGACAGCCTCGGCCTGCCGTCGCGCACGGGTCGATTCGGCGACGTTGGTCACGACGGAGTGCTCGTAGCTCGATGAGCGCTTGGTCTTCTGGTCGAAGTGCTCCAGGGTGTACTTCACGACCTGGCTGATGCGCTCCGGCGCCAGCAGCGCCTTCTCGGTGTCGATGGCCGACACCTGCTTGTCGACAATGGTGCCGACCTTGACGGTGTTGACGTAATCGATCCGGAACGGCAGTACGTTCTTGTCGGTGATCGCGTCGACGATCGTGTAGGTGTGCAGCTTCTCGCCGAAGGCCTGCTCGGTGGTCTTGAGCTGCGGGTTTCCGCCCGTGCCGGCGTTGACCGCGAAGATCGGGGTGCCGGTGAAGCCGAAGAGGTTGTAGCGCTTGAACGCACGGGTGATGTCGGTGTGCATGTCGCCGAACTGCGACCGGTGACACTCGTCGAAGATGATCACGACGTGGTCGTTCGTGATCGCGTGGCCCTTATTCGCCTTGATGAAGGTCGACAGCTTCTGGATCGTCGTGATGATGATCCGCGCATTCGAGTCCTCGAGCTGCTTCTTCAGCACAGCCGTTGACGTGTTGGAGTTCGCCGCGCCCTTCTCGAAGCGGTCGTACTCGCGCATCGTCTGGTAATCGAGGTCCTTTCGGTCCACGACGAAGAGCACCTTGTCGACGCTTGGCAGCTTCGAGGCCAGCTGGGCCGTCTTGAAGCTCGTCAGTGTCTTGCCGGAACCGGTGGTGTGCCAGACGTAGCCACCTGCGGCGACGGTACCGAGGTGCTTGTAGTTGGTGGCGATGTCGATGCGCTGCAGGATCCGCTCGGTCGCGACGATCTGGTAGGGGCGCATAACGAGAAGAAGCCGGTCAGCCGTGAGCACGCAGTAGCGGGTGAGGATGTTGAGCAGCGTGTGCTTGGCGAAGAATGTTCTCGCGAATGACGTCAGGTCCGTGATCGGCTTGTTTTGCGCGTCCGCCCACCACGACGTGAACTCGAAGGAGTTCGAGGTCTTGCGGCCCTTGGTCTGCTTCTTGCCCTCGCTGATGTGCTGGGTGCGCGTCGTGTTCGAGTAGTACTTCGTCAGCGTGCCGTTGCTGATGACGAACAGCTGCACGTACTCGAACAGGCCAGAGCCGGCCCAGAAGCTGTCGCGCTGGTATCGGTTGATCTGGTTGAACGCCTCGCGGAGGTCGACGCCGCGGCGCTTGAGCTCGATGTGGACCATCGGCAGGCCGTTGACAAGCACGGTCACGTCGTAGCGGTTCGCGTAGTTCGCGCCACCCTCGCCCTGGCCGATCTCGTACTGGTTGATGACCTGTAGGCGGTTGTTGTGGATGTTCTGCTTGTCGAGCAACGTGATGTTCTTCGTTGAGCCGTCGTCGCGCTTCAGGAGCTGGACGTGGTCCTCCTGGATGCGCACCGTCTTCTCGACGATGCCGTCGTTCTTGCCGGCGATCTTGTTGTCGAAGAAGTCTGCCCACTCCGCGTCGGAGAAGGTGATCTGGTTCAGCGCCTCAAGCTGAGCGCGAAGGTTTGCCACGAGCTGCGCCTCAGAGGTGACAGGCAGGTACGCGTATGCCTGCGATTCAAGGAGGCGAATCAGTTCTTGCTCGAGCGCAGACTCTGATTGATAGGCCGCCGAGCTGCGGGCGTCTGGAATGTATTCCGCGACAACGGTTGACTCGGCCGAGACCGCGATCGGATCGTACTTGCGTGGGAGGGTTTCACTCATGCAGCAGCCTCCTCGAAAGTGAGAAGCCGGTCGCGGTAGTGCTCGTACTGCTTTCGGCGGGCTGCAATCTCAGCCGGAAGTCCGATATGCAAGTCACCCGTAAGGGCCTCGAACTGATCGAGAATGCGGGCGATGCGCTCCTGTTCCGCCGTAGGAGGAAGCGGAATAAGAATCTTCGCAAGTCGTACCTTCGACACGTTGATGCGCGTGACGCCATTTGCGGTCTTGATGATCTGCGCTCGTAGAGGACCAGAGCGGAAGAGGTGCTTTGCAAACTCTGGATTCAATAGAGAGTCATCGTTCATTCTGAAGCCGATGCAGAAGCTGTTGAGATAAAGCGGCTCGGCTAGCTGACGCGTGACAACCGAGGTCATGCCAACCTCCTCGAGCGACTCTGATGATCCGGTAAAGATCACGTCACCGTAGGCGAGCGACCGCTGTCGCTCATCATTCCCTATCCGCACGAAGTCATCCGCCTCAGTGTTCAGTGCGATGTTGTTGAAGACATTCGTGTAGGTGGCGTAGCGAGCGTTCCCACCTGAGAAGTCGGCCTTTGACTTGCCCGTGAGGCCGCCGAAGATCGTCCCCAACTCGCCAAGCGGCGCGATGGGAGTGTCAACTGGGAAGGTGAGAAGCGAATCGCGATAGAACTCGTACTGGACACGGCGAGCTTCCAGCTCCGCTTCCAGCTCCGCTTCCAGCGAGGTGAACTTATCCAAGATTCCCACGATCTCGCGTTGCACCTCGATAGGCGGCACGGGAAGTCGCACCTTCGCCAACTGGCGAGCCGACACGTCAATCACTTTCGTGCCAGTGGCGAGCGCACGCTTCTGTACCGAGAACGACTCTGACTGAAACCAGTAGGCGAGGTACTTCGGGGCGAGGTCGTGCTGGATCACGGTGGCGTGACCGCCGGTAACGATCGGCTCCGAACCGAGCCAGGCGACGGCCTTTCCGACGTCCTCGACGTTCTCGCTGGTGTTGGTGATGATGATGTCGCCCGGCTGCGCCTTGGCGAGCTTCATGGCGGTCTCCGGTGCCACGAATGAAATCGTTTCGGTCGCCCAGACGCCGTACCTCGTATAGATCTGGCCGTAGTGGATAGCACCGACGCCTTCATCAACGAGATCGGTCTTTGGCATGCCGTTGCCACGAACGAATCGTGCGATGTCGCCGAGTGTGCGGAACTCCACGCCGTTGGGCGTGTGTTCGGCGATTAGGTCGTCCACACGGCTCACTTGGAGCCCTCCAGGTCCGCGACGATCTCGTCAATCGAGACGCGCAGCTCAGCCTGTCGCGCGACGATCTCGGCGATCTCGGCGTTCAAGGCTGTGATGTCGACGGCCTCGCGGGTATCTTCTTCCTCGACATACGACGAGATGGAGATGTTGTAGTCGTTAGCCGCGATGTCCTGGTTTGGAACAAGCTTCGCGAAGTGATCTTCGTCTTCCCGCACATCGAGCGCCATCAGGATGTTCTGCTGGTTGTCCGGCGTGAGCTTGTTCTTGTTGCCGACACGCTTGAACTCGTCCGAGGCGTTGATGAAGAGCACCGAGTTGTCGGTCTTCGACTTCTTGAGCACGATGATGCACGTCGCGATCGTGGTGCCAAAGAACAGGTCCGGCGGTAGCTGGATCACAGCGTCGACATAGTTGTTGTCGATGAGGTACTTGCGGATCTTCTGCTCCGCTCCCCCGCGGTAGAGCACGCCAGGGAACTCGACGATCGCAGCAGTACCGTTCACGGCGAGCCAGCTCAGGATGTGCATCGTGAACGCGAGATCAGCCTTCGACTTCGGCGCCAGAACACCGGCCGGCGCGAAGCGCTCATCGTTGATCAGCAGCGGGTTGGCGTCGCCATCCCACTTGATGGAGTAGGGCGGGTTCGAAACGATCGCCTCGAACGGCTCGTCGTCCCAGTGCTGCGGGTCGAGCAGGGTGTCGCCGTGTGCGATGTCGAACTTCTCGTAGTTGACGTCGTGCAGGAACATGTTGATCCGCGCGAGGTTGTAGGTGGTCAGGTTGATCTCCTGACCAAAGAAGCCGCCCACGTTCTCGCGACCAAGTACCTTCGCGAACTTGAGCAGCAGCGAGCCAGATCCGGCAGCGGGGTCGTAGACCTTGTTGACGCGCTTCTTGCCCATGACCGTGATGCGGGCGAGCACCTCGGAGACTTCCTGTGGGGTGTAGTACTCACCGCCAGACTTGCCGGCCTGTGAGGCGTACATCTGCATCAGGTACTCGTAGGCGTCGCCGAAGAGGTCGATCGAGTTGTCCTCGAAGTTGCCGAGCGGCAGGTCGCCGATGGCATCGAGCAGCTTCACGAGCTTCTCGTTGCGCTTGGCGACGGTGTTGCCGAGCTTCGAGCTGTTCACGTCGAGGTCGTCGAAGAGGCCCTTGAGGTCGTCCTCGCTGTCAGTGCCGACCGCCGAGCCTTCGATGTTCTTGAAGACGCGCTCAAGCGTCTCGTTCAGGTTCTCGTCTTTGGCCGCGCGGCGACGCACGTTCTGGAAGAGCTCCGAAGGGAGGACGTAGAAGCCCTTCTCGGAGACGGTCTCTTTGCGTCCGAACTCCGCCTGGGCGTCGGGGAGGTGAGCATAGTTGAAGTCGGTCTCGCCGGCCTCGTGCTCGCCTTTGTTGATGTAGGCGGTGAGGTTCTCGGAGATGAAACGGTAGAAGAGCATGCCGAGCACGTAGCTCTTGAAGTCCCAGCCATCAACCGACCCGCGCAGGTCGTTCGCGATTCGCCAGATGGTCTTGTGCAGTTCTGCGCGCTGGGATTCTTTGGTGGTCGGCGTCATTGACTTGTACTTCTCCTCGCGCCCGATTCGGCGCACTTCGTTTGTTGACCTCGGCTGCTCTCAATGTATCGGCGCACGGCGACATGGCCGGGTTGACAGCACCGCCTCGAGGCAAGGCCGACGCATGGGAGCAAGCTCGAACCACGCGACAGCATCTGGTGATAATTGTATATCTATCAGGGGTTTTCGTAAATGCCGCTGGCGTCGTTTCAATCAAACGAGGCGGTCGGAGACGTCGATGCCCACGAAGAGCAGCTGATTTGGGATGCCGTAGTGCTTGCCCGTGTGGGCTGAGTAGATCGCAACGCGGCCATCGTCGAGGCGCAACTTGAACTGCTCGCGGTCGTTCCCTTCGAGTGCAACAACTTCACCTTCGAGCGGTCCGTCCACAACTTGCCACTGATCCATGTTCACGAGGCGACGATATCGAGCGCCGAGCCCGCGACACGCTCCCGACACGAAGATGTATCTGCGCTGAAAGAAGAAGGCGGCGACCGCGCCGGACGAGAACTCGGAGGTTCTCAAGTCCGGGCAGTCGCCGCCCTTTTGTCAGGCCGCGGATGGCGGACTGACGTTGGTTGACGCGACCTCGTCATGGAGCACTGGCACCACGCGGGTGTCTTCCGCGGCCGTCCAGCGCTCCAGTGTGACCATCGCCCAGACGAGCGCCTCGAAGTAGTCCGAGTACGTCATCTGGTTGCGATACCACTTCGGATCACCGATTGTCCGAACCTCGACGCGCCACTCCCCCGGGTGGGCGAGCATTGCGCCGACTTCGCTCGGAACATCAGTGCTGTCGCCGTTTCGGTCGGGCAGCCCCGTGATGAGCGCTGGGCCGACGAGCATGGCCTTCTGGCGGGCTTCGGGTACGAAGTACCACCAGAGGAACGTGGCCCGCGGGTTGAAGGGGAGATCGAGCATCAGCCCCTCCTCGTGGACGTATACCGTCACGCCGAGCGCCGGGATGTCGACCGGCTCGATCCAGCCGCCCACCACGGCCTGGTAGTCCTCGAGCTTCTTGACCTCACACTCCACGATCGGCTCGCCCTCGGTGGTCGGGATGACGAGCGCCTTCACCATGACCGATCACCACCGAAGAGGGGAAGCTCGGCGATGTGAATCGGTGGCTCGCTCCGCACGCGGAACCGAGCTCCGGGACGCATCGTGGCCTCGAACAGCAGACACCAGAGGGCCGCGTCGAAGACGCTGTCGAAGCGCGCGAACGAGTCGTACCAGGAGCTGCGGTCGTACGGGCGAACCTGCACCACGAAGTTGTCGCGGTGGAAGATCTGCTCGATGACCGCCTCCGGGACGTCGCCCTCGTTCTCCTGGTCACCGACGCCCGTCAGAACGACGTCACCGAGGATGACCGGGTGGGCCGTCGGCTGTGCGCTGTGAAGCCACCAGAACGCAGTGGCCCGGGTGTTCAGCGGACCGTGGGTCCGACGCTCGGCCTCGTTCATGTAGACGGTGACGCCAATGGACGGGATCTCAATGAGATCCAGCCAGCCGTCGACCGCCTCCTGGAACGCGCCGAGATCGGCGAGCTCCACGAAGGCAGGGCGCTGCTCTGTGTCGTGCGGGATGACGATGCTGCGCACCATTCGTCCCACCTCCTTACTGTTGTCGCGGCCGAGAACCCCTCTCGGGTTCTCTTCCGAAGCCGCGGGGCAGCAAGGAGGAACTGACCATGTCGGTGGTCACCGGAAGACTCCGACTCATGCCGACCTGCACGAAGACGCGCTATCGCGACCGGATCGCGGCGTTGCTGGCGCTGTCTCAGATTCAGAACCAAGACAAGGCTTCGCGTCCGAAGCAGGAAGCGCGCGTCTACTTCTGCGACGACTGCCGTGGTTGGCATCTCACGTCGCGCAAGCGCTGGCGTTGATGGTGTACCGACTGTCCGGGACGAGCGCGGTGAAGCGCCCAGTCCCGAACAGCCGGATCTCCCTGCATGCCGAACTGCGGTCAGGCGGAACCCGACGACCGGCGCGGCGTCTTGCCGCCGCTCGCACCGCCGAAGATGGCCTCGATCGCGCTCTGCTTGGTCTTGGCTTCGCGCTCGATCTCGGCGCGCACCGTCTCGGCGCGCTCGAGCACCTTCGGGTCGGACTTGCTGGTCTCGACCCACGACTCGAGGGCGAGGCGGATCTCTTCGGTGACGGTTCGGCCGTTGAGCTGGGCGAGCACGTCCAGCTGCGCCCGCAGGCCATCGGTGATACGAACGGCGAGCGTCCGCAGCGGACCGAGCGCCGAGGCCGGCACGTCGGCAGGGGTGTTCTCACTCATGGTGAGCCTCCTCATCGGAAGCGACGGACGATCCCCGGTTGGGATCATCTACGCCGCACGCCGACGAGGAGCGAGGCCGATTATGCACCGCCTATTCGCGGGGTCAATCTTCCGATCGCGAGCGTTGCGAAAACCACAACGATAAGACATCACCAGGCGCGAACTCCCCATGCGCCTTGGTCGGGCAACCTGCCTCCCATCCGCTACGATCGCCTCATGCTGCCGCGCGAGCTCGATGACGGGTTCAAACGTAGCGCCGTCTCGCACACGTTGACGGTTGTCGATGCGTCGAGATTGACCATCCGCGTACAGCACGCTTTTCATCTGCGATGCACACACCCGTCGCGATTCGTATTCTCTCGCTACGACTGGACGGGAAGCGGGGACGAGTCGTCTCCGCGAATCGGCCCACCTGCGCCTGATTCATCGCTCCCCTCACCGAGACTTCATGGCCCGGCGATCAAGGTTGACGGCGGTGGAAGGCTGCTGGTGATCGACCTTGGTCGCATCTATGAACCAGGGGAAGAGTGCGACTTAGAGGTTGATCACACATTTGTCGACATCCGGCGGACTTTTCAACCGTTCTTGACTCACCGCGTCACAGACGGCAACGAGATCGTGGACTTGGCGGTTCGAATACCTTCTGCGCTCCCCGTCGTTGTGCATTCGACTCAGGAACTCGTTGAAAGCGCGCATAAGGAGTCCGTACGTGTGGCTGGCACTGAACTCAGTGTCGGAGGGGTTCCCTACGTTGAGTATCGAAGCACGGTTCATGATCCTGCCGTTGGTAGGAGATACGCGATCCGTTGGACTTGGTAGGCAAATCAGCTAAAATATGCGTTAGGAGGAATATGCAAATGGACGTCGATATGTGATTTGAGGAGCACGGCTTGGCTCTAACACTAAGTGAACACGAAGGCGCTCGCGTGAGCGCCTTCTATTCGCATCTGACAGCACTCCTCGGCCCTGTTCCTACGCCAACACAGTCGGTCGTGATTGCTCACGTTCTACCGGATGCGCCCTTCTTCTTGCGAGCAGTTGACTCGATCGCTCCCATATGTCTTCTTCTTGCGAAGCCCAAGTCATTGGCGAGCGAAGCCGGTACGAGAGTGGCTGAGAGCTTGAGCTTTCCCCGTCAAGCTCTGTCACGAAAGTGGGCAGAAGATGTTGACTCGGTGCTCTCCACGCTGGCCGATGCATTGAAGCCGGATCTGCCTTTTCTGCTATGCGATATTGGTGCGTACTTTGCTCCGTCGATACTCGCGATCGCAGAGCGCTACAAAGACCAGTTTCTAGGGGTGCTGGAAGGAACGGAGAATGGCGCTTCAGCCTACGAGCGTCACTTTCGAACCCTTCGCATCGACCCACCAATCCCGATCGTTTCGGTCGCACGTAGTTCACTGAAGCTGCCGGAGGACTTCCTCGTCGGCGCCGGGATCATCTTCTCTGCGGAGGCGATTCTTCGACAGCATGGCCAAGTCCTTCAGACTCGCACCGCGACGGTTATTGGGTTCGGGCGCGTTGGTCGAGCTGTCGCGGAGGCCCTGCGCACCCGTGGTGTACCAACAGTGGTGTTCGACACCGACCCGATCGCGCGCGCGGAAGCGGCTGTGCGCGGATACCCGGTGTATGGAAGCATCGAGGAGGCCGTGGACTTCGGAACTTTGGTGGTATCGGCGACAGGATCCCACGCTCTTGACCGCACGGCTCTGGACTCCGTTCGGCGAGGAGCTGTCATTGCGACGGTTACATCGAGGGACAGCGAATTCGATGAGGAGTACCTTCTCGATGCATACGACAGTGTCGGGGCCGAAGCTGATGGATCTGGACTCTCGCTCTATCGCGAGGTTGGAGGCGACCGCGAGTTTTGGCTGATGAACGATGGAAACGCGCCCAACTTCCTCCACGGTGCAGTCCTGGGACCCGCTCTCCATCTGATATCAGGCGAAAAGCTGGCCGCCGTACATGAACTCGCAAACTCCCATGAGCAACTCGCCGGCGCGACGTACCAAACGCCGCTGATCGAAATTCGCGAGGACCTTCGTCGCAACGTCGCACGAACGTGGAATACGCATTTCATCGAGATCCGGTGACATAGGCGAGAACCAGAACACCGCACTGACGTGTCAACCATTGCTTCACCAAGCGCCAAAAAACCGCTATCGCCTCGGAGCTCCCCTCGATGGCCGGCCTCGCCGCCAAGCTCAAGCTGACCTGGATCAAGTCAGATTTGATCAACGCGGAGAACAAGCGGATCTGTCGGGCTTGCGCGTAATCTTCATGCCGTCGCTGATCAGCTGCTCCCACTCGGTCAGCTCGCGGTCGGCAAGGCCGTCGTCGGGATTGAATGGACTTCCTAGCGAACCTCCCAACCCTCTGGGAGGTTCATTGTGTTTGGGTCGCGTCGCTCCGCCCAGATGGCACCGTCAGTGACGAGGCCGGCGACGTCGCCTGGAGGTGCGTGTCGCCACCACTGCAGTGACACCTCGACGGCGCGTTCGCGGAAGGTGCGCAGGTGAACAGCGATGCGCGGATCGGCGGTCCACGCGAAGACGCTCCAGACCGGCCATATCGGCATGCTCCAGCCGACTCGGACGACGGCCATGCGCTCGGCGAACCCGACGTTGAGGTTGAGGGGCGATTCTGGCAGCACGACTCGGCGGTGGACGAAGTCGGGCAGTGTGGGGTGTGGACGGACGGTGAAGTCGAACGCGACCGGTTCGCCGTCGATCTCAACGACGGGAGGCGACCAGGCCTCTTTGCGGAGATTGAAGTCGAGGACCGGCTGGAACGCGTTGCCAGACTGGAAGACGGATACGAACGCCCAGGGGCGAGCGTGCTCGTCACGGTCACGGATGAGCGTCACAAGCTCCTTTATTCCGCGGTCGGAGCGCCGCCACGGTGTCGAGACGTCCGCGGCAAAGTGCTCGCTCACATACTGGGTGCGCCGCTGATCCACGGACTCCAACCCCACGCCCGCGCCTGAGAGGTAAAAGAACGCGCCGACCGACGTGCCCGGGTCGGTGCCGTACTGCTCGTACAGGCGCATCAGTTCATCGAATGCGCGCTCGGGGATTCCATCGCCGAGCGCTTCGACGAGGTAGAACAGCCCGGTCATTCGCGTGATCGTCGGCTCTCCCTGCCCCCGCCGAAACAGCCGCAGCTCGCGGATCAGTTCGTCACGCACTGGATCGGCGGGCTCTGCCATGGTGCCAATTTTGCGCCAAAGACAGGACGAACGCCGCGCCTGAGCCTAGAAGTACGAACTCCCCATCCGCAGGGAGCTATCTCCAGGAGGCAGAAGATGACCGCATCCGAACTGCTCCCCACCACGGGGAGCGCCATGAGCCCGCAGGGGCTCTCTTCGTTGTCGCTTGGCATCCAGCGGCAGACCCGTCGCGAGGTGGAGCGGGTGCAGTCCCGCGCCATCGTCGCCAAGCTCACCGAGGACGGCCGTGCGTTCGTGACGCACACGGCGCTCGAGCACGTCGGTGCCCTGACCGCGCTCGAGCAGCACCTCATCACGGTCGCGCCGCTCGGGGAGGCCCGCTACCGCGAGATCGTCGACAGCTACACGCTGGGCGCCTCGGCGGCGATTCGGCGGTGGCAGTGATGGCGACCACGGCCCAGGGCGCCTTCGACCGCCTGGTCGATGTCTCCGCCGAGACGATCCAGTGGGCACGCGAACTGGTGGCCGCCGTCCGGAGCTCCTTCGGCGAGCGCCGCCGCGCGCGTATCGAGGCCGAGCTCGACCGCAAGCAGGACGAGCTGCGCCGCACCGTGCTCCAGCTGGCCGACGCGCTCGGCATGGAAGCGCACGAGGCACGCAAGGCGCTCATCCGCGAGTCGTTCCTCGCCTCGGGGCGCACGCCGAACGAGTCGTCTGACTCGTGAGCTGAACCGCGGCGGCGCGGACGATGACCATCCGCGTCCGCGTCGCCGCACCAACTGCTCGTCAGTGTTCCGGTCGTTGTGGTTTTGGCAACGACAGCGACCGGAATATTGACGACCCGCTCTCGGACGCGCATAACCAGTCCTCGCCATCGCTCGCACGCTTCGCTGCGGGCTGGAGAAAGGAGTTCCTTGACATGACCAACCAGACCCCGGGCGCCGCAGCGGCGTCCCCACACAAGAAGTACGCCGTGATCTACGCCGACCCGCCCTGGGACATCGCCCAGGCCGGCGCCCGCGGCGCCATCAACCACTACGACCTCATGACCCTCGATCGCATCAAGCAGATGCCGATCGTCGAGTTGGCCGCGGAGAACTCGACGCTGCTGCTGTGGACGACCAACGCGGCGCTGCCCGGGGCACTGGAGGTCATGAAGTCATGGGGCTTCACCTATAAGACGAACGCCGTCTGGGACAAGTACTACATGGGCCTCGGGAACTACTTCCGCGGCTCGCACGAGATCCTGCTGCACGGCGTGCGCGGCAAGGCGCCGTTCAAGTTCCGCGGACAGCGCTCGACGCTGCTGTTCCCACGACAGGCGCACAGCCAGAAGCCGGAGGAAATGATCCCGCTGATCGAGCGCGTGCTCGACGGCCCCTACCTCGAACTGTTCGCCAGGCAACGCCCCAACAGCCACGCGGACTGGTCGGTGTGGGGCAACGAGATCGAGTCCGACATCACGATCCCGGGGTATCCGGTGCCGAGCGACTTCACCAGAGCCGGCGCAGATAGAGGGGTCGGTGATGACTGATGCCCGACGACACCCCCGCGCCCACGCCGATGCGCTTCTTCCGCGCCTGCCTGCTCATTCTCGGCGGCATCGTCGCTCTCTGGCTCGCCTTGGAGCTGCTCGCGCAGTTCTGGGGCTGGGTCCTCCTGATCGTCGGCATCGCTCTCGTCTGGTGGTGCGCGGTCATCGTGTACCGCTACTGGTGGGGTCGACGGTTCTAAGCATGAGCGAGTTCACCTCTGTCGGGTCGTTGTGGAATGGACAACGGCGCTTGAAAACGCTTGACAAATCGAGCGTTCGAGTTCGTAATAGGCGCCATTGTGCTCATTCGGCTTATGGCTATGAGCGATCCCAACGTCCTTCCGCGACCGTGACGCGAACCAATCAGCCCTTCATGGGCAGCGGTGGGAAGGAGGTTGTCTCATGACCCGACACACCCGCGGCCGTCGCCGCTATCGGAAGAGCGTGGACCGGCGCGTCCAGGTGTTCTCGGAGTCCAACAGCGATACGCGCACCGAGCGGATCGCCCGCATCATCACCAGCGCCGGCCTAGAACAAGCTCGCCTCGAAGCCGCCGCTCGCGCCGAACACGTCGAATGCGACGAAGGAGGCGACCATGCCTGATCTGGTCTTCGCTCGTCTGCATCTGCCGCGCCCACTCGGCGCCGACAGCGTGACCCAGCTGATGACGCGCCTGATGAGCGCCGACGCCCCACGACCGCTTGTCTTCGAGGTACACGCCAGCGCGGACAGTGTGACGCATCTCGTCGGCTACCCGTCAGCGGCCGCACCGCGCCTCAAGCGCCTCCTTCGGGGCCACCTGCCAGGCCTCGCCCTTGAGCCCGCCACACGGCCGGACGTGGCCGCCGTCAGCCGGGTTGTGGCGCACCCCGGCATCCTGCCGCTCGCCGCCACCGACCCTGAGCAGGTCGCGTCGGCGATCTACCAAGCACTCGCTGCACGCCGGGGCGAGGAGCACATTGCGCTGCAGCTCGTCCTGGGACGTACGCACGCAGCGTATTCCGTCGCAGCGAAGTCGGCCGATCCGATGCAGCCATTCGCGTCGCTCGTGTTCGAAGGCGTCCGCGCCGTGGAGCCCGAGACCCGTAGGCGCCTTCAGCAGCGGGCCGCCCAGCCGACGACCGCGGCGACGCTCCGAATCGGGGGCACTGCTGGCAATCAGAAGCGCACCGGCGCGCTCGTCTGGGAAGTATTCGGCGCTCTCCAACTCCTGCAGAGTCCTGGACTTCGACTCAGTCTCAACTACGACTCGTCGAGCCGCTGGCGCGCGGCAACCGCTCGCGCCGCGTTTCGGCCTTCACCGGACGAACTGACGTCGATGCTGGCCTGGCCGCTCGGCGAGCGCGACTATCCCGGCATCGCCGGCACCCATCCGCGTCGCTTGCCGGTGCCCGAGATCGTCAGCGCGACGTCGTCGGTATTCGCGACCGGTACCGCACCGGGTCCGGAGCGTCTGATCGGGATGGATCCGGCCAGTCGGCTGCAGCACCTGGTGGCGACCGGGCCAACGGGCTCGGGCAAGTCCACCGTGCTGGAGCACCTCATCCTCTCCGACATCGAGGCTGGTCGGGCCTGCGTAGTCGTCGAGCCCAAGGCGCAACTGGTCGACAGCATCCTCGATCGCATCGCCCCCGAGCATGCGCAGCGCGTTGTCGTGCTCGACGCTGCCGACACGATGCCGGTGGGCTTCAACCCGCTCGACATCGGCGACCGCGATCCGGACGTCGTGGTCGACGGCATCATCGCCGCCCTCGCCGCCGTCTTCGAGGAAGGGTGGGGACCACGCACCGAGTACCTGATCCACGGTGCGCTCCTATCGCTCGCCCGGGCTGGGCAACGGACCATCGATCCGTACACGCTCATCGATCTGCCACGCCTCCTAACGGACGCTGCCTTCCGACGCCCAGTGATCGCCGCGATGCAGGACGACGCGACGCTGGCCTCCTTCTGGGCCGAGTTTGAGGAACTCAGCCCCGCCCAACGCGCTGCCATGATCGCTGCACCTCTGAATAAGCTTCGCAAGATCCTGTTGCGCGCACCGCTGGTTCGCATGCTCGGGCAGGCACGACCGCGCTTCCGGCTCCGCGACGTCTTCCGCGAGCGCAGCGTCGTCCTGGTACCGCTGAACGATGCGCTGATCGGGACCGGTGCGGCCAAGCTGCTCGGCAGCCTGATCGTCGCCGAACTCTGGAATGCGACGCTGGAGCGTGCTCGCGAGAAGCACCCCACGAAGCGGCCGGGGATGGTGTTCATCGACGAGGTGCAGAACTACCTGCACCTGCCGACCTCGATCGCCGACGCCCTCGCGACCTCACGTTCCTATGGCGTCGCCTGGCATCTGGCGCACCAGTACCGAGGCCAGCTTCCACCCGCCATGCGGGCGGCGCTCGATACGAATGCGCGCAGCAAGATCTGCTTCGCCGTTGGCCCGGACGATGCTCGTGATCTCGCCCGGATGGCCCCGCAACTGTCTGCCGACGACTTCCAGGCGTTGCCTCGCTTCGAGATCTACGCCCACCTGGTTGCCGGGAGCGTGCCAGCCGGATGGTGCTCGGGGCGCACCCTGCCACCGCGCCCAGCGCTCGGTATCCGCGACGATGTCCGCCAGCGCAGCCGAGATCGCTACGGTGCCCTGCCGCCGACCACCTCCGAAGTCGCAGCAACCTCGTCACCAGAGCACCAGGCGGGCCGCCCGACGCACCAGAAGGCAAGGCGCGCATGATCGCTCGGCACGCCCCCAACCACTGGATCGCCCTGTCCGCTCGGCGCTCCGTCCGCTGTTCACTTCACGACGAACACTCGCCGCCACGTTCGGCCACGTTCCGGCGAACCTCGGCCGGTGCGGGCGCGGACTGCCCCTGTGTTCCAGGACGCTTCACCCCAGCCCGGAGGGCGGCCTCATGGTGACCGCTGTTCGTCATCTCGACCTCGAGGAGCACCTCACTGAGCGCGACGTTCGCATCCTCGAGGATCTCGAACGCTTTCGACTTCTCACTACTCGACAGCTGCAGCGACTGCACTTCCCGGCGGCACCCTTGGGTCCGCATGTCACCGTGAGCGGTGCGACGCGAGGGACGACCCGCGTGCTGAACCGACTCGAAGCCCGCGGTGCAATCGCTCGGCTGGCCCGGAGAATCGGTGGCATCAAGCACGGCTCAGCCGTCACGATCTGGCAGCTCGGGCCAGCGGGCGAGCGCTATCTTCGTGCCCGACGCGGCGAACCGCGACGGCGGCGCTACGACGAGCCAGGTCTCACATTCGTCGCTCACACCCTCGCCGTCGCCGACATCGCGGTCAGTCTGCTTGAGCAGGCACACGCCCACCGCTTCGAACTCCTCGAGCTCGAACTCGAGCCAGCCAGCTGGCGCAGCTTCAACGGCAGCGGCGCATCCGTGATCACGCTCAAGCCCGACCTCCTGGTCGTCACCGCCGACGCCGCCACCGAGACGCACTCGTTCATCGAGGTCGACCGCGCCACCGAGCATCTACCTGCCGTACTTCGAAAGTGCTACACCTACCAGCGCCACCAACGCACGGGCATCGAACAGCAGACGCGGAAGCTGTACCCGGCCATCGTCTGGATCGTCCCCGGCATCGACCGCGCCCAGAAGATCCGCGAGGCCATCGCTGCCGATCGTGGACTCGCCCCGGGCCTGTTCACCATCATCACCGGCGAGCAGACACTCGCCACGCTGGCCCCGTACGGGCCCTCATCACCATTCACCCCGAAAGGAGGAATCACATGAACTCATCAACCATCCCCGTCGCGCCGACGGGCGCCGACAACAACAGGTTGCGCACCAAGTCCAAGTTCCCGAAGTGGATGCGCACCATCGACCAGACCAAGCATGCACACTTCATCATCGACGCCTGGCTCACGCTCGACCCGAACAGCCGCGATGCCTTCCTCGCGCAACTCATTGCGGCCACCATTCACGACGGCCCCGGCAGCGCGCTCGAGCGCTTCGCCGGAACTGGCATCCTTAACGCCGAGGCCGCGCTCGCTGAACTCAACAACGTCACCGTCCCGATCGAGCGAGAGCCCTGGCTCGACGCGCTCGGGCGCTACATCATCACCGCGGGAAAGCGCTCATGAGCGAGCACGAGCCCAAGATCACACCCGAGGCGCGTCTCGCGCCTGAACGCACGTCCCCTGACTGGCGTCGACTCGAAGTCGCCTCCCGCCGTTTCGGACACCCCATTGCGGACGGCATTGCAGCGGCACTCGCGGAGCACCGGGAAGTCGACCACGACACCGCCCGCTGCATCGCCCACGCGCTCGGGCGCGCGCTCGGACGAGAGTCCGCCCTCGCCGAGTTCGGGAGAACGGGCGAGAGCACCTACCTCGATCTTCGCGAGGAATACCTACGCCTCTACACCGACGATGACGCCACCGCCGAGGCCAAAGAACTCATCGACTGGTTCGGCACGTACCTCATCGACAAGATGGGGACCGGCTCCGGTCGGACCTATCAGAATGAGCACCTGCCACCCAAGCTCGACCGTCTCCTGGTACGCACCACCCTCCCCACCAGCGGTACGCCCGTCACGGTGCATGTCCCTGCCAGTCTCGACGCCGCCGGGATGGAGCAGCTGATCGTCCGTCTCGAAGAGTGCGACGAGTTCTTCGGCCCCGCCTTCAGAGCGTTCCTGTCGCTGCCGGACGTGAACGCCGCCGCTGCGGACCTGCTCGACAGCTTTCAGGAGAACTACGTCGGCAGCTTCAACTCCATCGACGACGCGGTATTCGCACTCAGTCCGCTCGAGGACTGGGAGATCGAACTCGGCAACTGGGCTGATGATCACGGCCTGCCCGCTGACGCCGTCCACCTGAACATCGACTACGTCATCGAACGCACCCGCGACGCCTACGACTTCGTCGAGGAGGGAGGCATGCTCCATGCCTTCAACAAGTAGCAGCGACCCACCACGCAGGCGAGGACGCCCACGCGCAGACCGGCGCATCGACATCACTCCTGTCTGGCGTGCGCGACCCGATCCACGTCGACTCGCTCGCGTACTCCTCGGCCTCGTCGTTCACCTCGAACAGCCACCGAAAGAGCCCCAGACACAAGAAGGGAAGGGCCATGGACGAACGCGATGAGCGAGGTGAAAACTACATCGCCGACGCGACCCCGGTCGACGGCGGTGGAGATGCCCTGGAAGCCGCCAAAGGACTGGACTTCCCGGCCGAGAAGAGCGTAAATCCGGAGGACCTAACCGAAGGAGGGCCTCATATGTACCAAGAAGGCGAGGAATCGGCAGCCACCCTGGCAAAGCCGAATCTCACATCAGTCGCAGGGCTGGAACACCTATTCAAGGGCGACGACGCGATGCACGTCCCGCTCCGCACGGGCGTGGCAATCAGCTACCTGCGCGTCTCCACGACGCGCCAGCTCAACACCGCAGCCGACCTCGACGAGGACGGCAACAGCATCGCCACTCAGCGCGAGTGGGCGATCCGCAAGGCGAAGGAGCTCGGCGTGCCGATTCTCCGCGAGTTCGTCGAACCGGGCCAGTCTGCGCAGACCATCGACAAGCGGCCGGAGTTCAAGAAGCTCCTCCGCTTCGTCGATGCCAACCCCGACATCCGCTACGTCGTGATCTACATGCGCTCGCGCGTCTTCCGCAACCACCTCGATGCCGCCATCACCAAACGCCAACTGCGCGACAAGGGCGTCGAACTGATCTCGGCCAAGGAGAACTTCGGCGACGGCTACATGGGTGATGCGATGGAGGCCATCACCGACGTCGTCAACGAACTCCAGGTCCGCATGAGCGGCGAGGACATCCGCATCAAGATGGCCCACAAGGTAGAACGAGGCGGAAGCGTGGGGCGAGCCAAGCTCGGCTACCTCAACGTGCGCAAGGACTTCGACGGACGCCTCGTCAACACGATCGATGTCGACCCCGTTCGCGCACCACTCATCATCTGGGCCTTCGAGCAGTACGCCACCAATCAGTTCTCGATCACGCAGCTCCAGATGATGCTGGAAGATCAGGGCCTGACCACGCGGCAGTCGAGCAAACGGGCCGCCAAGCCGCTGTCGAGCAGCCAGCTCGCCATGATCCTGCGCGACCCGTATTACACCGGAGTCATCCGCTACAAGGGGAAGCTCCACCCGGGCAGGCACACGCCACTCATTTCGAAGGAGCTATTCCTCGCAGTGCAGAAGATCCTCGACGGACGCAACCGCAAGGGAGACCGCGACCGGATTCACTTCCACTTCCTGCGCGGCCTGCTGTACTGCGCCGAATGCAAGGCGGAGGGGCGCACGAGTCGACTCGTCTACAGCCAGAACAAGGGGCATGGCGGCACGTACGAGTACTACGTTTGCACCGCGAAGCAGCGCGGTCACTGCTCGATGCCGTCGGCGCGACTCGACGAACTCGAAGACGAGGTGGCGCGACAGGTCGCGGCTGAGCGCTTCGGTGCAGAGGACATCGCGTCCGCTCGTGAGGAAGTGCGACGCGCCCTCGTCGAACTCCAAGCCGCGGATCAGGAAGAGAAGGACGCCCTCCGCACGCAGCTGAAGAAGCTCGAAGCCCAGGAAGAGCGGCTCATCGAACTCGCCGCCGACGGAACGATCGCCGTCGAGAAGCTGCGCCAGAGGCTTGAGTACGTGACGCTCCAGAAGGGCGCCATCACCGAGAAGCTCACGCGGACGGTCGAGCGCATCCGTCACGGCGTGGACAAGGCCTTCGCGTTCGTCGATCTCCTCGAAGATCCCGCCGCGCTCTACAAGCAGCTGCCCGACAACGTTCGCCGCGAGCTCCTCACCGCGTTCTTCACGCGACTCGACGTCCAGGTCACCGACCGCGAGGTGAGCATCGGCGTCGAACGCACCGAACTCAACGCAGGCCTCCACGACTGGCGCGCCCAGCACCGCCTCAGCGCGAGCACGCACTCACCGACCAAAGAAAAGAGAGCCTCCCGCATTTCTGCGGAAGACTCTCTTTCGGACCTATACCCGCTTACTCAGTCCAAAGGTTTGAATAAGCCTGTATTGGTCGGGATGACAGGATTTGAACCTGCGACCCCTTGACCCCCAGTCAAGTGCGCTACCAAGCTGCGCCACATCCCGGAGCCGCACCGAAGCGCGGACAACTCCCCTATCCTAGCCGGTCCGGGCTGCTGCGTACGAACCCAGCCCTAACCGACCTGCCCGGCAACCCACTGGCGCAACTGCGGCGCAGGAAGCGCGCCGATCTGCCGCGATTGCTCGGCGCCGTTTCGGTACAGCAGCAGAGTCGGAATGCTCTGGATGCCGTGACGCTGCGAAACGCTCGGCGACTCATCTGAGTTCACCTTCACGACCTTGAGCTTGCCGGCGAACTCCCGCGACATCTGTTCGACGATCGGCGAGACCATCCGGCACGGACCGCACCACGGCGCCCACACATCAACGAGCACCGGAAGCGTGGCGTCACCGACGACGGCGTCGAATGAAGCGTCGTCGGCCTCCACAAGCCACGGCAGGTCCGCGTGGCACAACGCGCAGCGGACTTTCCCGGCACGGGCCGCCGGGACCCGATTCTTCGCACCACACGACGGACACACCGTCACTGTCGACTCCGGCATCCTGACTCCCTCCCCGTTCATTGTCGCGATCACTCGTCGGCAAGCGCTACCTCTCGCGCGCTCACCAGCAATAGGGTGGGAGCGGTTCCCAACACGAAGGAGTGTCTGTGACCGCCGATGCCGCTACGACCCGAGTCGCCGCATCCGAACTGTCCCCGCGCTGGTGGTGGGGGTTCCTGCCCTACGCCGCCGTGTCGATCGTGCACGTCACGGCGTTGCTGTCGGGGTGGGATGCCGTGAGCGGCCCCACCAAGCTCGCGCTCATGCCGCTTCTTGCCGTGGCGGTGCTCTGGGGCGGCCGCGGTTCGCAGTGGGGTCCGCCCTACACGCTGCTGTTCATCGCTCTCGCGCTGTCGTGGCTCGGCGACGGCGCCGCGACTTTCTTCCCGTTCCTGGATGACGAACTCCCGGCGATGCTCCTCTGCTTCGGTCTCGCGCATATCGCCTACATCGTGCTGTTCTGGCGATTCCTCGCGGTTCGTCGCCTGCCGTGGTGGTCTGCCGTCTACGCGGTGTGGTGGGTCGTCCTGGTCGTCTATCTCTGGCCTGCCCTCGGCGGACTTGCGGTGGCGGTTGCGCTCTACGGACTCGTTCTCGGCGGCACTGCCGCGCTCTCGACTCGGTGCCACCCCGCGATCGCGTGGGGTGGCGCGTTCTTCCTCATCTCCGACACGGTGCTCGCGTTCCGGCTCTTCCTGCCCGAAACGATGCCGTCGGGCAGCAGCGCCCTCGTCATGATCACCTACACGCTCGGGCAGGGCCTCATCGCCGTGGGAGCGGTGGTCGCGACCCACGCAGCGCGGGCCGCGAGAGAATCGACGGTGTGACCGACTCCGTTCGCGTGGATGCCTGGCTCTGGGCAGTCCGGGTCTACAAGACTCGCTCCGCGGCAACCGCGGCATGCCGCGCGGGGCATGTTCGGGTCGGTGGGGACCGCGCGAAGGCGGCCCAGCCCGTGCGGATCGGCGATGAGCTGCGCGTCCGGATCGCAGGCTTCGACCGTATCCTCGTCGTCACGCAGCTGCTGACCAAGCGCGTCGGAGCTCCGGCGGCCGCCCTCGCGGTCGACGACCGCACGCCGGCTCGCCCGTCGCGCGAAGAGACGCCGTTCGTTCCGGTTCGCGACCGCGGCGCAGGGAGGCCCACCAAGCGCGAACGTCGCGACATCGACCGGCTGCGGGGCCGGTCCGCCGAATAACGCTGGGCTACTCGTCCTCGTCGAGCTGATCGAGCAGCCAACCGGCACCGACGACCCGGGCACCCGCGGCGCTGACCCTATCGGCGAGTCCCCGGTCGCTCGTCACGACGACGACCTGCTCACCGGCGCCGATGCGCCGCTGCGTCTCGGCCACGATCTCGTCATCACCCTCGCCGGGTGCCAGCACGACACGGATGCCGACGCCTGCGTCATCCGCAGGCAGGCCCGCGGCCTTGGCCTGGCCCTCGAGCACGATCGACACGTCAGGGAACCAGTGCGCGCCCGGAAGCTCGAGGGCATCGGCATCCACACCGCGCGCCTGCCACTGACTGACCCGGTCAATGAGCCGGCCTGCAGCACCGGCGCGGTCGCGCCACCATCCGTCAGGCACCGAACCCACGACGTTCGCCGCATCGATCACGACGGCCGGGCGCACCGACAGCAGCGGGCCAAGGCGCTCCCACGCCGACGCGAACGCCGGATGCAGCGGCCTATCGGCGACCTCGTCCACCGGAACCCACTCGAGGGCGACGCTCTCGGCATCCGCGATCTGCGGGTCAAACGGCACGATGACATCCGCGATCACCGTCGTGTACGACCAGATGTCGAGGTCGAGCACGCTCCAAAAGCGCTGCCGCACGGCATCCGGCGGCACCGCGGCTTCCTCCCGAGCCTCGCGGAGCGCCGCCACACCGGCATCCTCGTGCTCGTGTCGCGCACCGCCGGGCAGCGCCCAGGTTCCGCCGTGGTGGCTCCACCCGACCCGGTGCTGCAGCAGGATGCCGCGCTCGGCATCCACGGCAAGAAGACCCGCCGCGCCGAACCGGCCCCAGTAGCGCTCCCCTGTCGGCGCGATCACCCACGCGTCGCCGGGATCGCGCGGGCCCGTGGGGCGGCGCGGCTCTCCGGGAGCAGGGGGCTGAATCGTCACGATCTCAGCCTGTCACACCGCGCGGGCTCCCCCGGTCGTGCCTCAGATGAACAGCGTCGTGCCGGACTTCTGCGCCTCACCGAGGAACGTGGCAACACCACCGAAGTCGATGCCGTCCTGCAGGTCGGATTCGGCGATGCCGAGCAGGTCCATCGTCATGGTGCACGCCACCAGCTGCGCGCCGCCCTCACGGGCTGAGGTCATGAGTTCCTCGAGGGTCGGGACGTTGTGCTGCTTCATGACGTCCTTGATCATCCTCGGACCCATGCCCGCCATGTTCATCTGAGACAGCGGCAGGTGGCCGGCATCCGAGGGCATCATCATGGCAAACATCCGGTCCATGACCTTCTTCTCACGAGGCGGCGCATCGTGCCGACGCAGCATGTTCAGCCCCCAGAATGTGAAGAACATCGACACCTTCTGCCCCATCGCGAGCGCCCCGTTGGCGATGATGAAGGCGGCGATCGCCTTGTCGAGATCGCCCGAGAAGACGACGAAGGATGTCTGGTTCAACGTCTGCACGGCGCGCGGAGCATCCGTTCCCGCGCTCTTGCGGAAGGTCGCAACATACCCCGGACCCTCGGGCGCGATCGCGAGCATCTCGTGGCCGTGGCTCGCAGCCCACGCCGGCGCGTCGTGCGCGAACCCGGGATCCGAGACGTGCACGACGACGTCGTCGCCGGGCTGCAGCTCATCCATCTGCTTCGTGAGCTTCATGATCGGCCCCGGGCACGCGAGCCCCGTACAGTCGAGGTCGACCACCTGGCCCGACCCCTTCACCTGCGCGAGCAGATCGGATGTCTCGGCGTACGGGATCTCGGCGGGCTTGGCCACAAACCCGACCGGCTCGAGGTCGTGGAAGAAGCGGAAGGTGGTCGAGCCGCCCGACAGCGTGCGCACATCCGTGAAGCCGCGCTGCACGAGCGCCCGGTAGGCGAGGTAGCTGCGGAACCCGACAGCGCAGTACAGCCGGATGGGAACATCTCGGTCCCAGCTCTCACATGCCTCGCGAAGGATGCCGAGCGGCACGTTCTCGGCTCCCGAGATGTGCCAGATGTCGTACTCGACGTCGGTGCGCACGTCGATGATCCGGCATCCGTCGGTCGCCGCCGGATAGTCCTTCGCGTACCAGAGCTTCAGGTCACCGCTGAGCACATTGCTCGCGACGAAGCCCGCCATGTTGACCGGGTCCTTAGCCGAACCGAAGGGCGGTGCATACGCGAGCTCGAGGTGTTCGAGGTCGTGGACAGTCGCGCCCAGCCGGATCGCCGTCGCGAAGACATCCAGCCGCTTGTCGACTCCGTCGAACCCGGCGATCTGCGCGCCGAGCAGCTTGCCGTCCGTCGGCGAGAACGTCACCTTGATGTGCATCTGCGCTGTGCCCGGGTAGTACCCGGCATGCCCCGACGGATGCACATGCGCTGTGAGGTAGTCGACGCCGGCCCGCTCGAGCTGACGCTCGTTGGCCCCGGTCGCGCCAGCGGTCATATCGAACACCTTCACGATCGAGGTGCCCTGCGTCGAGAGGTACTCCGTGTCCCGACCGCAGATGTTCTCGGCGGCAACCCGCGCTTCCCGGTTCGCGGGCCCGGCCAGGGGTGTTATCCAGCGCCCCGGCAGCACGGTGTGCGCAGTCTCGACGGCATCGCCCGCCGCCCAGATGTGGGGGTCGGAGGTGCGCATGTGCGTGTCGACGATGATGCCCCCACGCTCGCCGATCTCTAGCCCAGCCTCGCGAGCCAGGGTCACGTTCGGGCGAACGCCCGCCGACAGCACGACGAGGTCTGCCGGAAGCGATTGACCGTTGTTGAGCTCGACGCGCAGCATCCCGTCGGATGCCTGGGTGAAGGCAGCCGCCGCGGTGCCCAGCTGCAACTCGACGCCACGCCCCCGTGCGTGCTGCTCAACCGGGATCGAGACATCCTTATCGAGGGGCGGCAGGATCTGGTCGGCCAGCTCCACGATCGTGACCTCGGCCCCGCGATGGATCAGGTTCTCGGCCATCTCGATGCCGATGTACCCAGCGCCGATGACGACGGTCTTCGCCGCGCGACCCTGTGCTGCGGCCGCTGCGAGAGCTCCGTCAAGGCGCGACTTGATGGCATCCATGTCGGCGACGTTTCGCAGGGTCAGGATGCCGGGAAGATCGATCCCCGGCAGCGGAAGCTGCAGCGGATCGGCGCCCTGGCACAGCGCGAGTGCGTCGTAGGACTCGGTGTACTCGCTTCCGGTCGCGACTTCTCGCACTGTAACCGTCTGGGCTGCGGGGTCGAGACCGATCACGTCCTGACCGATGCGCACGTCGATGTTGAGTGACTCGCGAAGACTCTCGGGAGTCTGCAGCAGGAGGCGGCTCCGATCAGCGATGACACCGCCGATGTGGTATGGCAGACCGCAGTTCGCGAACGATACGTATTCGCCGCGCTCCAGCACCACGATCTCGGCCGACTCGTCCAGGCGGCGGGCGCGAGCGGCGACCGACGCTCCGCCAGCCACTCCCCCGACGACGACGATCTTCATGGCGCTCTCCTTCGCATTCGGGCCGCGGCGGTTCGCGGCTCCGAGTCGACGGTACTCCCGGGGGTATACGTGCAGTCAGGGGCGAAGGTCCCCTGACCAGTACTCCTCAGCGGCGAATTCCGCAGGACCGACACGCGAAGCTGTCGAGCCTCACAATGCGTGTCGTGCACGTGTGGTCTGACCATGTGGAACACCACATATTGTGTCGCAACCACGATTGAACGCTGCATATAGTGGCATCCCCGCACTGCGGGAGACCCCTCAGACCAGCGCCGCAGCACCCCGAAGGAAGCCACCGATGAACCGTCGCATCTCCGCCTCGCCACGAACCGTCGCGGTGTCCGAGACGATCAACGAGTACCTGTCCCAGTCAGACTGGCGCGTCAATGCGAACGCGAACCAGGGCTACTCGCTGGGCGGCATGATCCTCAACACCGCGGGCAAGATCATCGCGAACTACTGGCTCGACGAGGTGTACTCCCCCAAAGCCGGAGCTGCGCACCGCGACGGCGACATCCACATCCACGACCTCGACATGTTCGCCGGATACTGCGCGGGGTGGTCTCTGCGCACCCTCCTCGAACAGGGGTTCAACGGCATCCCCGGCCGAATCTCCTCCGCACCGCCGCGGCACCTTTCGGCCGCGACGGGCCAAATGGTCAACTTCCTCGGGACACTACAGAACGAGTGGGCAGGTGCACAGGCGTTCAGCTCCGTGGACACCTACCTCGCGCCCTTCGTTCGTATCGATGCGCTCTCGTACGACCAGGTGCGCCAGGCCGTGCAAGAACTGGTCTTCAACCTCAATGTTCCCTCCCGCTGGGGAACGCAGACGCCGTTCACGAATCTCACGTTCGACTGGACCTGCCCCGACGACCTGCTCGACCAGCGACCCCTGATCGGAGGTGCTGTGCAGGACTTCACGTACGGCGACCTGTCCGAGGAGATGGCGCTCATCAACCGCGCCTTCATCGACGTCTACGCGACCGGGGATGCCGACGGCCGCGCCTTCACCTTCCCGATCCCGACCTACAACATCACGAAGGACTTCGACTGGGACGGCCCGAACGTCGACGCGCTCTTCGCGATGACCGCCCGCTACGGACTCCCCTACTTCCAGAACTTCATCAACTCCGACCTTGACCCGCACATGATCCGCTCGATGTGCTGCAGGCTTCAGCTCGATCTCACCGAACTCCTCAAGCGCGGCAACGGCCTGTTCGGATCAGCCGAGCAGACAGGATCCATCGGCGTGGTCACCATCAACTGCGCCCGCCTCGGCTACCTCCACCCCGGCGACCGGAATGGCGTCCTCAACCGCCTCGATGACCTCCTAGCCATTGCGCGCGACAGCCTCGAGGCCAAGCGCGCCGAGATCGACAGACACATCGAGGGCGGTCTGTTCCCCTACACGAAGCGCTACCTCGGCACACTCGAGAACCACTTCTCGACAATCGGGGTCAACGGCATCAACGAGTTCATTCGCAACTTCACGCTGGACGCGCACGACATCACGGATGCCGACGGCATGGAGCTCGCGACGTGGCTGCTCGAGCACGTGCGTGCGCGCATGGTCGAGTTCCAAGAGCAGACCGGTCACATGTACAACCTCGAAGCGACCCCTGCTGAGAGCGCGACGTACCGATTCGCGCGACTCGACATAGCCCGCTTCGGCGAGCGCAGCGTCGCGGACCGCGACGCTGGTAGCGACGGCATCCGTCACGCCGGCACCGCTGACCACCCGTACTACACGAACTCCTCACAGCTCCCGGTCGGCTTCACCGACGACCCGTTCGAGGCGATGACCCTCCAAGAGCCTCTGCAGCAGCTCTACACCGGCGGCACGGTCCTGCACCTGTACCTCGGCGAAGCTGTCGCGTCGGCATCCGTCTGCAAGAACCTCGTGCGGCGCTCGCTCGAGCAGTTCCGGCTCCCCTACCTCACCGTCACGCCCACGTTCTCAATCTGTCCCGCACACGGATACGTGTCGGGCGACCATCCGCTATGCCCGCGCTGCGGTCGAGACTGCGAGGTGTGGACGCGTGTGATGGGCTACTTCCGCCCCGTCTCCTCGTTCAACATCGGCAAGCAGGGCGAAGCCGCCGAGCGGGTCTACTTCGACGCCATCCGGGCCGCAAAGGATGCAGCGCGGCCCGTACTGGCACCGCAGTGAACGTCCTCGCACCCTCCGATGCCGACGCCGTTGCCGACGAGCTGAGTATCGCCGGGCTCACGCGATTCTCAGGCTCAGATTGGCCCGACCGCCTGGTCGCGACGGTCTTCCTCCAGGGCTGTCCGTGGGAATGTGTTTACTGCCACAACCCCGACCTCATCGACCCCCAGCGCGCCGGCGCGCTGCCGTGGCGCGATGTCGTGACGTTCCTCGACCACCGCCGGGGGCAGCTCGACGGCGTCGTCTTCTCGGGGGGCGAGCCCACGATGCAAACCGCCCTCCTGCCCGCCATCGCCGATGCGCGATGCCTCGGCCTGCGCATCGGCCTGCATACCGGAGGTGCTTTCCCGCAACGACTGGATGCTGCTCTCCCTGCGCTGGACTGGGTAGGCCTCGACATCAAGGCATCCGCCGCCGACTACGCCGCCGTCACGCAGCGCCGTGGCAGCGGCATCCATGCCTGGCGGTCGCTGCGGCTCGTGCTGGATGCCGCGAGTGCCCGCGCCGGCAGCGAATATCCGCTGGAGTACGAGGTCCGCACGACCATCGACCCGACGCTCACCGACGCCGACCGACTACGCCTGCTCGGGGAGCAACTCCTCGCCGAAGGTGTGCAGTGGTGGGCCCTCCAGCGTGCCCGGTACATAGGCGGCCGGTCGGAGGCCCCGCCCGTTCCCCCCACCGCGACAGCGGACGACCTGGTCGAGACGATCGCCGCCGAGTTCACCGGCGCCTTCACGAGCGTCATCACCCGCTGATCGCGATTGTCAAGACCCTCGCACGGCTGCTGCACGGGTGGTCGGCTGGTGCCATGGGAAACGAACACGACCACGAGATGATCGAGACTCCAGAAAACGGCGAAACGCACGGTCAGTGGGAAGACCACGACTTCGGTGACGCCGAATCAGGCGCCGACAAGGGAACCGGGGACCCGGGCGACGACCGCTCGCACCTGCAGGACCTGCCGCCGGCCAAGACCGACGGCGCCTGATCGCAACGCGTCAGAGCCAGCAGCGCGTGAGGGCTAGGAGCGCTGACGGCGCTCCCGGACCCGCATGTTGAGCACGATCGGGGTGCCCTCGAAACCGAACAGCTCACGCAAGCGGCGCTGGATGAACCGGCGATAGCCGGGGTCGAGGAACCCGGTCGTGAAGAGCACGAAGGTTGGCGGGCGGGTCGCCGCCTGCGTGCCGAACAGGATGCGAGGCTGCTTGCCACCGCGGAGCGGATGCGGGTGCTCGGCGACGAGCTCAGCCAGGAAGGCATTGAACTTGCCGGTCGGGATCCGCTGATCCCACGATTCCAGCGCCGTCTCGAGCGCCGGAACAAGCTTCTCGAGGTGTCGCCCCGTTCGAGCCGAGATGTTCACCCGCGGGGCCCACGAGACGTGAGCGAGATCCTGCTCGATCTCACGCTCGAGATAGCGGCGACGATCCTGGTTCTCGAGTTCGGGCGTCGCGAGCAGATCCCACTTGTTGAACGCGAGCACGAGCGCCCGCCCTGACTCCAGCACCAGATCGATGATCCGCACGTCCTGCTCGCTGAGCGGCTGGCTGACATCGAGCACGACGACAGCGACCTCCGCCTTCTCGAGCGCCGCCGAGGTGCGAAGCGATGCATAAAAGTCGGCACCCTGCTGCAGGTGAACGCGACGACGGATGCCGGCAGTGTCGACGAAGGTCCACAGGCGCCCGCCGATCTCGACGATTTCGTCAACCGGGTCGCGCGTCGTTCCCGCGAGATCGTTGACGACGACGCGCTCCTCGCCTGCCGCTTTGTTCAGGAGCGACGACTTGCCCACGTTCGGGCGACCGAGGATCGCGACGCGGCGCGGTCCACCGATCTCGTGCTTGGCGACGGCCGAGACATCCGGCAGCACCTTCATGATCTCGTCGAGCAGGTCAGCCACCCCGCGGCCGTGGATCGCGGAGACCGGATGCGGCTCCCCGAGTCCCAGGTTCCACAGCGCCGCGGCCTCGGGCTCCTGGCGGGCGTCGTCGATCTTGTTGGCGACGAGGAACACGGGCTTGCCGCTCTTGCGCAGCAGCTTGACGACGTGCTCGTCGGTCGAGGTCGCCCCCACCATCGCATCGACCACGAACAGCACGACGTCCGAGAGATCGATCGCGATCTCTGCCTGCGCGGCCACCGACCGATCGATACCGCGCGCGTCAGGCTCCCACCCTCCGGTGTCCACGAGCGTGAACCGGCGGTCCATCCACTCGGCCTTGTAGGTCACGCGGTCGCGCGTGACACCCGGGGTGTCCTCGACGACGGCCTCGCGACGGCCCAGGATGCGGTTGACGAGCGCCGACTTGCCGACGTTCGGACGTCCGACGATCGCGACGACCGGCAGCGCCGGCAGATATTCGATGCCGTCCTCACCGGCAACGAGGCCAGCGAGTACCGCGGCGTCATCCTCGTCGAGGTCGTAGTCATCCAGGGTCGCTCGCAGCGCTGCTGCCCGCGACTCGGCCAGCTCGTCGTCGAGATCCGCGAGAGTATCGGCGAGGTTGTCATCCCCAGCGGCTGTCTCGTCGAACTCATCACCTGTGGTGCCCATTGTCAATCCTTCCCCTCCACGCCGGTGTCTCCTCGGTCGGCGCCCTCGATCAGGGCGCCCGCGAGTTCCCGGCGGGCGACGGCGAGCACTTCGGCCACCGTTTCGTCAAAATCCAACGCGGTCGAATCGACCACGACAACTCCCGGAGCAGCGGTCAGGAAGTCAACAACCTTCGAGTCCGACGAATCACGGCGTCGCAGGGCCTCGGCGACCTCTGCCGCCGTCGAACCGCTGATCTCGGCGCTGCGCCGCGCCGCCCGGACCGCGGGATCGGCAGTCAACAGGATCCGCGCCGGCGCGTCCGGAGCAACAACTGTCGTGATGTCCCGCCCCTCTACGACGACGCCGGGGCGACCGGATGCCGCCACCAACCGCCGGAACGCCGCATTAATCGCACGGCGAATCGCCGGAACCCGGGCGACGCCGCTGACGGCATCCGTCACCCGCTGCTCGCGAATAGCCTCGGTCACATCGGTCTCACCCGATCGCACCCAGTAGTCGTCAGGGTCGAGGGAGATGCGGAAGTCGAAGTCGCTGACGGCTTCGAGAACCGCCGTCGCATCGGAGGTGTCGACCTCACGCGCCAGCGCATGCCACGCGAGGGCACGGTAGGCGGCGCCGGTGTCGAGGTAACCGAACCCGAGCGCGCGGGCCACGTGCTTCGACACGCTGGACTTGCCGCTGCCTGCGGGACCATCGACCGCGACGATCACGACGTCGGATTCGGCCGTGGATGCTGTGTGATCGGCGGCCACCGCGTCAGGGGCCACAGCGTCGGGTGCGGTGTCAGTCATTGGTGGTGCTCGCGATCTTCCATCCGCGCTCTTCGAGTCCGGCCGTCGCGTCGCGCAGCACGGAGGGCGCAACAGCGATCTCGGCAAGGCCGAACGGAGCCCCCGGCGAGTGCTCCAACCGGAAATCCTCAACGTTGACCGCGAGCGCACCAAGGTCACCGAAGAGGCGCCCGAGCTGCCCTGCCGTGTCATCCACCATCACCACGAGGGAAGCGAAACGACGGTTCTGACCGTGCTTGCCGGGCAGGCGCTCCACGCCCTCGTTGCCGCGACGGATCGTGTCGGCGATCTCGCGCCGGGAGCCGGGAGCCTCGGGAGCCCGCAGCGCCTCGGCGACGGCGGCGAGATCCTGCGACAGTGCGTCGAGGATGTCGACGACAGGGGCGGCGTTGGCCGCCAGGATCTGGACCCACAGCTCGGGAGCCGACGCGGCGATCCGGGTCGTGTCGCGAACACCCTGACCGGCGAGCCGCAACGATCCATCGGGGGCGTCGGTGAACCGGCCCGCCAGCAGGCTCGCCACCAGCTGGGGAACGTGGGAGACAAGCGCGACCGAACGATCGTGGTCTTCGGGGGTCATCTCGATCGGCGTCGCGCCGAGATCCAGCGCGAGCGCCTCGACGAGCGCGAGGTCGGATGCCGGGGTCTTGCCGTCACGGCACACCACCCACGGGCTTCCGATGAACAGATCGGCCCGCGCCGAAATCGCGCCGCCCCGCTCACGACCGGCAAGCGGATGCGACCCGATGTAGTGGGTGAGATCGACGCCGCGATCTCGGAGCTCCTGCAGGGGCTCCAGCTTGACGCTCGCGACATCCGTCACGACGGCACCGGGGAACGTGCGCAGCTCCCGCTCGACGACGTCGGCGACGACATCCGGCGGAACCGCGACGACGATGAGCGTCGGATTGTCGTCGGGCGTCGCAGCACGGCCCGCGCCGTAGTCGATCGCCAGACGCAGTTGCGATGGCGAGGCATCCTCGAGCACGACATCGACGCCCCGCGCTCGCAGTGCGTGTCCGACGCTGGCGCCGAGGAGCCCCGCGCCGACGACGCGCACCGTGCCGGTGACGCGCGGGGTCAGCGAACCGTCGCCGGTCACAGCTGACGTATCGGTGCTCGTCACGGGGAAATCTCCTGAGAATCGGGCGACGAAGAGTCGTCAGCCTCGTGGCGCGGGGTCTCTTGCTGCGGGTCACCCTCGCGGCGCGCAAGAGTCAGCAATGCGCCACGTTCTACTGTAGTCAACTCCCGCACAGCCCCAACCGGGAGGCTTCCCAGGTGCAGCGGACCGAACTGTCGGCGCACCAGTTCAACGACCGGATGCCCCACCTCGGCCATCATCCGTCGCACGATGCGATTACGGCCCGAGTGCAGCGTGAGTTCCACGAGCGAGCCGCCTCCGGCATCGGATGCTGACAGTAGCCGCGCCTTGTCGGCGGCGATCGGACCATCCTCGAGCGCCACACCACGCGTGAGCCGAGCGATCGTCTGTGGCGTGACGCGGCCCTCGACCTTCGCGATGTAGACCTTCGTCACCCCGAACGACGGGTGCGAGAGCACATGCGCGAGGTCGCCGTCGTTGGTGAGAACGAGCAGTCCGCTGGTGTCGGCATCCAGGCGCCCGACATTGAAGAGTCGCTCCGACCACTCCGCCGCGTATTCGCGGAGGTCTGGCCTGCCCCGCTCGTCGCGCATGGAGCTGACGACGCCGCGCGGCTTGTTGAGCACGACGTAACGCTTGCTCTCATCGAGCTGCACCGCGACGCCGTCCACATCCACGAGGTCGGTGGTCGGATCGATACGCGTCCCGAGTTCGGTGACGACCCGCCCGTTCACCCGAACGCGCCCCGCCGCGATCAGCTGCTCAGACACGCGGCGCGATGCGACACCGGCCGCGGCGAGCACCTTCTGCAGGCGCACGCCGTCGGGGCCTTCCGACTCGAATCCGGATGCCGTCATCGGATCGACTCCCCCGCGAAACCGTCGGCGCCGTCGTCGAGGAGCGGTGAGATGTGCGGCAGCTCATCGAGCGAGTTGATCCCGAGATTCACGAGCAGGGCATCGGTCGTACCGTAGTGAATCGCCCCGGTGTCGGGGTCTGTGAACACCTCGGTGATGAGGCCTCGAGACAGCAGAGTTCGCACGACCGAATCGACGTTGACGGCACGGATCGCCGCGACCTGACCGCGGGTGACGGGCTGCTTGTAGGCGATCACGGCGAGCGTCTCGAGGGCCGCCTGCGAGAGCCGCGACGGAGCCTGCGTTCCGACGAAGTCGCTCACGAGATCATCGAACTCCTCCCGCACATACAGCCGCCAACCGCCGCCGACCTCGCGCAGCTCGAACCCGCGCTTGGGTCCGCCGGTCATACCGTCATAGTCAGCGACGAGGCTCTCGATGGCCTGACGTACGGCGGGCACCGGTGCGCCGACGGCCGCGGCAAGGCTCACGAGGCTGTGGGGTTCGTCGAGGATCATCATGATCGCTTCGAGCCGGCGCGTGATGTCGGAGGCGAATTCTGAAGTCGTGTCATCGGTCATAGTCGGCTCCCAGTGTGGCAAGGTTCTCGTCCGACCACCGCTCGGCGGTCCAGCGCAGCGTGAGTTCGCCGAGGGGCTCGACCTGCTCGAACGAGAGTGCCGCGTGCCGGTACAGCTCGAGCACCGACAGGAAGCGGGCAACCACGATCCCGGGTTGGTCCACACCGGCGATCAGCTCACGAAAGTTCAACGAACCGGAGCTTCGAAGCATCGTCACGACGACAGCCGCCTGTTCCCGGATGCTTACCAACGGCGCGTGCAGGTGATCGAGCCCCACGTGGGGAATCTCTTTCGGCGCGAACGCGAGCATCGCCAGCGCCGCGAAATCCTGCGGCGAGAGCGTCCAGACCAGTTCGGGGACGGCATCCCGGTACTTCGCATCGAGCCTCACGGTGCGCGCGTGGCGCGTGTCCTCGCGCACGAGGCTGCGCCCGAACCACGCCGAGACTTCCTTGAACGCGCGGTACTGCAAGAGACGGGCGAAGAGCAGGTCCCGCGCCTCGAGCAGCGCGACGCTCTCGGCATCCACCAGCTCGCCCTGGGGCAGGAGCCCCGCGACCTTCATGTCCAGGAGCGTTGCCGCGACGACCAGGAACTGAGATGACTCATCCAGGTCGTGCTCGGGGCCGAGCGCACGCACGTGAGCGATGAACTCATTTGTGACCTCACTCAGCGAGACCTCGGTGATGTCGAGTTCGCGTTTGGTGATGAGGGTCAGCAGCAGGTCGAACGGGCCGTCGAAGACATCGAGCGTGACGCGGAACCCGCCGTCCGCCCCGGCCGAGGAATCGAGAGCGGCCTCCGTCGCGCTCGAGGGCTCAGGCGACGGCGCCACGGGCGACGAGCTCTCGCGCGAGCCGCAGATAGGCCTGGGCCGCGGCGTGTTCGGGAGCGAACGTCGTGATCGGCATCCCCGACACCGACGCGTCGGGGAACTTGACGGTGCGGCCGATCACGGTCTCCAAGACGTCATCGCCGAAGGCCTCGACGACGCGCTCGAGCACTTCGCGCGAGTGGAGCGTGCGCGGGTCGTACATGGTCGCCAGAACCCCATCGAGCCGGATGTCGGGGTTCAGGCGATCGCGCACCTTGTCGATCGTCTCGATGAGCAGGGCAACACCGCGCAGCGCGAAGTACTCGCACTCCAGCGGAATGATCACGCCGTGGCTGGCGGTGAGCGCGTTCACGGTCAGCAGGCCGAGCGACGGCTGGCAGTCGATGAGGATGACGTCATACTCCCCCGCGACCTTGCGCAACACGCGGGCAAGAATCGTCTCGCGTGCTACCTCGTTGACCAGGTGCACTTCCGCCGCCGACAGATCGATGTTGGCGGGAAGGACGTCCAGACCGGGCACCGCCGACGGAATGATCGCGTCGTGGGGATCGCGTTTGGTGTCCAGTAGCAGGTCGTAGACGGTCGGAACATCGTGGGTGGGGATACCCAGACCAGCCGTCAACGCCCCCTGGGGGTCGAAGTCCACGGCAAGGACGGTGCGCCCGTACTCGGCAAGAGATGCCGCCAGATTGATCGTCGTCGTGGTCTTACCGACGCCACCCTTCTGGTTGCACAGGGCGATGATCCGGGCGGGACCGTGCGACGACAGCGGCGGAGGGGTGTCGAACCCGCGATACGGGCGACCGGTGGGACCGAGGATGTCGGACTCCGCACCCGCCGTCGCGCCTCGTTTGCTGCCCGCCACCGACTCTCCTGACTTCGCCATGCCGTTGATCGATTCTAGTCACCGAGCGTTCACCAGCCGCGAGGCGTGCCGCGGGCATTCCGGCCTACACTCGGGCCATGTCCCGCGCACCACACGTCATCGTCGGAGCCGGCCCGGTCGGGTCGTCTCTCGCACGCATCCTCGCGGACGACGGTGAGCCGGTGATCGTCGTCACCCGCTCTGGCAGCGGCCCGGGCAGCGACGGCGTCAGGTCGGTAGCCGCCGATGCTTCGGACCCTGAGGCACTCAGCCGCATCGCCTCCGGTGCGGCAGCGATCTACAACTGCGCGAATCCCGGCAGCTATACCCAGTGGGAGCGGCTCTGGCCGCCGCTGGCTTCGGCCCTGCTCGCCGCGGCGGAATCCACGGGCGCCGTTCTTGTGACGATGTCGAACCTCTACGGGTACGGCCCGGTCCCGGTCCCGATGACCGCACAGATGCCGTTGAATCCCACCGATCACAAGGGTGCACTGCGGACCCGAATGTGGGAAGACGCGCGCTCCGCACACGAGGCAGGCCGCATCCGTGCGACGGAGGCCCGCGCATCCGATTACATCGGCCCCACCCTCCCCGTTGCCAGCGGGCTCCTGGCGAGATACGCCCACTCGACGCTCGCCGGCAAGCCCGCGTCCGTGTTCGCCGACCCTGATGTGCCACACGCGTGGACGGCGATCGACGACGTCGCGCGAACCCTCGCGGCACTCGGTCGCGACGACCGGGCATGGGGCCGGCCGTGGCTCGTGCCGAGCAATCCGCCCGTCAGTGTCCGCGAGGCGCTCCGGCAACTGAGCACGGCAGTCGGCGCCCCCGAGCCGCGACTGCGTGTGGTGCCGCGGTGGCTCCTCAAGACCGGCGGCCTGGTCGTCCCTCTCCTTCGCGAGGTTGACGGGATGCTGTATCAGTTCGACGCACCGTTCGAAGTCGATGCCACTGAGACCGAGCAGACCTTCGGCATCCGTCCCGCGCACTGGGATCAGCTCATCGCCACCACCGCGCGGGTATGGCAGCAGCGCGTTCAGCCCTAGAAGCTGCGCTTAGCGCGCGCGAGGGTGCGAGGTCGCGTACACATCGCGGAGCGCATCGACGCTGACGTGCGTGTAGATCTGGGTCGTCGCGACGGAGGCGTGTCCGAGGAGCTCCTGCACCACGCGGACATCGGCGCCTCCCTGCAGCAGGTGCGTCGCGAACGAGTGCCGCAGCGTGTGCGGCGACACGTGCGCCTCAAGGTGCGCGCGTTCGGCGGCTGCCTGGATGACGAGCCACGCGCTCTGGCGCGAGAGCGGCGCCCCCCGCGCTCCGAGGAACAGTCGCGGACTAGCTTTGCCGCGGCGTGCGAGCTCGGGACGCGCGCGGGTGAGGTAGGCATCCACCGCGGCCCGCGCGTACGAACCGATAGGGACGATGCGCTCCTTCGAACCCTTGCCGCGCACCCGCAGGATGTCGCCATCGGTCACATCGTCGACATCGAGGCCCACAGCCTCCGAGACGCGCGCACCCGTCGCGTACAGCAGTTCGAGAAGCGCCCGGTCCCGCAACGCCACAAGATCCCCGGGGGTTGCCGCCGCAGGTTCGGGACCCGCGGCAGCCAGCAACGCCTCGACCTGGGCGATCGTGAGCGCCTTGGGCAAGCGCCGGGGCATCTTCGGCGGCCTCACGTGCGTCGTCGGGTCGATGGGGTCGATCCCCTCGACCACGAGATACCGATGCATCCCCCGCACCGATGACTGCAGGCGCGCAAGGCTCGTGGCAGCCGGTGGCGGGTCGGATGCCGCGCGCTCGGCGATGTAGTCGGTGACGAGCGCCGCAGTGACCTGGGTCGAGTCGTCGATGCCGCGGTCTGCGAGCCACTGCCGGTACGGCCCGAGATCACGTCGGTACGCGGCCACCGTGTGCGCCGACAGGCCCCGCTCGATCGTGACGTGGCGCAGGTACGCATCGAGCGCCCGATCGAGCTGCATCCTCAGCCCTGGCGTTCGCGACGCAGCACTTCGGCGGCGGCGAGCACCCCCACCGAGAGGATGCCGTTTCGCAGGCTCCCGTCGAGAACACCCGTGATGACCTCATCGACGGGCACCCATTCGAGCCGAATGTCGGCTTCCTCGTCCTCGCGCTCGTGCACCTGCGGCGCCGGGCTCAGCCCGCGGGCAAGGAACAGGTGCACGACCTCGTCGTTGCCGCCCGGGGTCGTGAAGATGCTCACGAGCGGCTGCCACGACGCGGCAACGAGGTCAGCCTCCTCGGCAAGCTCCCGCTGCGCCGTCGCCATCGGCGGTTCGCCGGCGACATCGAGCAGGCCCGCCGGCACCTCCCAATCGCGGTGACGAATCGGATGCCGATACTGCTGAATCAGCAGCATCCGCCCCTCATCGTCGATCGCGACGACAGCCGCAGCGCCCGGATGATCGACGTACTCACGCACGATCTCGGAATCGCCATAGCGAACCGTGTCGCTGCGCACATCCCACACCCGGCCCTTGTGCACCAACGTCGACGAGACGACGGGAGCCTCGAACGGCTCATCGCGCACGGCGCCGGTCACGTTCTCACTCATCCGATTCGACGTCGAAGAGTTCGCTCGCGCGGTGCCGGTCGAGCGCTGCGCCGACCAGTCCCCGGAACAGCGGATGCGGCGCTGTCGGCCGCGAACGCAGCTCAGGGTGCGCCTGGGTCGCGATGTAGTACGGGTGCACCTCACGCGGCAACTCGACGTACTCGACGAGGTTGCGGTCGGGAGAGAGCCCCGAGAAACGCAGGCCCGCGGTGGCGAGGCGGTCACGGTAGGCGTTGTTGACCTCGTACCGGTGGCGGTGGCGCTCCGAGACGCGCGTGGACTCGTAGACCTCGGCCGCGATCGAGCCCTCGTCGAGCTGAGCCGGATACAGCCCCAGTCGCATCGTGCCGCCAAGGTCGCCGTGATCGATGATGTCGACCTGCTCCGCCATCGTCGCGATGACCGGGAACTCGGTGTCGGGATCGAACTCGCTCGAGGACGCACCCGGGAGGTCCGCCATATTGCGGGCGTACTCGATCACCATGCACTGCAGGCCCAGGCACAACCCGAGCGTCGGGATGCCCTGCTCGCGCGCGAAACGCAGCGCGCCGAGCTTGCCTTCGATGCCGCGGATGCCGAATCCGCCGGGGACGACGATGCCATCGACCGACGCGAGCGCCTTCGCCGCGCCCTCCGGGGTCTCGCAGAGGTCCGAGGGAATCCAGGTGATCTTCACGTGGGTCTCGTGCGCGAAGCCACCGGCCTTCAGGGCCTCCGTCACCGACAGGTAGGCATCGGGAAGATCGATGTACTTGCCCACGAGCCCGATCGTGACTTCGTGCTTGGGATTGTGCACTGCCTGCAGCACGCGGCTCCAGCGTGTCCAGTCCACGCGGGCGGCCTTCTCGATATCGAGCGCGTCGACGATGTAGTCATCCAGCCCCTGATCGTGCAGCATCGTCGGGATGTCGTAGATGCTCGGCACGTCGACCGCGTTGACGACGGCACCTTCGTCGACGTCGCACATGAGGGCGATCTTGCGCTTGTTCGCCTCGGTCACGGGGCGATCGCTGCGCAGCACGAGCGCGTCGGGCTGGATGCCGATCGAGCGCAACGTCGCTACCGAGTGCTGCGTGGGCTTGGTCTTCTGCTCCCCCGAGGCCCCCATGAACGGCACGAGCGACACGTGCACGAAGAAAACGTTCTTGCGACCGAGCTCATGCCGGATCTGGCGCGCCGACTCAATGAACGGCTGCGACTCGATGTCACCGACCGTGCCGCCGATCTCGGTGATGATGACATCGGGCTGCGGGTCCTCGGTCGCCTGCAACCGCATACGCCGCTTGATCTCATCGGTGATGTGCGGGATGACCTGCACCGTGTCGCCGAGGTACTCCCCCCGGCGCTCGCGGGCGATGACCTGCGAGTAGATCTGCCCAGTCGTGACGTTGGCCGCTTGGCTCAGGTCGATGTCGAGGAACCGCTCGTAATGCCCGATGTCGAGGTCGGTCTCGGCACCGTCATCGGTCACGAAGACCTCGCCGTGCTGGAACGGGTTCATCGTTCCGGGATCGACGTTCAGGTACGGGTCGAGCTTCTGCATCACGACCCGCAGGCCGCGAGCGGTGAGCAGATTGCCGAGGCTTGCGGCAGTCAGACCCTTGCCGAGGGAGGAAACGACGCCTCCCGTGACGAAGATGTGCTTCGTCGTCGTGAGGCCCGACGAGCGCTCTTCGACGGTGGAAGAAAGGGACGCCGGGGCGTCATCCGAAGGGGAACCGTGCGAGTCACTCGGGGTCTGCATCACGGGCTTCGATCCTATCAGTCGGCAATCGTGCCCAGGTCGAGCAACTCGCGGGCGTGGGTGAGCGCTGCCTCGGAGTCTGGCATTCCCGAGAGCAGCCGCGCCATCTCGGCCTCGCGAGCGGCGCCGGTGAGCTGATGAACCCCGGATGCCGTGACGGCACCATCGCTGGCCTTGACCACGCTCAGGTGGTTGTTCGCGAAAGCCGCCACCTGCGCGAGGTGGGTCACCGCGATCACCTGGGATGTCTGCGCCAGTCGCGCCAGGCGCCTTCCCACCTCGATCGCCGCGGCGCCGCCGATGCCGGCATCCACCTCGTCGAAAACGAAGGTCGGTACGGCATCGACGCCGGCGATCACGACCTCGATCGCGAGCATGACGCGACTGAGCTCACCGCCGGATGCGCTGCGCGAGACCGGACGTGGCGACGAACCCGGGTGAGGCGCCAGGAGGATTGCTACCTCGTCGCGGCCCGACCGGCTGGGTGCTGCGGGGGTGACGGAGACCTCGACCTCGGCATCCGGCATCGCGAGAGCATGCAACTCCGCTGTCACGAGCTTTCCGAGGCGGGTGGCGGCCGCCGTGCGCGCCGCCGTGAGCGCCGCTGCCGCATCATCGAGAGCGGATGCCGCCTCTTCACGCTCCCGGGTGAGTCGCTCGACTCTTTCGCCGTCGTCGTCGAGCTCTGCGAGCCGTGCGGACCCGGTGTCAAGAAGCGCGATCGCCTCGTCCAGCGAGCCGTGCGCGCGCACCAGCTCGGCCAGCGCCGCACGGCGCTCCTCAACAGCGGCGAGTTCGTGCGGACCCGATTCATCGAGGTCGGCGAGGTACCCGGCGAGCGAGGCTGAGACATCGACGAGCCGGTACCCGATCTCGGCGACCTGCTCGGCCAGACGCTCGAGCTCGGGGTCACTTCCCGCGGCACGCTCCAGGGCACGCCGCGCCTCCCCGACC
The DNA here is from genome assembly GCF_040687115.1 of Microbacterium sp. NPDC076895. Lineage (NCBI taxonomy): Bacteria > Bacillati > Actinomycetota > Actinomycetes > Micrococcales > Microbacteriaceae > Microbacterium > Microbacterium sp. NPDC076895. The sequence continues at coordinate 66,864 of NZ_JBFBMQ010000008.1, forward strand.
AGCGTCGTCGCGTCAGCAGCTTCATCCTCAGCCGTCAACGCCGCATGCGCCAGCGCCGCGGCTTCCCGCAACGCCTCGGCGTTCGCGAGCCGCTCGGCCCGCTGGCTGAGCTCAGCGTCCTCGCCTGCGCGCGGGGCGGCGGCCTCGATCACCGCGATCGCGGCGCGGAGTTCCTCGGCTTCGGCAGCTCGCGCGTCGCGATCGGCGACGAGTGTCGTGAGCTGCTCATCCAGCCGCTCCCACGCCGCGAACCGCTCCCGGTAAGCCTCGAGGGCCTCGGCGACATCTGCTCCCCCGAACCGATCGAGAGCGTCGCGCTGGGCGACGCTTGAGCGCAGCCGCAGCTGTTCGGACTGTCCGTGCACGACAACGAGATCGTCGGCAAGCTCCGAGAGCACCGCCGCGGGGGCTGCTCGCCCACCGACTGCCGCCCGGCTGCGCCCCTCGCTCGAGATGATGCGACCGACGATGAGCTCGGCGCGGGTGTCATCGATCGGCTCGACATCCGCACCAGCCTCGCGCACTCGCTCGGCCACAGCTCCATCGGGCGGAACGATCCAGACGCCCTCGACGGATGCCTGCGCCGCCCCCGCGCGCACCGCGCCGCTGTCCGAGCGCTGACCGAGAAGCAGGCCGAGGCCGGTCACGACCATCGTCTTGCCAGCACCGGTCTCGCCCGTGATCGCGGTGAACCCGGGACCGATCGGCAGGGTCGCCTCGGCGATCACGCCGAGGTCCCGAAGGGTCATCTGCTCGATCACGAACCCTCCGCCGCGGGTGACGGGCCGCGCCATCCCTCGACGGGCAGACTGAACTTCTTGACGAGCCGGTCCGTGAAGGACGCAGGATGCAGTCGCGCAAGACGCACGGGATGCTCCGATCGGCGCACGACGACGCGCGCGCCGGCGGGAAGATCGTGGGAGCGTCGACCGTCGCACCAGAGGATGCCGGTGCCGTTCGTGCGCTCGAGCAGCTCGACGGCGACGGTGTGCTCGGGCGCGATCACGAGCGGCTTGGCGAACAGCGCATGCGCCGACAGCGGCACCACCGCAATCGCTTCGACTCCCGGCCAGATCACCGGACCTCCGGCGGAGAAGTTGTAGGCGGTCGAGCCCGTCGGGGTCGACACGACGATGCCATCGCAGCCGAACGACGACAGCGGACGCCCGTCGATCTCAATGACGACCTCGAGCATCCGCTCCCGGCTGGCCTTTTCAACGGTGGCCTCGTTCAGCGCCCACGTCTCGTAGATGACCTGCTCGTCGCGGTCCTTGATCCGCACCTGCAGCGCGAGTCGCTCTTCGACCGTGTAGTCGCGGTCGATGACCCGCCTGACTGCCTCGTCCATGTCATCGCGCTCGATCTCGGCGAGGAAGCCGACGTGACCCATGTTGATCCCGAGGACGGGGGCGCTGCCCTCGCGAACGAGTTCTGCGGCCCGAAGGATTGTGCCATCGCCGCCGAGAACGATCGCCAGTTCGATGTCCGCCACCGCGACATCGGCCCCCAGCACGGCGAGCGGGCCCGGGATCGCAGCGCCGAGTTCGGACCGATCGTCGGAGGAGAGGACAGGGGTCGCGCCCGCCTCACGAAGCGCGCCGATCACGCGGGCAGCTGCGTCGACCGTTTCGGGGCGGAGCGCGTGCGCGACCACGAGGATGTTGCGGCCCTCGTTGGTCATCGTGCTCCCGTCAGCTGATTCACCGTGCTGATCCATTCTGTCGGATTGCTCCCCCGCGACGCGGCAAGATGCACGAGGTACTCCAGGTTCCCGTGGGTTCCCACGATCGGGGAGGAGATCACCCCGAGGGTGCCGAGTCCCGCATCCCACGCAGACCAGAGCACGCCCATGACCGCCTCGGAACGCAGCCCCGCGTCGGTCACGACCCCTTCGCGGATGCCGGTGCGCCCAACCTCGAACTGCGGCTTCACGAGCAGGATGATGTCGGCGTCCGCCGCAGCGACGCGGCACATCGCGGGAAGCACGTGCCCCAAAGAGATGAAGGAGAGATCTCCCACCACGATCTGGGGCTGAGACTCCACCCCGGATGCCGAACGCAGTGTTTCGGCATCCATGTAGCGCACGTTGAAACCCTCGACCGAGATGACCTCGGGGTCGGACGCGATAGGAGGCGCGAGCTGTCCGTGGCCAACGTCGACCGCAACGACAGGTGTCGCGCCCCGCTCCCGCAGTACCTGCGTGAAGCCGCCGGTTGATGCGCCGAGGTCGAGAGCATGTTTGCCCGCGACGACCACCGCGAAGGCATCGAGCGCGGCAATGAGCTTGTGCGCGCCGCGGCTGACGTAGTGATCATCGGCAGCGACCTCGATGACGGATGCCGCGTCCACAGCCGCTGACGGCTTCACGACCCCGCGCCCGTCGACGGTGACGCTGCCCGCGGAGATCAGGCGCGCAGCGTGCGTTCGCGAGCGTGCCAGGCCGCGAGCGGCAAGCTCGGCATCCAGTCGGGGCGTCATCGGTGAGAGATCACTGATGAGGGGCTTCGGGATTGTGCTCCAGGCGCCGCGCCAGATCCTCGTGGATCGCTTCGTACGCCGCCGCACGGTCAGACAACGGCTGCGACTCAACAATGTCGAGACGCGAGAGCAGGTCCTCGTCGGGGCGCGGGGCGGTGGTATCGGGCACGTCGTCGCCGGTCCCGGTCTCGTCGGAAGCGGCATCCTCGTCGGAACGATCGTCGCTGAGCATGACACCCAGACTACGGGCGCGACAGCACCTACCGGGCCCGACGGGGCGGCTGAGGGCTCAGGGGCGGTGGAACGGGTCCTCGTAGAGGCGCTCGGGCACCCGGAACCCGAAAATCGCACGCCCTGTCCCCCAGATCGCCGCAGCTCCCGCGCGCAGCAAGTCGATGGGGCGCTCCCCCTCAGCGAGGATCTCGACGTCCGGGCCATCGATGCGAACGCGAGCGCCGCGTACGTCGGTCACCCCGTCACGAGTCACTGGCTCGGGGTAGGGCTCCGACAGCTCCCGAAGATCCCCGAGGATGAAGGTCGGCTGCGATCCGGCCGGAGCTGCCAGCACATGCTTGGGCCTGTCGATACCCGTCAGCACAAGGGCCGAGGCGATTCCCGCCCTGCACGCGCCGAGGATGTCGGTGTCGAGACGGTCTCCGATGAAGAGCGGATGCTGCGCGCCGAACCGGGCGACGGCTTCCTCAAAGATGGGCGTTTCGGGCTTTCCCGCCACCGTCGCCAGACGACCGACCGCGGTGTGAACCGCCGACACCAGAGTGCCGTTGCCCGGCGCAATGCCGCGCGCCTGCGGGATCGTCCAGTCGGTGTTCGTCGCGATCCAGGGGATCCCACCCTCGTCTTCCGGGATCTTCAGTGCGAAGGCGGCCTCTGCCAGCTGCTTCCAGCCCACGTCGGGCGCGAATCCCTGTACGACGGCAGCCGGGGAATCCTCGGCACTGCGGGTCACGGCATACCCGGCCTTCTCGAGTTCGACGACGAGACCTTCGCCACCGACCACGAGAATCGTCGCACCCGGTTCGACACGACTGCGAAGCAGGCGCGTGGCAGCCTGCGGGCTCGTGACGACGTCAGATGCCTGCACCGCAAGGCCGAGCTCACGCAGGTGGTCGGCGACTGCCTCGTCGGTACGGGAAGCGTTGTTCGTGATGAACCCCAGACGCCGCTCCCCCAGAGCTGACAGACTCTCCACTGCCCACGGCAGCGCCCCGGCTCCGGCATAGACGACGCCGTCCAGGTCGGCGAGGACGACATCCACACCATCAAGTGGCGTCGGCGAGGCACTGCGCCGCGAGAACACCGCCATCAACGCTCCCCGTCAGTGCGCTCGGCGCCACCGTGCGGGTCGGATGCCGGATCCACGGTTGCCGCCGCTGCAGTGGACTGGTCCGCAGACGCCGTCTCCTCGGGTTCGATGTCCTCGACGAACAGCTCTTCGCTCTCGGCATAGCCGGCTGCCGCATCCAGAGCATCGGCGGCGATGATCGCCCGCCGCTGCCACTCTTGCGCTTCCTCGACGCGCCCCAGCTCTTCCAGAACTGTCGCACGCGCGGCAAAGAGACCCGGCGACCACTCGAACGCGCGGTCCGGGTCGAGCTCCGGAATATCGAGCTCATTCAACGCACGCTCGGGCTCACCCAGATCCAGACGCGCACCAGACATCGCAATCGCAAGCTCGACCCGCACGCCCGCTGGGAGCGCGGCACGGTCAACAGCTCGCCCGGCCTCCAGGGCGCGATCAGGCCGACCAACCCCGCGCTCGCTGTCGACCATCAGGGCGATCTGGTCATCCCTGCCCGAGATACGACGGTAAGTACGCAGTTCACGCAGTGCGAGCGCAAAGTCGCCGGTCGCGTACGCAGTGATCGCCGCCGTCTCACGAACCACAGCAATGCGTCCTGCGCGCTTAACCGCAGCCTGTGCGTGCGCGTGCGCGAGCGTCGGATCGGTATCAATCACCCGCGCCGCCATGGCGAGGTGACGAGCGACGGCATCCGCGTTCTCTTTGCTCAGGGTCTTCAGCTCGTTGCGTGCCGGCGCCGCAAGATCTCGCGCCGTGATCTCCTCGGGGACCTCCGGCCCGCGCTCCCGATCGTCTTCGACACGGGGCGGACGATCCGGACGCCCAGCACGATCGGGACGCCCGCGCTCAGAAGACCGACCGGCGCCCGAGGGGCGTTTGCCCGCACCGTCACGATCCGTGCTGCGTGGCCTGCCACGGTCGTCGGAACGCGGTGGCCGCCCGTCGCTCGAGCGCGACGCGCCGTCTCGGCCACCGCTCGGAGAGCGACGACCGGCCGCATCGCGCGAGGGCTGACGATCTGCCCCGCTGCGTCGATCGCCACCGGCACGATCAGGACGCCCACCCCGGGCGGGCCCACGCTCTCCCCGAGGACGTGAAGGCCTCTGGTTTCGGCTGCTGCGCGAAGAATCATCCGCCTCAGCGGCGTTGTCCTCTGCCATGTCCTGCCCGATCCTTCCACAGTGGCGTGCATGCACCATGCAACGGCCCGTTAACGCGAAATGGCCACCCAACGATGGGTGGCCATTTCGTGAAAGAAGTCCGGCGGTGTCCTACTCTCCCACAGGGTCCCCCCTGCAGTACCATCGGCGCTGAGAGGCTTAGCTTCCGGGTTCGGAATGGGACCGGGCGTTTCCCTCTCGCTATGGCCGCCGAAACACTATTGATGTTTCAGTCTGCACAACAAAAGTCATTGTCATGCGGTTCTCGACCGTACATCGAGAACCACTCAGTGGACGCAAGCACCAAAAAACGGTGTGTTATCAAGTCATCGGCTTATTAGTACCAGTCAGCTGCACGTGTTACCACGCTTCCACATCTGGCCTATCAACCCAGTAGTCTGCTGGGAGCCTCTCGCCCGTAGGCATGGAAGTCTCATCTTGAGGCCGGCTTCCCGCTTAGATGCTTTCAGCGGTTATCCATCCCGAACGTAGCTAATCAGCGGTGCTCCTGGCGGAACAACTGACACACCAGAGGTTCGTCCAACCCGGTCCTCTCGTACTAGGGTCAGATCCTCTCAAACTTCCTACGCGCGCAGCGGATAGGGACCGAACTGTCTCACGACGTTCTAAACCCAGCTCGCGTACCGCTTTAATGGGCGAACAGCCCAACCCTTGGGACCTACTCCAGCCCCAGGATGCGACGAGCCGACATCGAGGTGCCAAACCATGCCGTCGATATGGACTCTTGGGCAAGATCAGCCTGTTATCCCCGAGGTACCTTTTATCCGTTGAGCGACAGCGCTTCCACAAGCCACTGCCGGATCACTAGTCCCGACTTTCGTCCCTGCTCGACCTGTCAGTCTCACAGTCAAGCTCCCTTGTGCACTTACACTCGCCACCTGATTGCCAACCAGGTTGAGGGAACCTTTGGGCGCCTCCGTTACTTTTTGGGAGGCAACCGCCCCAGTTAAACTACCCACCAGGCACTGTCCCTGAACCGGATTACGGTTCTAAGTTAGACATCCAGAGTGACCAGAGTGGTATTTCAACAATGACTCCACAAGAACTGGCGTCCCTGCTTCAAAGTCTCCCACCTATCCTACACAAGCCACACCGAACACCAATACCAAGCTGTAGTAAAGGTCACGGGGTCTTTCCGTCCTGCTGCGCGTAACGAGCATCTTTACTCGTAGTGCAATTTCGCCGAGTTCGCGGTTGAGACAGTTGGGAAGTCGTTACGCCATTCGTGCAGGTCGGAACTTACCCGACAAGGAATTTCGCTACCTTAGGATGGTTATAGTTACCACCGCCGTTTACTGGGGCTTAAATTCTCAGCTTCGCCTTGCGGCTAACCGGTCCTCTTAACCTTCCAGCACCGGGCAGGCGTCAGTCCGTATACATCGTCTTGCGACTTGGCACGGACCTGTGTTTTTAGTAAACAGTCGCTACCCACTAGTCTCTGCGGCCTCCAAACGCTTTCGGAGCAAGTCCTAATACGTCGAAGGCCCCCCTTCTCCCGAAGTTACGGGGGCATTTTGCCGAGTTCCTTAACCACGATTCTCTCGATCTCCTTGGTATTCTCTACCTGACCACCTGAGTCGGTTTGGGGTACGGGCGGCTAGAACCTCGCGTCGATGCTTTTCTTGGCAGCATAGGATCACCCACTTTTTATCCGCATCGTGTCTCAGCCATAAGAGTGACGGATTTGCCTATCACTCGGCCTACGCACTTGCACCAGGACAACCATCGCCTGGCTTGGGCTACCTTCCTGCGTCACACCTGTTAATACGCTAACCGCACCAGCATGGGTTCATGCGCTAGGCCCAATGCCTCACCCCGAAGGGATCGTACAAAGGGATTCGGGCATTTAGCACCACTGGATTGATTGGGGCGGTTCTTCGCCGGTACGGGAATATCAACCCGTTGTCCATCGACTACGCCTGTCGGCCTCGCCTTAGGTCCCGACTTACCCAGGGAAGATTAGCTTGACCCTGGAACCCTTGGTCTTTCGGAGGACGTGTTTCTCACACGTCTTTCGCTACTCATGCCTGCATTCTCACTCGTGTAGCCTCCACGGCTGGTTCACACCGCCGCTTCGCTGGCCACACGACGCTCTCCTACCCATCAACACGGCTGGACCACGAAGGCCTACCAATAATGTCAATGCCACAACTTCGGTGGCGTGCTTGAGCCCCGTTACATTGTCGGCGCGGAATCACTTGACCAGTGAGCTATTACGCACTCTTTCAAGGGTGGCTGCTTCTAAGCCAACCTCCTGGTTGTCTGAGCAACTCCACATCCTTTCCCACTTAGCACGCGCTTAGGGACCTTAGTTGGTGGTCTGGGTTGTTTCCCTCTCGACTATGAAGCTTATCCCCCACAGTCTCACTGCTGCGCTCTCACTTACCGGCATTCGGAGTTTGGCTGACGTCAGTAACCTTGTAGGGCCCATCGGCCATCCAGTAGCTCTACCTCCGGCAAGAAACACGCAACGCTGCACCTAAATGCATTTCGGAGAGAACCAGCTATCACGAAGTTTGATTGGCCTTTCACCCCTATCCACAGCTCATCCCCTCAGTTTTCAACCTAAGTGGGTTCGGCCCTCCACGACGTCTTACCGTCGCTTCAGCCTGGCCATGGATAGATCACTTCGCTTCGGGTCTAGGACATGCGACTGGATCGCCCTATTCAGACTCGCTTTCGCTACGGCTACCCCACACGGGTTAACCTCGCCACATATCGCTAACTCGCAGGCTCATTCTTCAAAAGGCACGCTGTCACAGCTGCTAGGGCTGCTCCAACGGTTTGTAAGCAAACGGTTTCAGGTACTATTTCACTCCCCTCCCGGGGTACTTTTCACCTTTCCCTCACGGTACTTGTCCGCTATCGGTCATCTGGGAGTATTTAGGCTTATCAGGTGGTCCTGACAGATTCACACGGGATTTCTCGGGCCCCGTGCTACTTGGGATACTTCTCGCGCCAAGGGAGGCATTTCGACTACGGGGTTGGCACCCTCTATGACTGGCCTTTCAATGCCATTCGTCTATACCTTCTTGTAACGCTTGCTGATCGGCAGAACAGCACGAAAAGTCCCACAACCCCGAATACGCAACTCCTGCCGGATATCACACGTACTCGGTTTAGCCTGTTCCGGTTTCGCTCGCCACTACTAACGGAATCGCGGTTGCTTTCTCTTCCTGTGGGTACTGAGATGTTTCACTTCCCCACGTTCCCTCTACCCGCCCTATATATTCAGGCGGGAGTCACTGGGTCGGCACGCCGCCCAGCGGGGTTTCCCCATTCGGAGATCCTCGGATCAAAGTGTGCTTATCCACTCCCCGAGGCTTATCGCAGATTGCTACGTCCTTCTTCGGCTCCAGATGCCAAGGCATCCACCGTTTGCTCTTAAAGACTTGAAATCACATGAGTTTTATCAAGAATCGGTTTGGACCGAAGTCCAACTCGAAATTGATTAATGATCTTTAAGATCATCAATATGAACTGAAAAATCAGTTCAAAAGATGCTCGCGTCCACTGTGTAGTTCTCAAAGTACGGGCGGTACCTCTCCCGCGTGTCGCTGTGCGACCGCCAGAAAAGGCCCTGAGGTTCAGCTGCCGCTATCGCGGCATCCGGTCCCTCAGGACCCAACAGCGTGCATGTGTCGATCGTTCACGATCCGCGGTTCCAGTCCCGAAGGACGTACTGAGCGGGGCGATCTTCGATCGACACCTCGTCAAATGTTCCACCCATGAGCTAACCGGCGAGAACGTTCGTCTCGATCCGGCGCCTGGACACCCTAGGGTGCCAGATGCTCCTTAGAAAGGAGGTGATCCAGCCGCACCTTCCGGTACGGCTACCTTGTTACGACTTAGTCCTAATTACCGATCCCACCTTCGACGGCTCCCTCCACAAGGGTTGGGCCACCGGCTTCAGGTGTTACCGACTTTCATGACTTGACGGGCGGTGTGTACAAGACCCGGGAACGTATTCACCGCAGCGTTGCTGATCTGCGATTACTAGCGACTCCGACTTCATGAGGTCGAGTTGCAGACCTCAATCCGAACTGGGACCGGCTTTTTGGGATTCGCTCCACCTCGCGGTATTGCAGCCCTTTGTACCGGCCATTGTAGCATGCGTGAAGCCCAAGACATAAGGGGCATGATGATTTGACGTCATCCCCACCTTCCTCCGAGTTGACCCCGGCAGTATCCCATGAGTTCCCACCATTACGTGCTGGCAACATAGAACGAGGGTTGCGCTCGTTGCGGGACTTAACCCAACATCTCACGACACGAGCTGACGACAACCATGCACCACCTGTTTACGAGTGTCCAAAGAGTTCTACATTTCTGCAGCGTTCTCGTATATGTCAAGCCTTGGTAAGGTTCTTCGCGTTGCATCGAATTAATCCGCATGCTCCGCCGCTTGTGCGGGTCCCCGTCAATTCCTTTGAGTTTTAGCCTTGCGGCCGTACTCCCCAGGCGGGGAACTTAATGCGTTAGCTGCGTCACGGAATCCGTGGAATGGACCCCACAACTAGTTCCCAACGTTTACGGGGTGGACTACCAGGGTATCTAAGCCTGTTTGCTCCCCACCCTTTCGCTCCTCAGCGTCAGTTACGGCCCAGAGATCTGCCTTCGCCATCGGTGTTCCTCCTGATATCTGCGCATTCCACCGCTACACCAGGAATTCCAATCTCCCCTACCGCACTCTAGTCTGCCCGTACCCACTGCAGGCCCGAGGTTGAGCCTCGGGTTTTCACAGCAGACGCGACAGACCGCCTACGAGCTCTTTACGCCCAATAATTCCGGATAACGCTTGCGCCCTACGTATTACCGCGGCTGCTGGCACGTAGTTAGCCGGCGCTTTTTCTGCAGGTACCGTCACTTTCGCTTCTTTCCTGCTAAAAGAGGTTTACAACCCGAAGGCCGTCGTCCCTCACGCGGCGTTGCTGCATCAGGCTTTCGCCCATTGTGCAATATTCCCCACTGCTGCCTCCCGTAGGAGTCTGGGCCGTGTCTCAGTCCCAGTGTGGCCGGTCACCCTCTCAGGCCGGCTACCCGTCGACGCCTTGGTGAGCCGTTACCTCACCAACAAGCTGATAGGCCGCGAGCTCATCCCTGACCGAAATTCTTTCCAGCTGCTGAAGATGCCTTCGCAGCTCGTATCCGGTATTAGACGCCGTTTCCAGCGCTTATCCCAGAGTCAGGGGCAGATTGCTCACGTGTTACTCACCCGTTCGCCACTGATCCACAGAGCAAGCTCTGCTTCACCGTTCGACTTGCATGTGTTAAGCACGCCGCCAGCGTTCATCCTGAGCCAGGATCAAACTCTCCGTGAAAGAAATTTGCTGCGATCAGCCGGAAATTGACTGAAGCAGCGAGTTTGATCTGACCAAAGGGATGTCATTGCTGACTATCCGTTGCCGGCACCGAAGTGCCGGACTTTGATCCAAAGGAATCTCATTCAGCCGAAGCTGAATCGAGGTTTTTTGGCATTTGACAAGTGCACGCTGTTGAGTTCTCAAGGATCGGATGCTCCTGCTTTCGGTCTCTCGACCTCCCCGCAGGGCAACTTCTCTATCTTATCCGTTTCTCCGTGGCTGTCAAATCGGCGTCCGGCGAGTCTCAGACTCGCTCGAGCGGTCGACAAGACCACCGCGAAGAGCGGATCCCCCATCGTAGACCCGGAGGTCTGCGACTCACAAGGAGTCTTGATGTTGGGGGGTGGTTCACTGCTTGAGGAGGGGAGGCTCTCAGCCTCACCGCGCTCCTTTGGGGCGAACAAGTAAGACATTACGCGGATGTGAACAACGTGACAAATCCTGGCCGCATCCCGGGCGTGTCGCGCCGCATCACGCGGATTTACGCGGGTCAACGAAGACGCCGGCCAGCGTCTTCTTTCCGCGGCGCACCACCGACACTCCCCCGGGCAGCCCGCCCGTGACCAGTGCACCGTCGTCGTCGACACGGTTGCCGTCGAGCGACACTCCGCCCTGCGCGACAGCACGGCGAGCCTCGGAGAGACTGGTGACAAGTCCAGTTGCGACGAGCGCCTCGACGACGGTCATCTCCACCGTCCCCTGCACGTGCGGCAACTCCTCCAGCGCGGTGCGAAGGACCTCGGCATCCAGCGATGTGAGATCACCGTGCCCGAACAAGGCCTCGGAGGCGGCGATCACTCCCGCCGTCGCCTCTGCGCCATGCACGGTCGTCGTGACCTCGAGAGCGAGCCGCCGCTGCGCTGCCCGACGGTAGGGCTCCACCTCGACGAGTCGTTCGTACTCCTCGATCTCTTCGCGGGTGAGGAACGTGAAGATCTTCATCCGCGTGATGACGTCGGCGTCGTCCGTGTTGAGCCAGAACTGGTACATCCGGTACGGAGAGCACATCGCGGCATCCAGCCAGATCGCATTGCCCTCGCTCTTGCCGAACTTCGTGCCGTCGCTGTTGGTGATCAGCGGCGTCCCGATCGCGTGAACTCCCACATGCTCGACATGGTGGACGAGATCCACCCCGCTGGTGAGGTTGCCCCACTGGTCGCTGCCGCCGGTCTGCAGCACGCACCCGTAGGTGCGGTAGAGCTCCAGGAAGTCCATTCCCTGCAGGATCTGGTAGCTGAACTCGGTGTAGCTGATCCCCGCCTCCGAGTTCAGTCGGGCGCTGACGGCATCCTTCTTCAGCATCGTGCCGACCCGGTAGTGCTTGCCGATCTCCCGCAGGAAGTCGATTGCCGACAGCGGCGCGGTCCAGTCGAGGTTGTTGACGATGCGGGCGGCGTTCTCGCCCTCGAAGCTGAGGAACTTCTCGACCTGCGCGCGCAGCCGCGTCACCCACTCCCGCACGGTCTCCGGCGTGTTCAACGTGCGCTCGGCCGTCGGTCGCGGATCGCCGATGAGCCCCGTCGACCCGCCGACAAGTCCCAGGGGGCGATGGCCAGCAAGCTGCAGACGGCGCAGCAACAGCAGCTGCACGAGGTTTCCCAGGTGCAGGCTCGGTGCGGTCGGGTCGAACCCGCAGTAGTACGTGATCGGCTCGCCCCCCAGCAGCTCGCGCAAGGCCTCCTGATCGGTGGATACATGCACCAGACCGCGCCAGACGATCTCGTCCCACACCGATTCGAACGAAGGATCATTCACCGGCTCCAACGCGCGGACGGGGGAATCGGTCGTCAGTTCTGCCACGATTCTCAGGCTAGCAGCGCGCCCACTGCTGACCGGGGAGTCAGATCGAGCTCCCCCACCAGCCGAGGAAAGCCACCGCGAGGGCGGTCGTCCAGCTCACGAGGCTCCCGATGAGGAAGTACTCGGCGCGGATGCCGCCCTCTCCGTCCCGAGAGATCTCAGGAAAGCGGACGATCCCCTTCGCTGCGAGCACCGCGGCCAGGAGCGTGAACGCGCCCGTGAGAGTGAGTGCGAAGACGAGCACACGCTCGATCGGACCGATGAGTCGTCCGCCCTTGAGTGTGGACGCACGTTCTTCTACGGGCACGTCACCGTCCCGAAGCGCGATCCGCACGATCACATTGCCCGATTCGAGCAGGAAGACGAGCGCGCCGACGACCAGGACGGCGACGTCCAGGCTCACTGCGCCGAGCGGCGAGCCGGAGGGCCACACCTCACCAAGCGGCCCCTGGTCTTCTCGGACGCCCAGGAGCGCGACGGAGAGGGCAGCGACAGCCACCACGAGGGCGACGGGCCAGAAGCCGGCACGCCCGCCACGTCGATCCGGGGTAGCCAGCGCCCAGACCGCCGCTACGCCGGCGGCAACGAAGCTCCAGACCGCGGCATCCGCGCCCGCCGAGGCGACGAGAAGGGCCACTCCGAGCACCGCCAGAACAACGGCGCGAGACACCCCGATCAGCGAACGCCGCGTGAGGTCGAGGCAGCCGACCGCCAGGAGGACAATGCCTGCGGCGATCATCCGGACGCGCCGTCCAGGATCTGGAATCCCGCAACAAGTCCTGCGGCACCGCCGGTGGCGAGTGCCTGGGAGACCGCCGACTGCGTGATCCCCTCCTGTGCGGCGAGGTCGTGTTGTGTGCGGCCAAGGCAGCGGCCGTAGGCGAGGCGGCGTGTGCGCGGCGACATCGCGCCGACGATCTCATCGCGGACAAGCAGGTATGCGTTGACGGATCGGACGCGCTCGGCCATGGCGGCATCCTCCCCCGGAGCTGCGACAACGCGCGTCCGGGCGCGCGGTACGGCACGATCCTGAAGCCGGTGCACGGCCTCGACCGCGTCCCGGGCTGACCACCAACCGGGACCGTCGGAGATGTGACCGGTTGCAGACGAGACGGCCCCCACGGCGCCGATGCCGATCCCGAAGCGCAGTTCGATCTCTTCGGGAAGCGCGAGCTGAAGCAGCAGCAGCCACGCAAGCGCGTGATCCAACTCCGCGAAGACCGCCTGGAGTTCGTCAGCGAAGGTCGCCGTCAGCGGCACGAGCGCCGTCGGCCGTTCGGCGTGGACGCGCGCAATCGTCGCCTCCAGCTCGCGCTGCGCAGCATCCCGGTCGGCAAGGCGCCGGGATCCGACGATGTCAGCGATCACCGCGATGGTCACGGAATCAGCCTAGCGCTTATGAAGCAAGATAATAAGCGTGGAACTGATTTTTGGGATCGATCAGTCCCGTCACAGCCCCAGCGCGTGCGCGGCGTCCTGAACGCGGGAAATCAGTTCCGCGCGCTGCTCGGCGACCCGCACCGGAGCAGTTCCGCCGGCGCCGGTCCTACTGGCAACCGATCCTTCGATCGTCAGCACGTCGCGAACTCCCGGCGTGAGCCGCGGCGAGACCTCGGCCAGCAGGTCATCGTCGGCGTCTTCGAGTCCGATTCCACGGGCCTCACATGCCTGCACGAGCTTCCCGGAGATCTCATGAGCATCCCGGAAGGGAACACCTTCTCGAACGAGCCACTCCGCGACATCCGTGGCAAGCGAGAAGCCCTGCGGCGCGAGCTCCGCCATCCGATCGGTGTCGAAGCGCAGGGTCGCGACCATGCCGGCAAAGGCGGGCAAGACGGTCTCGAGTGTGCGCACCGAATCGAAGACGGGCTCTTTGTCTTCCTGCAGATCGCGGTTGTACGCCAGGGGCAGACCCTTGAGCGTTGCGAGCAGCCCGGTGAGGTTTCCGATCAGGCGGCCGGCCTTCCCCCTCGCCAGTTCGGCGATATCGGGGTTCTTTTTCTGCGGCATGATGCTCGAGCCGGTCGAGTAGCCATCATCGAGCGTGACGAAACCGAACTCACGCGTGTTCCACACGATGATGTCTTCGGCAAAGCGCGATAGATCGACGCCGATCTGGGCGGCGATGAACGCGAACTCGGCGACGACGTCGCGCGCCGCCGTGCCGTCCAGCGAGTTCTCTGCGGGCCGAGAGAGCCCCAATTCTGCAGCGACCAGCGCGGGGTCAAGACCCAGGGTCGATCCGGCGAGCGCTCCCCCGCCGTACGGAGACACCGACGCGCGCGCCGACCAATCGCGGAGTCGTTCGAGATCGCGCACGAGTGGCCACGCGTGAGCGAGCAAGTGGTGCGCCAGCAGGATCGGTTGCGCGTGCTGGAGGTGAGTGCGCCCCGGCATGATGGCGGCGGGGTGCGCCTCGGCCTGGGCGACGATGGCGTCGATGAGACGGACGATCTCACGCACCAGCGTCTGCGTGTGGTCGAGGAGGTACATCCGCACCAGCGTCGCGATCTGGTCGTTGCGGCTGCGTCCGGCCCGGAGCTTTCCGCCCAGCTCGGGACCGACGATCTCGATGAGAGCCTGCTCGAGCGCACCGTGGACGTCTTCGTCCTGAGGTCGAGCAACGACGTCGCCACGGGCAACGGCATCCGCGAGCTCGTCGAGGCCGGCGCGCATGCTGGCAGCTTCATCAGACGTGAGGTAGCCCGCTGCCTCAAGGGCAGATGCGTGCGCCCGCGATCCTCGGATGTCGTACGCGGCGAGCGCCCAGTCGAAGTGGGTAGAGACGCTCAGGGCCGCAAGCTCGGGCGAAGGGCCCGAAGCGAATCGCGCACCCCAGAGGGCGCCATCGTGCGTTGCATCACCCGTCGCAGTCATCCTGCCAGCCTATCCGCGCGCGGCCGCGACACCCGATCGACCAGCCGTTCGAGGGGACCACGGCCGAGCAGCAGCGCCCACACGAAACAGGCTGCGATGATCCCGAGGGTCATCGGCCAGAACGGGTTCAGGGCGCGAAAACCGAAGAGGTCGGAGGTCGTTCCCAGCGCCATAAAAGCCCACACCGCCCAGACGACGATCTGCGCGGAATACGCCGTCAGGGGCATGGCACCCAGCGTCCGGATCGGAAGTACGACGGCTCGCAGGACGGTGCGGCACACCAGCACGCACAGCGCGATGATCGCGATCGCGAACCCGCCCGAGCCCCACACCTCGAGGATGCCGCCGCTATGCTCGCTCGCTCGCCACACCTGGCCGAGATAGTCGTCGTCGGGTGCCGGCACCACGACGGCGAGCGTCTCTGCCACCGCGGCGACGACAAGGCCCACCCCCGCCGTCGTCCAGAGCACCGCTGGGCGCGTGAGGTCGAGGCGGCCGACTGCCATGCCAGCCAGGAGGAATGCAAGCCACAGCGGTGCAGGGTAGGCCCACCCCGTCAACAGAAAGACCGCCTCACCCGGCGCCGTGTCCCAGAACGGCGCCGCCTCGATCGGGGGAAGCAGCCACGGAACGACCAGCGCCACCACGACAGCCCCGATCCACAGGGTCGCCGTTCGCACGTGCACGAACGGGATCGCCGCGGCGAACAGGATCGCGTACGCCGGCAGGATGACGTACACCGGCACACCGGTAAGGATCAGTGCGATACCGATGACCCAGAGGACGAGCGCTCGCCAGGCCAGCCACCGGCCCGGTGCGCGGGGGGCACGAGGCCCGGTGGTGACGATCGAGATCGAGACGCCGGCGAGAGTCGCGAACAGAATCGACGAGCGCCCGCCCGCAATCCCACCCCAGGTCGCGGGGTCTGTCCAGTCGATTTCGGGGAGCGTGAACAGGTGAGCCGCGAGCATCCCGATCACGGCGAGCCCGCGGGCAAGGTCGAGCCCCGGAATCCGCGGCGGCCCATCGAGGCGGCGCAGATTCCGGACGATTCGATCGGCTACTGCTGCTGCAGCAGCCACACCAGCAGCGCCTTCTGCGCGTGGAGTCGGTTCTCGGCTTCGTCCCACACCACGCTCTGCGGACCGTCGATGACCTCGGCATCCACTTCGTACCCGCGATCGGCGGGCAGGCAGTGGATGAAGATCGCGTCGTCCTTGGCGAGGCTCATGAGCTCTTGCGACACCTTGTAGGGGGTGAGGTCGCGAAGCCGCTGCAGCTTCTCGTCTTCCTTGCCCATCGAGACCCAGGTGTCGGTGACGATGATGTCTGCGCCGGCGGCGGCCTCGTTGGGGTCGGTGTAAAGCGTGACCGAGCCGCCCGTCTGTTCGGCGCGGCGGTCGGCATCGGCCACGACATCCTCCCGCGGTGCGTACTCCACCGGCGAGGCGACCCGCACATGCATTCCGGCCGTGACACCACCGAGCACATAGGACTGACCCATGTTCGTGCGCCCGTCGCCGAAGAAGGCGAGCGTGAGGCCCTTCAGGTCACCCTTGTGCTCCTGGATCGTAAGCAGGTCGGCCAGGATCTGACACGGATGGAAGTCGTCGCTGAGCGCATTGATGACGGGCACGCGGGTACCGGCGGCCATCTCTTCGAGCCCGGCCTGCGCATAGGTGCGCCAGACGATCGCGGCTACCTGGCGCTCGAGCACACGGGCGGTGTCGGCGGGGGTCTCCTTGCCGCCCAGCTGGCTGTTGGCCGTCGAGATGATCAGCGGGGACCCGCCGAGATCGGCGATGCCCACGGCGAACGACACGCGGGTGCGCGTCGAGGACTTGTCGAAGATGACCGCGACGGTCTGCGGGCCCGCCAGCGGCTGGACCTGCCAGCGATCCTTCTTCAACTCCGCAGCAAGAGCGAGGATCTCCGCCTGCTCTGTCGGGGTCAGGTCATCGTCACGAAGCAGGTGGCGGGTCATTGCGCGGCTTCCTTGTCGTCGGGCTGCGAGGTCTCATCGAGCAGGAGGGCGTCGGTCACGGTCGCCAGGGACGCGGTGAACAGGGTCAAGAACTCGTCGATCTCAACGTCGCCGATCGTGAGGGCGGGCGCGATCCGAATCGTCTCATCGTTGGCGGCATTGACGATGAGTCCGTGTTCTTGTGCCGCTGCCACGACCGCCTTGGCGACCGGGCGCGAGAGCGCCACACCCAGAAGCAAACCCTGCCCGCGGCATCCGGTGATCAGCGGGGAATCGATCGCGAGGATGCCCTCACGCACCTGCGCGCCGCGCGTGCGAGCGTTGCTCACCAGGTCGGCGCGCTCGATCTCTTCCAGCACCGCCCCGGCTACCGCGGTGGCCAGCGCGTTACCACCGAACGTCGAACCATGGGTGCCGGGGTAGAACAGCTCGCTCGCCGCGCCGTAGGTGATGAGCGCACCGATCGGGAACCCGCCCCCGATGCCCTTGGCAACGGTGATGGCATCCGGGGTGATGCCGGTGTGCTGGAAGGCGAACCACTCGCCGGTGCGGCCGGCGCCGGTCTGGATCTCATCAAGGATGAGAAGCGCGCCGTGGCGCGAAGTCAGCTCGCGGGCAGCCTCGAGATAGCCGTCGGGGAGCGGCAGAACGCCGGCCTCCCCCTTGATGGGTTCGAGGATAAGCGCGGCCACCGAGTCATCCATCGCCGCCTCGAGTGCCTCGATCGTCGAGTCCAGGAACTCCACACCGGGAACCATCGGAAGGAACGGTTGCTGCATGGCCGGCTTGCCCGTGAGGGCGAGCGTGCCCATCGTGCGGCCGTGGAAGGCATCGGTGAGGGCGAGGATGCGTGGTCTGTCGGCTCCCCCATGCAGTCGAGCGAGTTTGAACGCTGCTTCGTTGGCCTCCGCTCCCGAGTTCGAGAAGTAGACGCGGCCGGAATCACCGGTGCCCGCGAGGCGCTTGAGCCGTGCCGCCAGCGCGAGCTGCGGCGGGGTCGCGAAGTAGTTCGACACGTGCGCGAGCGTCGCGGCCTGCGCCGAAACCGCCTCGACGAACGCCGGGTGCGCGTGCCCCAGGGAGTTCACCGCGATACCGGCGAGGAAGTCGAGGTAGCGCTTGCCCGCGTCATCCCACAGGTAGGCACCCTCGCCGCGGGTGAACAGCGCGAGGCGGTCGCCGGCGTTGGCGAGGAGGTCGCGGCGGGCGTCGTCCCGCCAGGATGCCGCGGTCAATGCCTCGTCGTTCATTGCGCCTCTTTTCGTCTCGGGTAGCACGGTGCTCATGCGCTCACCACTTCGGTTCCGATCCCCTTGCTGGTGAACACTTCGATCAGGAGCGAGTGAGGCACGCGCCCGTCGATGATCGCCGCCGTGTCGACTCCCCCGTCGACGGCGTCCAGACATGCCTGCATCTTGGGGACCATCCCCGACTCCAGCGTCGGGAGCATTGTCCGCAGCTCGGTCGAGGTCAGGTGCGAGACCAGCGAGTCGCGGTTCGGCCAGTCGGCATACAGCCCCGGAACGTCGGTGAGGATGACGAGCTTGGCGGCGTTCAGCGCCACAGCGAGCGCCGCCGCCGCGGCGTCGGCGTTGACGTTCAGCGTGTGCCCCGGCCGATCGAGGTCGGGCGCTATCGAGGACACGACGGGGATGCGACCGGCGGCGAGGTGATCGAGGACCGCCGTCGGGTTGACGTGGACGACATCGCCGACCGAGCCGAGATCGACCTCTTCGCCGTTGATGACCACCCCACGGCGGCGGCCGCCGAACAGGCCCGCGTCTTCGCCCGACAGGCCGGTGGCGAACGGACCGTGAGCATTAATCTTCGAGACCAGCTGCGGGTTGATGTGACCGGTGAGCACCATGCGGACGACGGAGACCGCCTCGGTACTGGTCACCCGGTAGCCGCCCTGGAACTCGCTCGGGATGTCGAGGCGCTCCAGCATCCGGGAGATCTGCGGGCCGCCGCCGTGGACGACTACCGGCTTGACGCCGACATAGCGGAGGTACGCAATGTCTTCGGCGACCGTGCGCTGCAGCTCTTCGGAGACCATCGCGTTGCCGCCGTACTTGACGACCACGATCTGGTCGCGAAAACGCTTGAGCCAGGGCAGCGACTCGATCAGGACGGCTGCCTTCTCGGCTGCCTCATCGGGGGTGGTCTCTTGTAAGTCAGTCATGACGAGTAGGCACTGTTCTCGTGAACGTAGTCGTGGGTGAGGTCATTGGTGTAGATCGTGGCTGCAGCGTCGCCGACCTTCAGATCGATGACGACCTTCGTCGCCCGCGGAGTGAGGTCCACGAGCTCCCGCGGCTGGTCGGGTCCCCCGTTTGAGCACACCCGGATGCCGTTCATCTCGACATCCACGGCGTAGGGGTCGAACTCGGCAGCCGTTGTGCCGATGGCTGCCAGCACGCGACCCCAGTTCGGGTCGTTGCCGAAGATGGCAGCCTTGAAGAGGTTGTTGCGCGCAACCGACCTGCCGACCTCGACCGCGTCATCTTCGGATGCCGCGTGGATCACCTCGATCGTGATGTCGTGGCTCGCGCCTTCGGCATCCGACTGCAGCTGGGTCGCGAGGTCCGTGCAGACGGCGATGAGCGCGCTGCGGAACGCCTCCGGTGTCGGCGTGACCCCGCTCGCTCCGCTGACCATCAGGGTCACCTGATCGTTCGTTGACATGCACCCGTCGGAGTCGAGGCGGTCGAAGCTCACCCGCGTCGCGGCGCGCAGGTGCTCGTCGGCTTCGGCCGAGGTCAGGACGGCGTCGGTGGTCAGGACCACAAGCATCGTCGCAAGCCCGGGCGCCAGCATCCCCGCACCCTTGGCCATTCCACCGATCGTCCATCCGTCACCGGCGACGATGGTGGTCTTCGGCCGCGAGTCTGTCGTCATGATCGCTCGGGCAGCATCTTCGCCGCCGTCCGGGGACAGCGCGCCGATCGCTGCCTCGGTACCCGCGAGCACCTTGTCGCGGAACACCTGATCACCGGTGCCGATGAGCCCGGTCGAGCACACCTGGATGTCGCCAGCACTCACTCCGAGAAGTTCGGCGGCGCGCTCGGCCGTCAGGTGGGTCGTCAGAAACCCGAACGAACCGGTGAAGCAGTTCGCGCCGCCCGAGTTCAGCACAATGGCTTCGACGACGCCGTCTTGGATGGCCTGCTGCGACCACAGGATCGGGTTCGCCTTGGCGCGGTTGCTCGTGAACACCGCAGCACCGACAGTGAGTGGACCACGGTTGACCACCACGGCGACATCCGGCTTTCCGGTGGACTTGAGTCCGGCGGCAACGCCTGCCGCTTCGAACCCGGCGGGCGCGGTGACGGTCACGGTGCCACTCCGTTCGTGGTGAGGGCCCGGTCCTCGGGAAGGCCGAGCGCGATGTTCATGGACTGGACAGCGGCACCGGCCGTGCCCTTGACGAGATTGTCGACAGCGGCGACGACCACGACCCGACCCGCGGCGCGATCGATCGCGAGGCCGAGCAGTGCCGTGTTGGCCCCGACGACATCCGCGGTGCGCGGGACGTGTCCCTCCGGGAGCACGTGGACGAACGGTTCATCGGCGTACGCCTGCTCCCAGGCGGCACGGATGTCGGCATCCGTCGCGCCCGGGGCGATCGGCGCCGTCGAGGTGGCGAGGATCCCGCGGGCCATCGGGACGATGACGGGGGTGAACGAGATGCGGACCTCGGTGGCCCCGGCATCCTGCAGCGCCTGGCGAATCTCGGGGATGTGGCGGTGTGTACCGCCTACCGCATAGGGGTTCGCGCTGCCGAGCACTTCGCTTGCCAGCAGGTGAGGTTTGAGACTCTTGCCCGCGCCCGACGGGCCGACGGCGAGCACGCTGACGATGTCGCTCGGATCGATCACCCCGGCAGCCACACCCGGCGCGAGGGACAGACTCACCGTCGAGGCGTTGCAGCCGGGCGCGGCGATCCGCGTCGCGCCCCGGAGGCTCTCACGGATCTTGCCGCCAGAGGCGGGGAGCTCTGGCACACCATAGGTCCACGCCTCGGGGTGCGGGCCACCGTAGAACTGCTCCCACGCCGCGGCGTCGCGCAGCCGGTGATCGGCGCCGGCGTCGATCACCAGCGGCACGTCGCCCAAGGCATCCGTGTACTGCGCCGACTGCCCGTGGGGAAGGGCGAGGAACACGATGTCGTGGCCGGCGAGGATCTCCGGGGTGGTGTCTTGCAGCGTCAGGTGCGACAGCGAACGCAGGTGCGGCTGGTGCTCGATGAGGGGCTGACCGGCGTTGGAGTGGGCTGTGACGGTGCGGATGTCGATATCGGGATGCTGCGCCAGCAGCCGCAGGATCTCGCCGCCGGCATATCCGGAGGCGCCAGAGACGGCGACCGAGTAGGTCATGGATTCCACCTTATTGTCTGGGTTCGTCGTGCATCGAAAGCACAGAGCCGGAGGTGGCGACACCGCCGCGCGCGAGCACGCAGCGGGGTCGCCTAGAGTCGGCGACCGCCCAGACGTCGGCGCAGCACGAGAACCACGGTCGCGGAAGCGACGAGGTCGTGCGGTGCCGGAAGCATGTCGCGAGAGTACCGATCTCGGCCTCGGCGCCGCAAATCGACGCGCCCACTCACGCTGGAAGCAGTGCGCTGACCGCCCGCGCGCGGGCACGGCGCACGCCGATCACGGTGCCTGCGAAGGCGAGGGCGGCCCAGAGGAGAAGCCCGACCGCTGCCCCGAGCACTTCGTGCAGCGAGCCGCCCACCAGAGCGTCGGCACCTTGAAGGGCAACGCTCAGCGGCAGGATCGAGAACGGCGTGGCAGCCAGCGACCCCTCGGTCACCGGTTGCAGGGTGCCCGCGGCTACCAGCTGAAGGCCCAGTGCGAGCACCGAGACGATGAGACCAGCTCGGCCGAACAGGGCGGTGAGTGCCTGGTGGAACAGTGTGAACGACACCGCGACGGCGAGGGTCAGCCCGTAGGCCACCGCGATCCGATCGGGGACGACACCGAGGACGGCAACCCCCAGCCAGACGAGCACCGACTGCACGACGGCAATTCCCACGGCAACCAAGGCGGCGTCAGCGGCGATGTGCGCGGAGGTGGCAGGGGTCACCAGCGACGCCCGCGCAAAGGGAGCAACGACCAGGAAGGTCGCAAGCGCGCCGAGCCACAGCGACACCGGAGCCAGCGCTGCCACAGCTGCCGCCAGCGCGGAATCCGGACCGCCTATGCTCGAGGTGGTGACCCCGATCGGGGATGCGACAGTGCTCGCGATGCTCTGCTGCTGGGCACTGGAGTAGCTGGGGATGCTGGAGGCTGCCTCATCCAGGCCGCTCGCCAGTTCACCCGCGGCGCCTGCCGCAGCGTCGAGGCCACTCGCGAGTTCTGCCGTGCCGGCGGCGAGATCGGACGCGCCAGACACTGCGGCCTGTTGGGCAGCCGAGAGCTGGCTGAGCGCTGATGCCGCCGGTCCTGCAAGATCGGCTACGGCGTCGGCGCCGACGGCAAGTTCGGCGGCGTCTGCCGCATCGCCGACGAGCGCCCCCGCCTGATCCTGGAGGTCCGACGCGACCGCGGCTGCGCCGCTCCGCAGCGCGAGGATGTCATCAAGCAGGTCGCCCGCTGGTGCCGTCGGATCAGCCGAGATCAGCGCGGCCAGCACATCGAGGTCTGCCACTCCGGCATCCTGTGCGAGTGAGAGCACCTCGGCGTCGATGGCAGCCCCGGCCAGCGAGCCCGCGAGAGCTGCGGCATCCGACCCGGCTGCCGCGCTGAGCGCACCCAGGTCGCGGACCCCCGTCGGGAGGGCGCGAAGCACTGTTCCGATGCCCTCGAGCCCCGAGACGAGCTCTCGCTGACTCTGGGCGAGAACCCCGGCTCCCCCGGCAGCATCAGCGATGCCGGTCGCGAGCTCGCTCGCGCCGTCAGCGGCTTGACCGATGCCGGTGTGCAATTCCGTGAACGCTTCCAGCGTGCCGGACACGTAGCCCGAGGTGAGCTGAGCCTCCACTCCGCGCGGCAGCCCCGCTGCCAGAGCCTCAGCCAGCACTCCGGACAGATATCCGTGGCGGGTGCTGGTCTGTACGCTCAGCGAAGCCTGCGTCGGCGCATCAGTTCCCAGGGTCGCAACGTCCTGGGAGAAGTCGGCTGGGATCGTCACGACAGCGAGATACGTGCCCGCAGCGAGTCCTTGATCTGCCGTCGTCGTGTCCGTCAGGGTCCAGGCGATCCCGTCGCTGGCTGTCAGAAGGTTCTCGGTGACGAGCTTGCCCGCGGCGACGGGCGTACTCCCGTTCTGGATCGGAACATCGAGGTTCACGATCGCCACGGGAACCTGTTCCTGGGTCTGACGCGGCAACAGCGTCAGCATGACAAGCAGCGGGATGAGGATCGCAAAGGCCGCGAGCGCAATCGCCCGCCCCCGGCCACCGCCGGCCAGAAGCCCCGAGAGCCCGGTCATACGACGGCCTCCGCGCTCGCGTGTTGCGGGCCGGGAGCGTCAGCTGACCGGTCTGCCCGGAGAACACTCACGGCGCGCCCGTGGGATGCCAGGTGACCAGCCTCGTCGACCACCGTGTCATCGACGGCGACCACGAGCGTCGTGGAGGGTGATGCGGCGCGCAGGATGCGGCCCAGCAGCGCCGGTTGATCTGCTCGGCGTTGCAGATCGAGAACTGTGACCTCCGGCATCGATGCGAGCGCCGCAGCGGCATCGAGAGTCCAGCGTTGATGCTCGTCCAGGCGTGCCATCGGCACATCGACCTCGTCGAGCACGTTCGGCCCGCCCGTCAGCTCACCCCACAGCTCGATCGCCCGGCGTGCCCGCTCACGATGATCACCGCGACTGCCATCCAGGCGCACCTGCCGCCGCACGTGTTCGACAAGAGTGCTCGCGTCCGTGGGCGCGGGAAGCGCCGGAACCAGAACCGAGACCCGAGAGAGGGGCTCTCTCTCGAACGGAATGAGTCGGCCACCCACCGCAAGGTCCCCGCCGACATCGGGAATCCGGCCAGACAGGCCCGCACAGACGGCGGCGGCTTCGGGGCCATGGACCACGAGGACTCCAGACTCCGGCAGGTCGACGGTCAGCGGTGCTGAATCACCGAACGTCGCCTCGTGTGCGTGGATACCGCTCCCGCGCACTGCCCGCTCGGCCTCACGCCACGTCCGCTGATCGAGCATCCGGCGCACGGCCTCACCCTCGATGTCGGCATCCGGCAAGACCTTTTCGAGCCACCGCGGCAGCCACCAGGCGCGGGCACCCAACATGGCCATGAGCGCAGGGATGAGGGTCATCCGCACCACGAACGCATCGATGAGCACACCCACGGCCAGGGCGAGCGCTATCGGCTGGATGATCGCGTTGCCGCCGGGGACGAACGAGAAGAAGACCGAGAACATGATGAGCGCCGCGGCTGTGATGACCCGCGCGGAGGCGGAGAACCCCTGCAAAACAGCGGTGTGCGCGTCGCCGGTGTTGACGAACCGCTCGCGCATCCGCGACACCAGGAACACGTGATAATCCATCGCGAGCCCGAACAGCACCGCCATGACGAGGATCGGCATGAAGCTGATCACCGGGCCGACCTTGCCGACGCCGAGAACAGACGCGCCCCACCCCCACTCGAACACCACGGTGGCGATCCCCAGGCCCGCACCCACCGTCAGGAGGTAGCCGAAGGTCGCGGTGATCGGCACGGCTATTGAGCGGAACATGATGGTCAGCAGTACGAGGCTCAGCCCGACGACCACGATCGCGAACGGCAGCATCGCCGCGCCCAGGCGATCGGAAATGTCGATGGCGAGGGCAGTCTGGCCGGTGATCTCATAGGTGAAGCCGTTCGTCGCCTCGAACGTCGCGGCACGATCGCGCAGGGTCTGCACGAGCTGCGCTGTCTGATCGGAGGACGGGGAGCTGTCGGGAGTGATCGTGACGACAGCCATGTCCAGCGCTTCGTTGGGGAAGGCCTGCGAGACCGCGGTGATCCCGGGGACGCCCTGGAACGCATTCTCGAGAGCGGTGAGAGCCTGCTCGATCTGCAGCGTACGAGAGATGTCAGCCGTGACCAGGAGCGGCCCATTGAACCCGGGTCCGAAGCCCTCGTCAAGCAGGTCATAGGCGACCCGCGCTTCAGAGCCCGGTGGGTCGTAGCCGGCATCGGGCAGTGTCAGACGCAGCCCGGATGCCGGGATCGCGATCACCGCGAGCACCGCGGCGACACCGAGCGCGGTCAGCAGCGGCTGCCGCGTGACGATCTTCACCCACCGCGCCGTGCGCGCCGGCTCCGCGCCGCGACGAGCTGCGCGACGCTCCGCCCGACCTCGTGGGATGAGGCGGCGCCCGAGCAGCGACAGAATCGCCGGGAGCAGGGTGACAGCGACCAACAGTGCTGTCAGTACGGCCCCCGCAGCCCCCAGGCCCATGACGGTGAGGAAGGGAATCCCCGCCACTCCGAGTCCCACGAGAGCAATCATGACCGTCATCCCCGCGAACACGACAGCCGTACCCGCCGTCGCGATGGCCACGGCTACCGACTCGGCAGGATCCATCCCCTCCCGAAGGTTGTCACGGTGCCGGGAGGTGATCAGGAGGGCGTAGTCGATACCGACCGCAAGGCCCAGCATCGTCGCGAGGACCGGGGCGGTCGAAGAGACCGGCACGAGGGCACCGACGATCGTGATGGCGCTCGCGGCAAGTCCGACGCCGAGCGCGGCAGTCACCAGGGGAATCCCCGCGGCGATGAGGGAGCCGAACGTGATCGCCAGAACGATATAGGCGATGCCCATTCCGGCGAGCTCCGTCCAGTCGACTCCCGACGATGAGCTCGCAGCGAGTCCCGATACCGCGACGGTGAGGCCAGCGTCCGTGAGTGGTGCCGTGGCCTGGGCCACCGAGGTGACAAGCGATTCCGGAATGTCGGTCGCGGCTACCGAGAGCTGCATGGCGATGAACGCCATGTCGCCGTTGGCAGAAATCTGCGAGGCTGCGCCGTCCGAGGCCGCCGTAGAACCGCTCGCGGTCATGGCATAGGGGCACGTGACTGCTACGACGTCGTCCAGGGCTGCGAGGTCTTCACAGGCGGTGGCGATCAGGTCCTCACTCGCCGAGACCTGCCCGCCCGAGGGCGCTGAAACGACCACCTTTGCGCTGGCGCCGCTGATCTGCGGGAAGCGCTGCTCCAGGGCATCCAGTGCTGACTGAGCCTGGGTGCCGGGCACGGTGAAGCTCGACTGGAGGTGGTTGCCAAGCACTCCGGCCAGTGCCGAGGCTCCAACGACAACAGCCACCCAGATGACGATGACGGTCCACCGACGGCGGGCCGCGAACCGGCCCACGCGGTAGAGGAACGACGACATCGGCGCAGCTCCTTCTCGGGATCGTCTGGTCGCGGCGAGGGGCCGGCCTCAGCGCCCGGACCCGTCGCCAGCGTAGCGGTCCGGGTCAGCTGGCCGCGCGAGCCACGGCACCACAACGCCGAGCTGGCCCTTAGTCCCGGATGCGCGCCTCGAATCTCTCGGCTGCGACGGCGACGCCGGCAAGCTTTGCCTCGGTCGCCTCCGCCGCTGTCAGGGTGCGGTCCGCGGCGCGGAAGCGCAGCGCGTAGGTAAGGCTCTTCGTGCCGGGTTCGATGCCCGGGCCGCGGTAGTCGTCAACCAGACGCGCCGCCTCAAGCAGGTCTCCGGCGCCCGAGACGAGCGCCGCCTCGACCTCGGCCGCGGGGACCGCCTCCGGCACGACGAGCGAGACATCCTGCGTCGCCGCAGGGAAGCCCGACAGAGACGCCGCCACAACCCGGTCCCCCGCGAGGGAGATCACGAGGTCGAGGTCGAGCTCGGCGACGATGACGCGACCGGGCAGATCGGCGTCGGCTGCCACGGCGGGCAGGAGCTCGCCGACATAACCGACAGTGACATCACCGATGCGAACCTCGCCCGCGCGCCCCGGATGCAGTGCCGCACGCCGCGTCTGCGCGATCGTCACGTCGACTCCCGCCGCAGAAGCCACGGTGCGAACCGCGTCGATGACGTCGGCGAGGTCTGCCGCCTCGGCACTCTGGCCGGGCTGCTTGGCTACCCGTGCTCCGGTCCGCAGCATCGCGACATGGCGCGGCTGCGACGGGATCGCGGCGTCAAGACCCGCGAGCGTGGCGGCATCCGGCCGGATGCCCAGCGGCGGGACGAACGGCGTGCCGTACTCGACACCCACAGCGGGGAGGAACACGACCCCGGTCTCGAAGAGGGCGAGATCCACGAGTCCGCGCGACACATTGCGGTGCGCGACCTGCAGCAGGCCCGGCACAAGCGAGCGACGCAGGTACGGCGACTGCCCGTCGAGCGGGTTCGCGAGCTTGATGCTCGGGAGATGGCCTCCGTCGGCGCTGCCGTGAAGGTCGTTGGCCTCGGCGGTGGCGAACGGGAACGACGGGGTCTCGACATAGCCGGCGGCCGCCAGCGCATTCGAGACACGACGGCGCGCACGCTGGGCCGAGGTCAGGCCGCGCCCGGAGGGCGGTGTGGGCAGCACAGAGGGCACATCGTCGAGCCCGTGGATACGCGCGACCTCCTCGGCGAGAGTCCACCGGTCGGTAAGGTCGGGACGCCACGACGGCGGGAAGACAAGCCAGGGTGCAACCGAGTCGGTTCCGGCATCCTGGATGTCGCACCCGATCAGCCGGAGCGCCTCGACGATCTGGTCAGGCGTGTAGTCGACGCCGATCAGACCCGAGACGAAGCCACGCGGCAGTTCGATCGCCGCCTGTTCGTGGCCAGAGCGCAGGGCGCCACCGAATGAGGTGTCGAGCGTTCCCCCGGCCAGCTCCACCATGAGGTCGGCGACGCGGCGGGCTGCGACGAACGGGAGGGCCGGGTCCACGCCGCGCTCGAAGCGCCGCGACGCTTCAGAGGGCAGCTTGTGTCGACGCGCCGTCCGCGCGATAGACACCGGGTCGAAGCGTGCTGCCTCGATGAGCACGGTGCGGGTCGTGGGTCCCATCTCTGTCGTGGCCCCGCCCATCACTCCGGCAAGACCGATCGGACCAGACTCATCGGTGATGAGGAGGTCCTCGGCATCCAGCGCGCGCACCTGGCCATCGAGGGTCTCGAGGGTTTCACCGGCATGCGCACGACGAACGGTGATCCCGCCCTGCAGCGTGTCGTAGTCGTAGCCGTGGATGGGGTTTCCGAGCTCGAGCATCACATAGTTCGTGATGTCGATCAGGATGCCGAGCGGTCGCACACCGGCAAGGGTCAGCCGCGTGACCATCCACGGCGGGGTCGGCTTGGAAGCATCGACGTCACGCACGAGCCGCGCGACGAATTCGGAAGCGCCGATCTGCCCGCGAATCGGGTTCGCGTCATCGACCACGATCGAGAACCCCTCGCCGGGATCAACGTCTTCCCACGGCCGCTCGGCGGGGTCACGGAATGATGCCCCCGTGGCATGGGAGTATTC
The DNA here is from genome assembly GCF_040687115.1 of Microbacterium sp. NPDC076895. Taxonomy (NCBI): domain Bacteria; kingdom Bacillati; phylum Actinomycetota; class Actinomycetes; order Micrococcales; family Microbacteriaceae; genus Microbacterium; species Microbacterium sp. NPDC076895. The sequence continues at coordinate 95,295 of NZ_JBFBMQ010000008.1, forward strand.
GCGCGCCACACCGCGAATCGACAGCGCGTAGCCGCGGTCCGGGGTCACGTTGATCTCGACTGCCTCATCGTCGAGTCCGAGCAGCGCGATGGCATCCGAGCCCACCGGGGCGTCGATGCCGAGTTCGACCAGACGCAGGATTCCCGAGTGGTCCTGACCGAGCCCCAGCTCCTTGGCCGACGCGATCATGCCGTCTGAGACATGTCCATAGGTCTTGCGCGCAGCGATCGGGAATGGTCCCGGCAGCACGGCACCGGGCAGGGTGACAACGACCTTGTCGCCGGCGAAGAAGTTGCTCGCACCGCAGACGATGCCGCGGACGGCAGGCGCGTCATCCGTGCCCTCCCCCTCGGCGACGCGCACCTGGCACCACCGGATGGTCTTGCCGTTGGACTGCGGCTCCTCGACGAACTCGATAACCTCGCCCACCACGATGGGGCCCGAGAGCTCGAAGCGGTGAACGTCCTCCTCTTCGAAGCCGACCGACACCAGCGCGGCAAGCACATCTTCGGGGGTTGCCTCGGCGGGCACCTCGACGAACTCACGCAGCCACGACAGCGGAACGCGCATCACACCACCATCCCGAACTGCTCACTGAAGCGCACATCACCCTCGGCCATGTCGCGCATGTCCTTCACGTCGCTGCGGAACATCAGCGTGCGTTCGATCCCCATGCCGAACGCGAACCCGGAGTACTCCTCTGGATCGATGCCCGCGGCGCGCAGCACATTCGGGTTGACCATGCCGCAACCGCCCCACTCGATCCAGCGCGCACCACCCTTGAAGGTGGGATGCCAGAGGTCAAGCTCGGCGCTCGGCTCGGTGAACGGGAAGTAGTTGGTACGCAGGCGCGTCTTTGCCTCGGGCCCGAACAGGACGCGCGCGAAGTGGTCGAGCGTGCCCTTCAGGTGCGCCATCGTGATGCCCTTGTCGATCACGAGCCCCTCGACCTGCGAGAAGACGGGCAGGTGCGTCGCATCGAACTCGTCGGTGCGATACACACGTCCGGGGCACACGACGTAGACCGGAAGCTCACGATCGAGCATGGAGCGCACCTGCACGGGGCTCGTGTGCGTGCGCATGACGAGATGCCGATCGATCGGGTCGACGAAGAAGGTGTCCTGCATCTGGCGGGCAGGGTGATCGACGTCGAAGTTGAGGGCGTCGAAGTTGAACCACTCGTGCTCGAGCTCGGGCCCTTCCGCAACCTCCCAGCCCATGCCGACGAAGACATCCGAGATCTCCTCCTGCAGCAGGGTGAGCGGATGCCGGGCACCGACCCGCGCGCGCGCAGGCAACGCCGTGATGTCGATCGCTTCGGCATCCAGGCGTGCCGCCAGCTCAGCGGCCTCGAGCTCGGCCTCTCGGGCGGCGAGCGCCTGCGTGACCTGTCCGCGCGCTTGCCCGATGAGCTTGCCGAACTCGGCCTTGTGCTCCGGAGCGACATCACGCAGCGAGGCGTTCAGGCGCGCCAGCGGCGAGCCCTCGCCGACGTGCGCGGCTCGCGCCTGCTTGAGGGATGCCGAATCGGTGGCAGCGGCGATCGCGGCGCGTGCCGCATCTGCCGCTGCGGCGACGGTCTCGGGGGTGATCTGTGGGGCGTCGGACACGAGAATCGAGTCTACCGAGGCGATTGGCCGGCGCTTCTCTTCTGCCAGGTCGACAAACAGCATGGCCTCGGCGCCTCGGTCTCCCCATCCAGGAACCGCCGCACCCTCAGACCTCAGGGAGTCCCTTTCACCACCGCCTCCCGCCTGACACTCTCGGCAGCACCGGTCGAAACGCAGCTCAGGCGAGCGCGCTGCGCTGGGCGAACGCGGTCTCGTAAAGACAGACACTCGCCGCCGTCGCAAGATTGAGGGACTCAGCCTTGCCGTAAATGGGAAGCCGCAACGAGAGGTCCGCGTGTGAGAGGGCATCCTCTTCGAGCCCGCGCGCTTCGTTGCCGAAAAGCCACGCGGTGGGCTCCGCGAGAAGGTCCCGGGATGCCAGGAAGTCGGTCCCGTCCACGTCTGCGGCCACCACGCGGATGCCAGCGGCATGGGCCTGTTCAACAGCCTCCGGCAGGTCCACCCCCACGGCGATCGGGAGATGGAAGAGCGAGCCGGTCGTGGAACGGACGACTTTCGGGTTGTACGGGTCGACCGACTTGCCGGTGAGGATCACGGCATCGGCGCCCGCCGCATCGGCCGCGCGGATGATCGTCCCGAGGTTCCCCGGGTCACGCACCTGCTCACAGATCGCGACCAACCGCGGATGGGCGGCGAATACCTCAGCCACGCTCGAGGGGGTCTGACGCGCGACCGCGACGAGCCCCTGTGGTGTCACCGTGTCGGCCATGGCATCCAGAACGGCATCGCTTGCCAGCTCCACGTCTAGCCCAACGGCACGGGCAGCGTCCCGGATGTCGCTGTGCCGATCCAGAGCGCCAGGAGTCGCGTAGAGCTCAACGAGGGCATCAGATCGATAGGTCAGCGCCTCGCGAACCGCTTGCGGTCCCTCGAGCAAGAACAGGCCGGTCTCCTGTCGCGCACTGCGCTTGGACAGCTTCGCGACCGCGCGTACGCGTGGGGATCGCGGGTTCTCCAGCACGGGCCCAGTTTAGAGGTACGGCGCCGGCGATTCCGGCGCCACCGCGGGGTTCACGGACATATATGCCGCGAACGACACGAAGGGCGCCTCCCGCACGGGAAGCGCCCTTCAGGCAAGAACGACCGATCAGGCCGACTTGGGTGCGTTGACGTCGCTGGGCAGCGCCTTCTTGGCGGTGTCGACGAGCGACGCGAAGACCTTCGGCTCGTTGACCGCGAGCTCAGCGAGCATGCGACGGTCGACCTGGACACCGGCCAGGTTCAGGCCCTGGATGAAGCGGTTGTAGGTGAGGCCGTTCTGGCGGCTTGCAGCGTTGATGCGCTGGATCCACAGGCGACGGAAGTCGCCCTTACGCTTGCGGCGGTCGCGGTAGGCGTAAACGAGCGAGTGGGTGACCTGCTCCTTCGCCTTGCGGTACAGACGCGAGCGCTGCCCGCGGTAACCGGACGCGCGCTCAAGGATGACGCGACGCTTCTTGTGGGCGTTGACAGCCCGCTTGACTCTAGCCATTTCGTTTCGTTCCTGTTCGTACCGTGGCGCTCAGATGCCGAGGAGCTTCTTGGCGACCTTCGCGTCACCGGGGGCGAGCATCTTGTCCGCCGACAGGCGGCGAGTGCGCTTGGTGGGCTTGCCCTCGAAGTTGTGGCGGAGGTTCGCCTGCTGCTTCTTGATCTTCCCGGTTCCGGTGACCTTGAAGCGCTTCTTGGCACCCGAGTGGGTCTTCTGCTTCGGCATCTTCTTTCCTTCGTTGTGGTTCCCGCCGGGCGGGAGTCTGGGGGCCTACTCGGCGGGAGCGGCCGTGGGCTCGGGGGCTTCACCGCGGGCGGACTGACGTGCCGCCTCTTTGGTGGCAGCGCGCTGCGCGTTCTGCTCGGCCTTCGCCTCGGACTTGTTCTTGTGCGGTGCGATCACCATCGTCATGTTGCGGCCATCGATCGTCGGGCTCGACTCGACAGTGCCAAACTCGGCGACGTCCTCGGCGAACTTACGGAGCAAGCGCACACCCTGCTCGGGACGCGACTGCTCGCGACCACGGAACAGGATCATCGCCTTGACCTTGTCGCCGGCCTTCAGGAACGACTCCGCGTGCTTGCGCTTGGTCTCGTAGTCGTGCGGCTCGATCTTCAGGCGGAACCGGACTTCCTTCAGGACCGTGTTGGCCTGATTGCGTCGCGCTTCCTTCGCCTTCTGCGCAGCCTCGTACTTGAACTTGCCGTAGTCCATGATCTTGACCACGGGCGGCTTCGAGTTCGGGGCGACCTCGACCAGATCGAGATCAGCCTCCTGAGCCAGACGCTGCGCGACTTCGATGCGAACGACACCGACCTGTTCGCCGCCGGGACCGACCAAACGGACCTCTGGCACGCGAATGCGCTCGTTGATGCGGGGATCGCTGATGCGGAACTCCTCTTCGTGCGGGTGTAAGGCACCGCGACACGGGGTGCGCCGCGGGTGAGATCAGAACACTCCACCCGCTCGACGCTGCGCATCGGCTTCATTCACCCTGACGTTCGACAGCTTGTCGAACGCTACTTCCCCTGCCAATCAGATTGCCGGGGGAAGCGGAGTTCGTGGACCCGGTAGCCTTGAGCGGCAAGCGCGGGTGGGATGTGATCCTCTTTCGTGTCCGGCGCATACTGCTCCGGAGCCCGCACGAGTCTAGCAGAAGGCATCACGTGTCGACGATTCCCGGTTTTTCCGACCCCGCAGCATCCACCAGCGAATCGGCCGATCGCCGAGACCGCGAGCGCGAGCAACGCTGGGAGGAGGATGCCGAGGCCGCTGCCGCTGCATCCAGAGATATCGCTGACGTCCCGGCTGTCGAAGTCATCACGACCACCGCCGTGCACCTCATGAGTGCTGCGGCCGTGAAGGTCGGGCTTGCCGACGACCCCGACAGGCAGAAGGACCTCGACGAGGCCCGCAAGCTCATCAATGCACTCGCGGGCTTGATCACCGCCGGCGCTCCGGAGATCAGCGACATGCACGCTCGCTCGCTGCGCGATGGCCTGCGCTCACTGCAGCTCGCGTTCCGCGAAGCATCTGTTATCCCCGATCCCATCGGCAAGGGACCGGGCGAGAAGTGGACCGGCCCGGTCACCTGAGCCGCATCCCGTCAGCCCCCGCCGGGACCGACTCAGACTGCCGAGCGCCGGATCCTCACGGCAAGGGAATCCACGAGAACCGCAATGCGGTCATCGGCTGCCCAGCGCTTCGCGAGCCGCTGCAGCACGGCATCCAGCTCTTCGCGGTCAAGGCCGGGCATGATGTTCAGCTGAACCTGAACCTCGGGGCCTCTCCCCCGCGCTTGCGGGTCGGCGGGTGCCAGCGAGAGATCGAGAACGGCAAGTTCCGCACCGATGCTTTCCTGGAATCCGGCGAAGACCTCCGGTGAGGTGTGCGCGGGCTCCCACTCGTGGCCCTGTGCAATGGCCCAGACGGCGGGGCGACGGATGACGAACTCGGTCTCGGAGCCGGGGTCGAGGACGATGAGGTCAGTGCCGTCATCGACAGCAGCTGCCGCCGTGCGCACCCCGTCGGCCGGGACTGGCCGCGCTGCCGGGTCCCACGTGCTCATCGCCGATACCGACGAGAACACCGGAAGCACGCGCCTGCCGTCGGGAGCGGCGACCGTGACGATCGATAGCTCCTGCGTCTTGTCCACCGTCAGCCCGTGAGCACCGACACCCTCGTCGCCCTTCTCAGCGACGAGGGGAATGAGAAGGCGCGCGGATCGGTAGGCATCGATCACCTCGACGACGGAAGCCTCACCCGTCCGGAACCGCTCGATCGCACCGATCAACACCGGGTCGGCTGACCCGTCGTCACCGGCGAAGGGGTTCGCCTCGAAGCTGCGGCCGGCCCAGGGGAAACCGGCGGAGTCGGCGGTGTGATCCGATCCGTGGGCGTGCGCATGCGGGTTGCGCTGCGGGTCCTCAGCCTCCGGCGACATCCAGTGCCTCGGCCAGGGTGAAGGCGCCCGAATACAGCGCCTTCCCGACGATCGCGCCCTCGACCCCGAGGGGGACGAGCTCCCGCAGTGCCGCGATGTCATCCAGCGTCGCCACGCCACCCGAGGCGATGACCGGCTTCGGAGTGCGGGTCGCGACCTCGCGAAGCAGATCGAGGTTGGGCCCGCGGAGCGTCCCGTCCTTGGTGACGTCGGTGACGACGTAGCGGCTGCACCCGGCATCCTCGAGGCGGTCGAGCACCGCCCACAGGTCGCCGCCCTCCTGCGTCCAGCCACGGGCCGCGAGGGTCGTGCCACGCACGTCAAGCCCCACCGCGACAAGTTCGCCGTAGCGCCCGATCACGTCGGCAGCCCACTCTGGGTTCTCGAGCGCCGCGGTGCCGAGGTTGACGCGCTCGGCACCGTACTCGATCGCGAGCTCCAGGCTGCGGTCATCCCGGATGCCTCCCGAGACCTCGACGTGAACACCCTTGACCTGCTTGATGACCTTGCGGATCACTCCGGCGTTGCTGCCACGGCCGAACGCGGCATCCAGGTCGACGAGGTGGATCCACTGCGCACCCTGGCGGGCCCAATCGACGGCAGCCTCGACCGGGTCACCGTAGCTCGTCTCCGAGCCGGCGGCGCCCTGGGTCAGGCGGACCGCCTTGCCGTCTGCGACATCGACGGCGGGTAGCAGAATCAGTTCGGGCGTTGACGCGAAGTCGTTCATGGTTCCTCGGGCGGGTTCACGGAGCCCGCGGCACGCCGATCAGAATCGGGGGCAGGCACGAGTTCAGAGGGTAGCCGCGGGAAGGCTCGTGATCCAATTCGCGAGCAACCGGATGCCAGCCTCCCCCGACTTCTCGGGGTGGAACTGGGTGGCCGCCAGCGGGCCGTTCTCGACGGCTGCGACAAACGGCGCGCCGTGGGTTGCCCACGTCACGACCGGGGCGGGGAAGGGATCCTGGGCCTCGAGAGTCCAGTGCTGCGCTGCGTACGAGTGGACGAAGTAGAACCGCTCCGACTCGATCCCACGAAACAGTGTCGAGCCAGCACCCGCGTCCACGGTGTTCCATCCCATGTGAGGCAGTACCGGCGCGTCGAGCTCGGTCACCGCCCCGGGCCACTGCCCGAGTCCGAGACTGTCGGCTCCGCGTTCGACTCCGTGCTCGAACATCACCTGCATCCCGACGCAGATCCCGAGCACCGGGCGCCCTCCTGCCAAGCGTCGCTCGATGAGCTGGTCGGCACGTGAGTCGCGCAGAGCATCCACCACAGATCGGAAGGCCCCGACGCCCGGAACCACCAGCCCATCAGCAGCCATGATCAGGTCACGGTCGGCTGTCAGCTGGGCGTCGGCCCCTGCCAGAGCAAGCGCCTTCACGGCGGAGTGAACGTTGCCAGATCCGTAATCCAAAACGGCCACCGTCGGCCGGGCGATCGTTGTCAGCGCGCCGGTCACAGCGCACCCTTCGTGCTCGGAATACCGCGCACGAGGGGGTCGAGGGCCTTGGCCTGACGGAAGGCGCGCGCGAAGGCTTTGTACTCGGCCTCAGCGATGTGGTGCGGGTCACGTCCGGCCAGAACGCGAAGGTGGACCGTGAGGCCGGCGTGGTAGCTGATCGCCTCGAACGTGTGCCGCACGAGCGAGCCCGTGAAGTGACCGGCGATCAGGTGCAGTGCGAATCCCTCGGGCTCACCGTCGTGCACGAGGTACGGACGCCCACTGATGTCGACGACGGCCTGCGCCAGGGCGTCGTCGAGCGGAACGAGCGCGTCGCCGTAGCGCGAGATGCCCGACTTGTCGCCGAGAGCCTCACGGATGGCGTCGCCGAGCACGATAGCGACATCCTCGACGGTGTGGTGGGCGTCGATCTCGACGTCGCCCTCGGCGCGGATTGTCAGGTCGGTCAGGGAGTGCTTCGCGAACGCGGTGAGCATGTGATCGTAGAACGGAACCCCGGTGTCGATGGTGCTGGCGCCGGTGCCGTCGAGGTCAAGGCTCAACTCGACGCGCGACTCGCTCGTGGCTCGCGTGAGTGTTGCGGTGCGGCTGCTGCTCATGCGCGAGAGTCTATCGACGCGAGTGCCTCCAGAAACGCGGTGGTCTCCTCCGCGGTACCCGCCGACACACGCAGGCTTCGCGGGATTCCGACGTCGCGAACGAGGATGCCGCGATCATAGAGCTGCTGCCAGGTGCGACCGGGGTCCTCCACCCCGCTGAAGAGCACGAAGTTCGTCCACGATTCGTAGGCGCGATAGCCGAGGGCTTCGACCGTCGCCGAGATGCGATCGCGCTGCGCCACGATATCGTCCACCATCTGGAGCATCACCGGAGCGTGGGCGAGCGCGGCCAGCGCCGCCGCCTGGGTGAGAGAGCTGAGGTGGTAGGGCAACCGCACCAAGCGCAGGGCATCGATCACGGCGGGATCGGCGGCAAGGTAGCCAACGCGGGCTCCCGCGAACGCGAACGCCTTACTCATCGTTCGCGAGACGAGCAGTCGCTCACGGCCCGGCAGCAGCGACAGCGCCGATGCTGCAGTTCTCGGCGCGAACTCGAAGTACGCCTCGTCGACGATCACGATCCCGCGCGTTGCCTCGTAGGCCGCCTCGATCAGTTCGAGGCTCATCGGGGTCCCGGTCGGATTGTTGGGTGCACACAGAAAGACGATGTCGGGATCGGCTGCGGTGATCTGATCGACTGCCGATTCGACGTCCACGGTGTAATCAGCACCACGGCTCCCTGACACCCATTCGGCCCCCGTCGCGCGCGTCAGCAGCGGGTACATCGAATAGGTGGGGGCGAAGCCGAACGCACGGCGCCCCGGCCCACCAAAAGCCTGAAGGACGTGCTGAAGAACCTCATTGGATCCGTTGGCCGCCCAGATCTGGTCGGCCACGAGGCCGTGCCGAAGGTACTCGGCGAATCCCTCGCGCAGTTCCCGGAACTCGCGGTCGGGGTAGCGATTGATCTCGCCGAGAGCCCGCCCGATCGCATCCAGGATGTCGTCGGCGACCTCCCGCGGCACCGGGTGGGTGTTCTCGTTGACGTTCAGAGCGACAGGCAGTGGCGCCTGCGGTGCGCCGTATGGGGTAAGACCCCGCAGGTCATCGCGGAGCGGGAGATCATCGAGGCGAATCGTCACCCGTCCCATCGTACGGTGCGTGACGGCGCCGCACTCGGTTCAGCAGCCCTGCTCACTGCGTATACGCGAGGGGGATAGCCAGCTGCTGCCCTGCGCTCACGACGCTTCCCGTGAGGCCGTTCAGTCGGGAGATCTCAGCCACGACATCGCGGGGGTCGGCATCCGGAGCGATCTCTTGTGCGATTGACCACAAGGAATCGCCCGCCGAAACTGTGACTGTCTCGAAGGTTCCCGACGGTGCCGAGGGATCGAGGGAAGCCAGGGCGGCCCCGCCTCCCCAGATGACCCCGAGGATCACCAGGACCGCCGGAAGCGCAGCAAGCGCCGTCAGGACGGCGCGACCGCGAGCGGTCAGCCGAAGCTGGGTCGCAGCGGGTCGCACCGCAGTCATGGTCGTGGGTGCGGAACCGAGAGCAATCGTCGTCATGTCATCCTCCGTTATCTCGGGGAGAGATTCGCATCCACCGCTCGGCCGGGAGGGGTGGATACGAATCTCTATTCCGAAGTTATCTTCGAGTATTGTGTCTGTCAAGTACGAACCGTCCCGCAAATCTTTCGAACACGACACGCGGGACCGGAACGCACGAAACGGTGTCGAGGCGGTTACGGTTTCGATGAAGACAGGTCATCACCAACCTCCGACATTCGAAGAGGAGTGCGGGCGGATGCGAGCAGCGACAGGAGCGGGGCACATGAACGAGGAGCCGTCACGGGAGCGCACGGGCACGCGGCGGCGTCGCAGCCTCAGCGAGAAGCAGCTCGCCATCCTCGAGGTGATCCAACGATCGATCGCCCGAAACGGCTACCCGCCGAGCATGCGCGAGATCGGCGACGCGGTCGGACTCAAGAGTCTCTCGAGCGTCACGCACCAGCTCAACCAGCTCGAGCTCAGCGGATACCTCCGACGCGATGCCGGCAAGACGCGCGCGATGGAAGTGTTGATCGATCTTCCGGGCATGGCAGCCGAGAACCCCGCAGACTCCGCCCCGGCAGTCGGTGACGCCGCCATGGTTCCGCTCGTCGGCCGCATTGCCGCGGGAGTTCCGATCACTGCGGACCAGCAGATCGAGGAGATCTTCCCGCTACCCCGCCAGCTCGTGGGCAAGGGAGAGCTGTTCATGCTGCGTGTGAGCGGCGAATCGATGATCGATGCTGCAATCTGCGACGGCGATTGGGTCGTCGTGCGCTCCCAGGCGACAGCAGACAATGGCGACATCGTCGCCGCGATGCTCGACGGTGAAGCGACGGTCAAGGCCTTTCGTCAGCGGGACGGCCACACCTGGCTCCTCCCCCGCAATTCCGCGTTCGAGCCGATCCTGGGTGACGAAGCGACAGTTCTCGGCAAGGTCGTGGCGGTGCTTCGCGCGGTCTGAGCCGCATCAATCGCCACAATCGGGTGAGGCGCGCAGACCGGTCTTCCGCCAGAATGGGGCCCATGAGCTCGCCGACGCCCGAAGACCTTGAATCGCGCATCCGCGCGCTGGAAGCAGAGAACGCCCGCCTGACGGGACGAACCTCTCCATCCGGAGGCTGGTGGCGAGCCGCGCTGTCAGCATTCGTGATCGTGATCGCCACGATTCTCGTACCGGTATCGGTGGTCACCACCTGGGCGCGCGTGCAGCTGGTCGACGAAGAGGCATTCGTGTCGACGTTCGCCCCACTGACCGAGGATCCCGCGGTCCAGGAGCTCATCGTCGATGAGGCCACCGCCGCGATTGACGAGCAGGTCGACTTCGCCGGTCTCACCGATCAGGTCTTCGACGGTATTGAGGACCTGGGACTGCCGCCAGCAGCGGCAACGGCGCTCAACGCGCTGCGCGCTCCAGCCGCTCAGGGCGTTCAGAACCTCGTCAACTCTGCGGTCGAGCGCATCGTCGCTTCGGATGCATTCTCGGATGTCTGGGCCTTCGCGCTGCGTGGGGTCCACCGCTCGATCACGACAGTCGCGACAGCGGACGGCGGCGGAATCCTCGTCCTCGACAACGACGGCCTCGGGATCGCCCTGGGACCGATCATCGATCAGGTCAAGCAGCGCCTCACCGACAGCGGGGTCGGCATTGCCGGGCTCATCCCGACGATCGACAAGACGATCATCATCGGCGACGGGGAAGCACTCATCGCCTTCCGGACCGTCTACGCACTCGCGGATGCCGTCGGCTGGTGGCTCTCGATCGTCACCATTGCGCTGTTCGTTCTGGCCATTGTCATCGCACGACGTCGCAGCGTTGCCGTGATCGGCACGGGAGTGGGGCTGTTCATCGGCGGCGGCATGCTCGCCGCCGGCTTCGGAATCGGAGCCGCAGCAAGCACTGTGGTCGCCGGCCAGCTTGACCTCTCCCCCACGGCTCTCGGCGTGATCTACGCGCAGCTCACGGCATCCATGGCGCAGAGCGCTCTCGTGATCGCGCTGCTTGGCGTCGTGATCGCCGTGATCGGCTGGCTCATGGGATCGAGCCGCTCAGCCACCGCCACCCGCGGCGGAGTCAGCGGCTTCAATGCAACCATCCGCGGCGCCCTCGCTGCACGGGGCCTCGACACCGGCGCTTTCGGACGATTCCTCGCTCACTATCGTGTGGCGATCCGGATCGTGCTGGTCGTCCTCGCCGTCGTCTGGCTTCTCGCGCTGCGACCGCTTTCTTTCAGCGATGTCGTCCTGGTGTTCCTTGTGACCGTCATCGTCGCCTGGGTCCTCGAGTTGCTGCAGCGGCGCGAGATCGTCGAGGTGGAGGTCGTCGAGGTGGACGTGCCCGACGCAGAGGCCGCTGTGGCCGACGCAGAGGCCTCTGAGGAGATCGTCGTCGAGGAGCGCGCCAACGACCGCGCGTAGCGTGGGAACCATGGATTCCTCCCTCCCCCGGCTCCCCTACGGCACCTGGCCGTCGCCGATCTCCGCGGCACCCGTTGCAGCGGCCTCCCCGCGCTACGAAGGTGCGGCGTTCGTCGCCGCCCCGGACGGCGAGGAGATCTGGTGGGGGCAGAGCGTTCCGACCGAGAACGGGCGCACGACCGTCCGCCGTCGCCTGGCAGATGGGACTGTCGAAGAGCTCCTGCCCTCCCCGTGGAACGCTCGATCTCGCGTGCACGAGTACGGCGGCGGCGCATGGGCGGCGACGGATGACGGAGCGTTGTGCTTCGTCGAGAAGACAGACCAGCGGATCTGGATCCTCGATCCCGAGTCCGAGCCGCGCGCCCTGACACCGGCCGGGACGCGGATGCGATTCGGCGGACTGCGGTTCGCCGCCGGAGAGCTGTGGGCGATCCGCGAAGACCACACACGGCCCGGTGTGCCCGCTCGCGACATCGTGCGAGTTCCGCGCGACGGTTCTGCCGCGACGGATGCGGACCAGATCGTCTCCGTGCTGGCAGGGAGTGACTTCGTCGCCCACCCCGCCGTCTCGCCCGACGGATCCCGCCTCGCCTGGATCGCCTGGAATCATCCAGCCATGCCCTGGGACAGCACCGAGCTCCGTCTCGGCACTCTCGTCGACGGTCGGATCCAGACCTGGCAGACCATCGCCGGTGGCCCAGGCCGAGCGCCCCTGCAACCCGAGTGGGCCGACAACGATCGCCTCTTCTTCCTCGACGACCCCGAGGACCGCTGGAACCTGCACGCCTGGTCGGCCTCTCATGGACCGAGGTGCGTCGCCGCGGTCTCGGAGGACACCGGCGGGCCGCTGTGGTCACTCGGGGGCCGTTGGTATTCGCTGACCACCGACGGTACGGCCGTCTGCGTCAGCACCCACGGCACCGACAGGATCATCGCGATCGCCCCGGACGGTGAGATCCGAGACCTCGGCGGGCCGGTGAGTTCGGGGGCATCGGTTGAGGATGCCGCGGGTGAGCGCGCTCTGGTCATCGGATCGCGATCGGACGGCGCTGCCGGAGTATGGCTCGTCGATGCCGCCACAGCGCAGTGGGAGACCGTCGCCGGCGGAGAGAAGACCTGGCCGGCAGAGTGGACGCCGCACCCGATCGAGTTGACCACCGAAGGCCCCCGGGGCGAGGTCCATGCCTTCGCCTTCCCCCCGACGAACCCGACAGCTTCGGCTCCGGAGGACGAGCTCCCACCTTACGTCGTGCTCGTCCACGGTGGCCCGACAGGTCACGTCGGCGGGGCAGCATCCCCGAAGATCGCCTACTTCGCCAGCCGCGGCATCGGTGTGCTGGATGTCAACTACGGCGGGTCGTCCGGTTACGGGCGCGCCTATCGCGAGCGGCTTCGGGGACAGTGGGGTGTCGTCGATGTCGAGGACGTTCGCGACGCGGCGCTCGCACTGGTGGATGCCGGCCTCGCAGATCCCGCCCGCATAGCGATCGACGGCGGGTCCGCAGGAGGATGGACAGTCCTGGCCGCGATCGCCCGCACAGACGTGTTCGCCGCCGGGGTATCCCGCTACGGCGTCGGCGACGCTCGGGCACTGGCCGCTGACACCCACGACTTCGAAGCCCGGTACCTCGACGGTCTGATCGGTCCCCTCCCCGACGCGGAGGAGCTCTACATCGAGCGATCTCCGCTCTCACATCCCGACGGCTTCGATGTCCCCATGCTCCTGCTCCAGGGGGCCGAGGACGAGGTGGTGCCCCCGGCACAGGCAGAAGCCGTTCGAGAGCTGCTAGCGGCGCGCGGCATCCCGCACGCCTACGTCCTCTACGAGGGAGAGGCTCACGGCTTCCGGCGCGCCGAGACCGTCATCCACGCCCTCGAAACAGAGCTTGCCTTCCTCGGAGCCGTGTTCGGTTTCACTCCGCCGGACGTCGCACCGCTGACGCTGAGCTGAAGGGCGCGAGCTCTGCCGCGAGCTTCTCCGAAACGAACGCGTGCAGCGCCGTCCCGGCTTCCTCGTGCGCGATGGTGATCACGTGGCCGGTCTCGTGAGCCGCTGAGACGAGATCGCCGCGGCCATACGGGACGATCGCGTGCACTTCGACCGCCGGAAGCGGAAGCGCCCGCTCGATGGCGGCCCGAAGCTCGGCGATGCCCTCCCCCGTGCGAGACGAGGCAAACAGCGCCGCTGGCTCCAATCCGCGAAGAACCATGCGCGTCGATTCGTCGACGAGGTCGGCCTTGTTGAAGACGACGATCTCGGGCAGGTCGCGCGCTCCGACATCGCCGATGACGTCACGAACGGTGGCCAACTGCGCCGCGGGATCGGGGTGTGAAGCATCCACGACGTGCACGATCACATCCGATTGGCCGACCTCCTCGAGAGTCGACCGGAAGGCTTCAACCAGCTGGTGCGGGAGATTGCGTACGAAACCGACGGTGTCGGTGAGCGTGTAGACCCGACCATCGGATGCCTCGGTGCGCCGCACCGTCGCATCCAGCGTCGCGAACAACGCGTTCTCGACCAGCACACCGGCGTTCGTGAGCCGATTGAGCAGGCTCGACTTTCCCGCGTTTGTGTACCCGGCGATCGCAACCGAGGGCACCGTGTTGCGGCGGCGCTCAGCACGCTTCGCGTCCCGCGCCGGCGCGAAGTCGCGGATCTGTCGCCGCAGCTGCGCCATCCGGGTGCGGATGCGGCGGCGGTCGAGTTCGATCTTGGTCTCACCGGGACCACGCGAACCCATACCGGCGCCGCCGGCGCCGACCTGGCCGCCGGCCTGGCGGCTCATCGACTCACCCCAGCCGCGTAGGCGCGGCAGGAGGTACTCGAGCTGCGCGAGCTCGACCTGCGCCTTGCCCTCACGGCTCTTGGCGTGCTGGCTGAAGATGTCGAGGATCACGGTCGTGCGGTCGATCACCTTGACCTTGACGACGTCCTCGAGCGCACGGCGCTGGCTCGGCGCCAATTCGGTGTCGGCGATCACCGTGTCGGCACCGAGCGTGGCGACGATGTCGCGGAGCTCTTCGGCCTTGCCCCGTCCGAGGTAGGTGGCCGGATCCGGGTGGGGGCGGCGTTGGAGAACACCATCGAGCACGACGGCACCCGCGGTCTCGGCAAGCGCCGCCAGCTCCCGGAGAGAGTTCTCCGCGTTCTCCTGCTCGCCCTGCGGGTGCACGCCGACGAGGACGACGTTCTCGAGCCGGAGCTGGCGGTACTCGACCTCGGTGACGTCTTCGAGTTCGGTCGACAGGCCTGGGATGCGGCGCAGTGCGGCGCGCTCTTCGCGATCCCACTGGTCACCGTCCGAGTCCGCTCCCCCGGCTGTAGCGGCATCCTGCAGGGCCTGCGCTGACCCGAACACCCACACGTCCGATCGGCCGCGGGCGCGCTCAAGCACCCGGTCGACCGGGTCGACAGGGTGTCCCGCTGGGGTGGTCTGGGTGTCTGGGATCTCGTCCATCATCATTTCCGTGGGATGCCCGCCATCAGGCATCCGTAAACTCTAGCCTCCCGGAGGCGGCCCGTCCTCCGCTACGCTCGTCGCCATGGAGAGCGATCACTACTTCACGTCGTCGCCTTCCAGTCCCGAAAATCTCCGCCGCATCCGTGTCTCGATTGCGGGGCATCCCGTCGAGGTCACGACGGCCGGTGGGATTTTCAGCCCGGATCACATCGACATCGGAACAACCGTCCTGCTGGAGAACACTCCTCCCCCGCCTGCCGGCGGGCATCTGCTGGACCTCGGGTGCGGCTGGGGGCCTATCGCCCTGACACTTGCGATGGATGCTCCCCACGCCACGGTGTGGGCCGTCGACGTCAACGAGCGAGCTTTGGACCTCGTCCGCACAAACGCGAGCGACCTCGGTCTCTCCAATGTCAACGCCGTGCTCCCGGACGATGTTCCCGGCGAGGTCGTCTTTCGGACGATCCGATCCAATCCGCCGATCCGGGTGGGCAAGAACCAGCTGCACGGTCTGCTCGAGGAGTGGATCCCGCGCCTGGATGAGCGCTCGGATGCGTGGCTCGTCGTCTCACGCAACCTCGGCTCGGACTCCCTCCAGCGGTGGATGACGACAACGTTCCACCGCGGCTACTCGGTGCACCGCTCAGCCACCGCCAAGGGCTTCCGGGTGCTGCGCGTGCGTCGCCACGGGTCGACTCCGACGGCTGCCATCGACATCGTCTGACGCCCGGCCCCCGCAGAAGGTTAGGCCAGAACCATCTCGCCGGAGAAGACGAGTGTCGCCGGCCCCGCGAGGAAGACGTGCGTGTCGCCTTCCACGGCGGCCACGCGAACCCCGAGTTCCCCGCCAGGCACTCCGACCTGCCATGCGTCAGGCGCTGCGGCGCCAGCCCAGTGGCGCACCGCGAGCGCAGCCGCAGCGACCCCCGTGCCGCACGAAAGCGTCTCACCGACGCCGCGTTCGAAGACGCGCATGCGGAGGCCCCCCGTGCCGCCCTGGACCAGAGGATCGTTTGGCACGACGAACTCGACATTGGCGCCCGCCGCCGGGGCCGGGTCAAGCTGCGGGGCGCGCGTGAGATCGATGCGGGCAAGTTCATCGGCAGTGGGGAGGGCGACAACAACATGCGGATTGCCGACATCCACCCCGATTCCAGGCCGCGCGACGTCGAGATGCCGAGCTCGAACCAGAACCTCGGACTCGTCGATCTGGAAGGCGCCGAGATCCACTTCGAAGCCGCGCTCATGGACTGTCACGGGCTTGATGCCGGCGCGGGTACCCACCAGCACCGGGCCTGCTGCGGCATCCGCCCAGCCGACCGCGGTGAGGTACCGCACGAAGACACGGATGCCGTTCCCGCACATCTCCGCAGCCGACCCGTCGGCGTTTCGGTAGTCCATGAACCACTCCACGCCGGCGGCGGTGGCTGCAGCGCCCTCGGGGATCGCCGCGGCGCGGACGACCCGCAGCAGCCCGTCGGCGCCGACCCCGAACCGTCGGTCACACAGCGCCGCCACCTGGTCGTCGGACAGGTCGAGGTCCCCGTCGGCGTCGGGCACGATGACGAAGTCGTTGCCCGTGCCGTGGCCCTTGGTGAACGAGATGGGGGTCGACATGCCTTCAGTCTAGAAGCGCACCGCCGCGTGTTCGCCCCGGGGTGATCCCGTCACAGGTCCAGCATCCGGGTAGCGTCGTCGTCAGGTTCAAGCCAGTGGACACCGGCGTACCGCCGGAACCACGACACCTGGCGACGGGCGTAACGGCGCGTGAGGGCCTGGGTCTGCGCGATTGCCTCTGCTTGCGAGAGATCTCCCGCCAGCTGAGCCAAGGCCTGGGCGTAGCCGATGGCGCGGCGAGCGGTCACCCCGCGCTCGATGCCGGCGGCACGGAGGGCCTCAACCTCGCCGAGGAGCCCGCCTGCCCACATCCGTTCAACGCGCGTATCGAGGCGAGCGATAAGTTCCTCTCTCGGCATGCGTCGGCCGAGGATCCGAGTTCGCGGATGCCACGTCAGCGGTCGATCCGGCAGCGCAGCGCCGTGTCCGGCGCCTCCCGATTCGATGACCTCGAGAGCGCGGATCACGCGCCGTTCGTTCGCCGGATCGATCCTTGCGGCGGTCTCGGGGTCGAGGGTGCGGAGGCGATCGACGAGGGCGCCGACGCCTTTCGCCGCCGCCTCGGCTTCCAGCGCAGCTCGGCGCGCGGGGTCGCGCGGGGGGAACTGGAAGTCGTAGATGACGCTGGAGACGTAGAGCCCTGATCCCCCGACGAGGATCGCTTCAGCTCCCCGCGCCTGCACGTCTGCGATTGCCGTACGTGCCTCAGGCTGATAAGCCGCGACGGCGGCCTCTTCGGTGACATCGAGGACGTCGAGGAGGTGGTGTGGGATGCCCCTGCGCTCCGCCTCGGGGAGCTTGGCCGTTCCGATGTCCATGCCGCGGTACAACTGCATGGCGTCCGCGTTGATGATCTCTGCGCGCCGCCCGCGCCGCGTCAGTTCCTCAGCCAGGGCGAGGGACGTCTCGCTTTTGCCGGTTCCCGTGGCCCCGACGATGACCCAGAGCGTCGGCTCCGCCATCACGTCAGCGCTCGCGTCCATGCCGGCCGATCCCCACGTGAGCTGTTGTTGTGTGCGTTTGCGGCGGAAAGATGAACAGCGCACGCACACACGTGCCGCAGATGCAGCGGCTTGGGACCCGCGGGGTTGGCGTCACGCGCTCACACGGAGCGAGGGCACACCCAGCGAGACCGCACGCCGCTCACCGGTCGCGGACGGGCTCGGCACGGCGCACGACTCGGCGAGCGACCGATCCCACGCATCGCCGGCGCGCGTGCGGCGAACCCGAAGTCGTCCACCCTCGGGCGCATCGGCGAGGAGGTGGAACGGCGCAGCATGGGTCACCGCGACCGTGACGACATCGCCGGGCCGCGGGACATCCGAGCCTTCGGGCACCTCGAAATGCACGAGCCGGTTGTCTTCGGCGCGGCCCGTCAGGCGTCGGGTTTCGGCATCCTTCTTGCCCTCGCCCGTCGAAACGAGCACATCGAGCTCCCGGCCGACTTGAGCCTGGTTCTCTTCGAGACTGATGCGTTCCTGAAGTTCGATGAGCCGGTTGTAACGCTCCTGCACGACCGCCTTCGGAACCTGGTCGGCCATCGTCGCCGCCGGGGTTCCTTCCCGAATCGAGTACTGAAAGGTGAAGGCACTGGCGAACCGGGCGCGTTCAACGACTCGCATCGTGTCTTCGAAGTCCTCGTCGGTCTCGCCCGGGAACCCAACGATGATGTCGGTGGAGATCGCGGCATGCGGAATTCGTTCGCGCACACGGTCAAGGATGCCGAGGAATCTGTCGCTCCGATACGAGCGGCGCATGGCTCGCAGGATCCGGTCGCTTCCCGACTGGAGGGGCATGTGGAGCTGCGGCATGACCGCGGGAGTCTCGGCCATCGCATCGATCACGTCATCGGTGAACGCGGCAGGGTGCGGACTCGTGAAACGAATGCGTTCGAGGCCCTCGATCTCCCCCGCCGCGCGCAGCAGCTTGCCGAACGCCTGCCGGTCGCCGAACTCGACACCGTACGAGTTCACGTTCTGCCCGAGGAGGGTCACTTCGATCGCCCCGTCGTCGACGAGCAGTCGGATCTCGTTCAGGATGTCGCCGGGGCGCCGATCCTTCTCCTTGCCACGAAGACTCGGAACGATGCAGAACGTGCAGGTGTTGTTGCATCCGACCGAGATCGACACCCATCCCGACGCCGCACTGTCGCGCTTGGTGGGAAGAGTCGAGGGGAAGATCTCGAGCGCCTCGAGGATCTCGAGCTCCGCTTCCTCGTTGTGCCGCGCACGCTCGAGCAGAGTCGGCAAGGAACCCATGTTGTGCGTGCCGAAGACAACGTCCACCCACGGCGCCTTCTCGAGGACCCGCTCCTTGTCCATCTGCGCGAGGCATCCGCCGACGGCGATCTGCATTCCCTCACGCTTGTCTTTGCGGGACTTGAGGTGCCCGAGGGTGCCGTAGAGCTTGCCTGCGGCATTGTCACGAACCGCGCAGGTGTTGATGACAACGATGTCGGCTTCGTCACCGGCGGCCGCGCGTACGTAGCCAGCGCTCTCGAGCGACCCGGAGAGTCGCTCGGAGTCATGGACGTTCATCTGGCAGCCGAAGGTACGCACCTCATACGTCCGCGCCGCTCCCGTGGGTGACACGGCTGCGGCGGACGGCGCGATGAACGTCGGCGAAGCGGAGGGGGTGGTCATAGTGCCTGCCATTCTACGAGCCGCTCCGGGGTACTGGCCGAGTGCGAGTCTGGCCGACTGCGAGTCTGCGCGGGTATCGGTCACAGCAAGCCACCGATACCCGCGCAGCCGATAGATCCGAGGGTCGGTCTCAGTCGCGCGGGTCAGCCAACGCAAGCCGCGCCGCGGTCATCGCCACCCCCGGTGGGTAACCGCGTCGCTGCAGTTGACCGACGAGGCGACGGATCGCGATGTCGACAGCCACGCCACGGTAACCGCCAGCCTTCTGACGTGCGAATTCGAGAGCCCGTTCGGCGTCGTCATCGGGAAGCGTTGCCAGAGCCGCATCAGCGACGTCACGGGGAATGCGGCGCTTAGCGAGCACCTGGGCGATCGCGCGCCGCCCCTCGCGACGTCTGGTGACCGCGGTGTGCACAAGCTGCTCTGCGAGGTCGGCATCGCCAAGCCATCTCTTACCCACGAGTTCGGCCACGAGAACCTCTGCGACGACCTTCTCAACGCCGTCCGCGACCAGCTCATCCGTGGCTTCCGCCTCCGATAGTCCGCGCCGGCGCAACCGCTTGATCAGGCGATCGAGCGCAGCACGGGTGACGGCTGACGACGCGCGCGATTCCCCGTACGGGTCGGCGAAGTACGGGTCGTCATCATCCTCAGAAAGATCGTCGTCATCGACCCACGTCGAGTGCCACGTGCCCGCGGACAGTTCCGCGCAGGCTTCACCGCGATCTTCGCCGAAGAGGTCGTCGTCGCGGGAGACGGAGCCTCGCGAGAAGGCCGCGTCACCGAACAGCGGGATGACGGGGGCGAGCGACTGCTCGCCCCCGATCTCACGCGCCATGATCAGGCCGGGCGCCGCTTGGCGAGTTCGTCTTCGACATCACCCGCGGGCTTTGCCCCGCCGATACCGAGCTTCTCTTTGATCTTGGTCTCGATATCGGCCGCGATGTCTTCGTTCTTGAGCAGGAACGAGCGTGCGTTCTCTTTGCCCTGCCCCAGCTGCTCGCCGTCGTAGGTGTACCAGGCTCCGGACTTCTTCACGATGCCGTGCTCCACACCGAAGTCGATGAGGCTGCCCTCGCGAGAAATGCCCGTGCCGTAGAGGATGTCGAACTCGGCCTGCTTGAACGGCGGTGCCATCTTGTTCTTGACGACCTTGACGCGCGTGCGGTTACCGACGGCATCCGTGCCGTCCTTCAGCGTCTCGATCCGACGGATGTCCAGGCGCACTGACGCATAGAACTTCAGCGCCTTTCCACCGGCGGTGGTCTCGGGCGAGCCGAAGAACACGCCGATCTTCTCGCGCAGCTGGTTGATGAAGATCGCCGTGGTCTTGGTCTGGTTCAGACCGCCGGTGAGCTTGCGCAGCGCCTGGGACATGAGGCGAGCCTGCAGACCGACGTGGGAGTCACCCATCTCGCCCTCGATCTCGGCCTTGGGCACGAGCGCGGCAACCGAGTCGATGACCACAAGATCGATGGCCCCCGAGCGGATCAGCATGTCGGCGATCTCAAGCGCCTGCTCTCCTGTGTCGGGCTGCGAGACGAGAAGCTGATCGATGTCGACGCCCAGCTTCTGCGCGTAGTCGGGGTCGAGCGCGTGCTCAGCGTCAATGAACGCGGCGATACCACCAGCCTTCTGGACGTTCGCGATCGCGTGGAGCGTGAGAGTCGTCTTTCCCGAGGACTCCGGACCGTAGATCTCGATGATGCGGCCACGCGGCAGGCCGCCGACGCCCAGGGCTACGTCCAGGGCGATGGAGCCGGTGGGGATGATCTCGACCGGTGCGCGCTCGTCGCTGCCCAGTCGCATCACCGAGCCCTTTCCGAACTGCCGGTCGATCTGCGCGAGCGCTGAATCGAGCGCCTTCTCGCGGTCTGCGGGTGTGGGCATGGCGTGTGCTCCTTCAGCACTCGGTCCGTCGTCGGTCTATCCGGCTCCGGAGAATCGGCCGCCTGTAGGCTGTCGCGCTGCGACTCGGATGAGTATCAGTGCGACAAGGCGTGTGGTGTCGTTCGACGCTGCTCACGGTACGTGGGGGTTCCGACATTGCTGCCGGTCGGTCCGCGTGTCGTGAGGGAACGCCTTCTCGACTCCACTTGTGCAGGAGACTACGCGGTCATCGAACAGATCTTCGACGACACGCCGCCGTGTCAGCGGCGAGGTTCGAGGCGACCGACGCCATACCGGCGATGCGCGGGCACGTCGGTCTCCGCGCACAGCGCGATCCATACGTCCCGCGTCGGGACACCGGCCGCGATCGCCTCGGTGGCAGTTCGCCCGCCGACGCCGGAAAGAACCAGGTCGGCCAGAAGTGCAGCTGCTTGAGCACCGAACTCGTCGGTGACGGCGCGGTCGAACTCGCTACGACGCATGCAGATCGCGGCGCTGGTCAGCGCAGCGAGAGCTCGGCGTCCATCGACGCGACGAGCTCGTCGGGGACGACGTCGGGGAAGGTCTGCAGGCCCTCGAGCACGGCGAGACGGTCTCCGACTTCGCGCATGATCGTAGAGATGGGAACATCGAGCGCCTCGGCGACCGAGGCGAGAATCTCGCTCGATGCTTCCTTCTGACCGCGCTCGACCTCGCTGAGGTAACCGAGCGCGACACTCGCGCGGCTGGCCACCTGCCGGAGGGTGCGTCCCTTCTGCTGGCGGAAGTCACGAAGGACTTCGCCGATCTCTTGACGAACCAGGATCATTTCGGGCCCCCTCCTTACTGACCTATTCCGTTGTTGTCCGGGGTGGACAACAGTACAACACCGATGTGAGCCAATCTAACGCTGCCCTCTGTGGAATGGGTGGGAATCACCGAAAGTAACGCATCCGAAACATCGCGTGTTCCCGCCTGCGACCTTCGCTCGCTCAGAGCGAAACGCGCAGCATCTCGAGGGCAGCCGCGACCGCTTCCGCACGAATCGCCGCCCGATCACCGGCGAGTTCAAGCTCGGTGACCGCCTCACGCTCCGGTGTCACGACGGCAACATAAACGCGTCCGACCGGTGCTCCGTCCTGCGGGTCGGGTCCGGCAACGCCGGTCGTCGCTAGCCCGACCTCGGAGAGCGCACCACCCTGAGCGGTTGCGACCCGGATGCCGCGGGCCATCTGAATCGCTACGTCCGGGTGTACCGCGCCCTCGCGGCCGAGGAGCGCAGCGTCCACCCCGAGAAGGCTTGCCTTCAGATCGGTGGCGTACGCAACGATGCCGCCGCGCAGGACGTCCGACGCTCCAGGGACCGACACGAACGCCGAAGCGAGTGAACCCCCGGTCAACGACTCGGCAACACCGAGCCGCCAGCCTCGGGCGCGAAGCGTCTCGAGAATCTTTGACGCAGCCGTGGAGACATCGGACGTCATGACTCTGCCGAGCGCGCCGCCTCACCGCGCCGCGGGCGAGCGGCTCGGACTTCGGTGACGACATAGTCGATCCCGCTCGCGATGGTCAGGATGACGGCGATCGTCATCGCCACACCGTTGACCCAGAAGATCCACTCGCCGACGAGGTTCCACAGCGGCAGTAGGGCGAGCGAAAGCGCAACGGCCTGCGCGACGGTCTTGAGCTTTCCCATCCAGGCTGCAGCCAGCACATGATCGCTCACGACGATGAAGCGATAGATGGTGATTCCGACCTCGCGAATCAGAACGACGATCGTGATCCACCAGGGCAACTCGCCGAGGATCGACAGCCCGATGAACGCGAAACCCGTGAGCACCTTGTCGGCGATCGGGTCCAGGAGCTTGCCGAGGTCGGTGACGATCTCGTACTTGCGGGCGAGATACCCGTCGATCCCGTCCGTGGCGATGGCGACGATGAAGATCACCGCAGCCCACCACCGGAGCGCGCCATCCGATCCCCCGTCTGCCAACAGCATCCAGAGGAAGACCGGCGCCATGAGGATGCGCACGATCGTGATCGCGTTGGGCAGCTGCCGCGGAATCGCCATGGGCCGAGCCTACTGCGCGAGGCCTACGCCGCTCGCTGGACCTGACCGGTCAGTCGCGACCGGTCAGCCCCCAAGCATCCTCGCTGCCCTCGTCACCGTCGACGACCTCGTACCCCGCGAACTGCCCATCGACCGCATCGGGACCGTACGGGTCCTCGGATGCCGCACTCGGCGCGTCCTCGCCGCGCAGACGCGCAAGCACGTCCGGGAGCTGCTCGGCCGTGACAAGTACGTCGCGCGCCTTCGACCCCTCGGAAGGACCGACGATCTCACGCGACTCGAGCAGATCCATCAGGCGGCCAGCCTTCGCGAAGCCGACGCGGAGCTTGCGCTGGAGCATCGAGGTCGAGCCGAACTGCGTCGAGACGACGAGTTCTGCTGCAGCCAGCAGCAACTCGAGGTCGTCACCGATGTCGGCATCCACTTCTTTCTTCTCGGCAGCCGCCTGCACGTCCGACCGATACTCGGGGCGCGCCTGCCCGGTCACATGAGCGACGACCTTCTCGATCTCGGACTCACTGACCCACGCACCCTGCACACGCAGGGTCTTGGAGGCCCCCATCGGCAGGAAGAGGGCATCGCCCTGGCCGATCAGGCGGTCAGCACCGGGCTGGTCGAGGATGACGCGAGAGTCGGTGACGCTGGTCACCGCGAAGGCCAGACGCGAGGGCACGTTGGCCTTGATGAGGCCGGTCACGACATCCACAGAGGGTCGCTGGGTCGCCAGCACGAGATGGATGCCGCTCGCTCGCGCCAGCTGCGTAATGCGCACGATCGAGTCTTCGACGTCGCGCGGGGCGACCATCATGAGGTCGGCGAGCTCGTCGACCACGACCAAGAGGTAGGGGTAGGGCTTGAGGACCCGCTCGCTGCCCGGTGGAAGCTTCACCTCGCCGGCAACGACGGCACGGTTGAAGTCGTCGATGTGGCGGAAACCGAACGACGCGAGGTCGTCGTAACGCATGTCCATCTCTTTCACGACCCACTGAAGAGCTTCTGCAGCTTTCTTGGGGTTCGTGATGATGGGGGTGATCAGGTGCGGCACGCCCGCGTACGAGGTGAGTTCCACGCGCTTGGGGTCGATCAGGACCATCCGTACCTCGGAGGGTTTGGCGCGCATCAGCAGGCTCGTGATCATCGAGTTTACGAAGCTCGACTTTCCCGAACCCGTGGAACCTGCCACCAGAAGGTGGGGCATCTTGGCGAGGTTCGCCACGACGAACCCTCCCCCGACGTCCTTGCCCACGCCGATCGTCATCGGATGGGTGGACTGGGTAGCTGCCGCTGACCGCAGGACGTCACCGAGCGTGACGATCTCGCGGTCGGTGTTCGGGATCTCGACGCCGATCGCACTCTTGCCGGGGATCGGCGCGAGGATTCGCACCTCGTTGGATGCGACGGCGTAAGCGATGTTGTTGGTGAGCGCCGTGATGCGCTCGACCTTCACGCCGGGACCGAGCTCGATCTCGTACTGCGTGACTGTGGGCCCTCGGGAGAACCCGGTCACCCGCGCGTTGATCGAGAATTCCTCGAAGACACTCGTGATTGCACGGACCACCGCATCGTTGGCTTCCGAGCGCGCCTTCGCGGGAGTCCCCGCCGAGAGGTTGTTCACCGACGGGAGACGGTAGGGCGCGGTCGGAGCCGAGCGGGGTGCGTCGCTGCCGATCCCGATCAGGCCGGGCAGCGCGGCATCCTCGTCATCGGCATCGTCATCCTGCAGGCCCGTGTGCGAAGCGCGGACCGCCTTCTTCGCGCCGTCGAGGACGGCAGGATCGATGACCTCGGTGAGAGCGTCGGGGGCCGGCGCATCCGACGCGACCGCCGCGAAGGCCTGATCGAAGCCTCCCTCGGGCGGACCCGGCGGAAGGAGTTCGGTGAGGAAGTCATCCGTCGACATGCCGCCATCGGGATCCTGCTCGCGCCCCGAGCTGTTCCGACGCCACCACGGCAAGGACGTACGCTCGGCAGACTCGGTCTCGTCGGTACCGGCCGACTCGGCGGGGGCCGTGGCACGCTCCGCGCCGAACATCCAGGCATAGAGCTCACCCAGACGCCTGCCGATGCGGTTGGGCGGGGTCTTGGTGAGGATCAGGATGCTGAGGATGCCGAGCAGGCTCAGCACGATGCCGGCACCGATCGAGGTCAACCCCAGAGCGAGCGGCTCGCCGAGCATCCAGCCGAAGACGCCCCCTGCGGCGCTGAGCGCCGGCAGGCCGTCACGCGGCTGCGGGCGGCCGCCGTAAACGTGGGCGAAGGCCGCGATGACCAGGATGATGAGGCCGAAACCGATTCCGATCCTGCCGTTGTCGTGAACGGATGCCGGATGACGAAACAGCCAGCCCGCGAGGATTACCAGCAGCACCGGCAACACGAATGCAAAGCGGCCGACGAGAGCCCCGACCGAGTAGGCAGAGATCGTCTCGCCGATCTCTGAGCCGATGAAAAACCACTCCACGACCGCACCGGCGACTGCCAGCAGCACGAGGAAGAACGGGAAGCCGTCGCGGCGCTGGTCTTTCTCGAGAGTCTCGGGACCGAACGCGCGGAACAGGCCGCCCGTCGCGTGCGCCAGGCCCATCCACATCCGCACGATCAGTGCGGGGCGCTCCTCATCACCGACGTACCGCTTTGGCGCCGGCGCTGACGCGCGCGAACGCGAACCCTTGGCGGGCGCACGACCAGAGGTCGAGGTCTTGGTGCTACTCCTCGGCATGACCTCCACGGTAGGTGCGACCACCGACAATTCCGCGGAACGACGCGGCCTGTCGGCATCCGCCCGTATCCATCGACGAGCGCAGCCGTCACCCTCTCGCCGAGAATTCCATCGGGCGCCGAGAATTCGCTCGGGCGGCGCCTCCCCGGGCGCCGGATCGGATTCTCGCTGTCAGGGCGTAGACGGATGCTCCCGTCAGCGCAAGCGCTTGACCATGGTGTCGCGGCCGAAGCCGCTCTGGACCACGGCGAAACCCTCCGTACGGTAGAAAACCGCGGCGAAGTTGCCGCGCTCCACGCTCAGGCTCAGCCGCGCGAAGCCCTCGGCACGGGCTTTGTCTGACAGTGAACGCAGGAGTGCGCGGCCGACCCCGTGCGCGCGCCAGATGGGCCGCACCCCGATGATCAGCTCGGGAACGCCCGTCCCGACGTAGCCGAACCCCGGATCGGATCGGGGAAACATCCGATACCACGCCGCCCCGATCGGCTCGCCCTGCGGATCCGACGCAACGAACCCCGCATCCCCCGGGCGAATCCAGCCCGAGACGTACCTGCCGTGCTCGGGGGCGGTCAGCACCTCGTATCGCGGCCGCGAGCGCCCCGGAGACCAGTTGGCAGCCTCGACGACCATGTCACCCAGGAACGCGCCGTCGGCGGCGGTCGCCGGGCGGATGCTGAAGGTGGCGGGCATGCCGTGATTGTAGCGAGTGGCCGAACCACCGCCGATGGGGTGGCCCCGAAGCTCAGGCCTCGATGACCAGCGGCACGATCATCGGTCGGCGACGCAGGGACTGGTTGACCCACCGGCCAATCGTTCGGCGCACGACCTGTGAGAGCGCATGGTTGTCTCGCACACCGGACTGCGCGGCTTCGGCGAGCGCTGCAGCGATCTTGGGCTTCACGCTCTCGAAGACTGCCGCGTCCTCCGCAAAACCTCGCGCGTGGACCTCGGGGCCGGAGATGATGCGCCCGGTCGCGGCATCCACGACGACGATGACCGAGATGAAGCCTTCTTCGCCGAGGATGCGCCGGTCCTTGAGGTCGGCGTCGGTGATCTCACCGACGCTCGACCCGTCGACGTAGACGAAACCGAGGTCGAGCTGACCGACGTTGCGCGCGACGCCGTCGCGAAGGTCGATGACCGACCCGTTCTCGGCGACGATCGTGTTCTCGGCCGGGACGCCGGTCTGCTGTGCAAGCTGAGCATTGGCCATCAGGTGCCGGTACTCGCCGTGGACGGGCAGCACGTTGCGCGGTTTCAGGATGTTGTAGCAGTAGAGCAGCTCCCCCGCTGCAGCGTGACCCGACACGTGGACCTTGGCGTTGGCCTTGTGCACGACGTTGGCGCCGAGCTTGGTGAGCCCATCGATGACCCGGTAGACGGCGTTCTCGTTGCCGGGGATCAGACTCGAAGCGAGAATGACGGTGTCGCCGGGTCCGGGCTCGATCTCGTGGTCGAGGTTGGCCATGCGCGAGAGCACCGCCATCGGCTCTCCCTGCGACCCCGTCGACATGTAAACGATCTGGTCGTCGGGCAGATTCCGCGCCTTCTTGTAGTCGATCAGAAGGCCGTCGGGAACGTGCAGGTAGCCGAGGTCTTCGGCGATCGTCATGTTGCGCACCATGCTGCGACCGAGCAGCGCCAAACGGCGTCCGTGGGCAGCTGCGGCATCCATCACCTGCTGAACGCGGTGAACGTGGCTGGAGAAGCTTGCGACGATGACGCGGCGCGGTGCCTTACCGATCACCTGGTCAAGGACCGGACCGATCTCTTTCTCGAGGGGCGTGAATCCCGGCACGTCGGCGTTGGTGGAGTCGACGAGGAAGAGGTCGACCCCGGCTTCACCGAGGCGCGAGAACGCCCGCAGGTCGGTCAGGCGCCCATCCAGCGGGAGCTGGTCCATCTTGAAATCGCCGGTGGCCAGCACCGTACCCGCCTCGGTTCGGATGGCAACCGCGAGCGCGTCGGGAATCGAGTGGTTGACCGCCACGAACTCGAGCTCGAAGGGGCCGAGACGCTCGACCTGTCCCTCCTTCACCGTGAGGGTGTAGGGACGCAGGCGGTGCTCCTTGAGCTTGGCCTCTGTGAGGGCAAGGGTAAGCCCCGAGCCGATCAGCGGCAGATCACCCTTGAGCTTGAGCAGGTACGGAACGGCGCCGATGTGGTCCTCATGGCCGTGCGTGAGCACGATGCCGACGATGTCGTCGAGGCGCGACTTGAGCGGTTCGAAGTCGGGGAGGATCAGATCCACGCCCGGCTGGTGCTCCTCGGGGAAGAGCACGCCGCAGTCCAGGACGAGGATCTTGCCGTCGAACTCGAAGATGGTCATGTTGCGGCCGACCTCGCCGAGACCCCCGAGCGGGATGACGCGCAGCGTCCCCGATTCGAGCGGGGGCGGGGCGAGAACAGCGTTGGACATGCGACTCCTATCGGCGCTGGGAATCAGCGCGTGGTGCCCGAGACCTTGGGCAGGGCGCCGCCGGCGGCAGCGTTGCGGTCAGGGCGGAAGTTCGAGAAATCGACACCGGGAACACCCGAGACAAGGGCGAGTTCGTCCTCGATCTTGGCGGCTTCCCATTCCTCCGGGCCAACCAGCGGCAGGCGCACACGGGGGCTGGTGATCCGGCCGAGCCCGTGGAGGATGTACTTGGCCGAGACGGTGCCGGGAACGTGGGTCATGACGGCCCGCACGAGCGGCTCGAGCTGGCGGTGGGCTGCGGTTGCTACCGCCAGGTCACCGGCGTTGACGGCATCCACGATCACACGGTAGGGCTGCGCGGCGATGTTGGCGGTCACCCCGATCAGGCCGGTCGCCCCGATCGACAGGTGCGGCAGCACGTTCGCATCGTCGCCCGAGAAGTACATCAGGTCGGTCTGGTTCAGCACGCGGCTGACCTCGCTGAAGTCGCCCTTGGCGTCCTTGATGGCGAGGATGTTCGGGTGCTTGGCAAGCCGCAGGATCGTCTCGTACTGGATCGGAACTCCCGTGCGGCCCGGGATGTCGTAGAGGATGACCGGGAGGTCCGTGGCGTCGGCGACGAGACGGAAGTGGGTCAGGATGCCGGCCTGAGTCGGCTTGTTGTAGTACGGCGTGACGATCATGATGCCGTCGGCACCGACCTTCTCGCTGGCCTTGTAAAGCTCGATCGCGTGGGCGGTCTCATTGGAGCCGCCACCGGTGATGATCTTCGCCCGACCGGCTGCGACGTCCTTGCCGACCTCGACGAGGCGGATCTTCTCGGCATCCGTCAGGGTCGAGGTCTCCCCCGTGGTTCCCGTCACGACGATGCCGTCGGCCCCGGCGCCGATCACATCGTCGATGTGCTTCTCGACCGCCGGCCAGTCGACCTCGCCGTCGGCGGTCATGGGAGTGACCAGCGCGACGAGCACCTGCCCGAAAGGGTTTGTCGAGTGCGTCATGGGTTCAGGCTATCGGTTCGGCATCCGGCGGCGCCTCGGCGCTCTAGCCTGGTGCCATGTCGTGGCGCACAGAATCCTCGAGATCGATCTATGAGAACCGATGGATCGCGGTTCGAGAAGACAGCGTCAGCGGCCCTGCCGGCGCAGGGATCTATGGCGTGGTCAGGATGCAGCATCCGGCAGTTTTCGTCGTGGCCGTCGATGCGCACGACCGGGTCTGCCTGGTCGCCCTCGAGCGATACCCGACCGGCAACCGCTCCATCGAGGTTCCCGCGGGCGGCACCGATGGTGAATCTCCCCGCGATGCCGCGGAGCGCGAACTGCGTGAAGAGACCGGGCTCCAGGCGAGCGAGTTCACCGAGATCGGCTTCATGTATGCCCTCAACGGCATCGCCGACGCCCCCGAGCACGTCTTCCTCGCAACCGGCCTCGAGCCCGTCGCCGGAGCCGATGCGACGGATCGCCACAAGGAGGGGATCGACGAGGTGTCGTGGGTGGCCTTCCCCGAGGTGCTGGGGATGATTCGTGATGGCGTGATCAGCGACGGCGAGACGATCGCGGCGCTGATGTTCGCCGCCATCCACCTGGGGCGAGTGAGCTGACGAGTCTCAGCGACCGCGGCGGCCCGCGGCTGCAGAGACGGATGCCGGCAGCAGGCGCGCGACGGCGGTGATCGCCTTCCACTTCACCGACGGGATCGAGACGGCCCGGCCGCGGGCGGCATCGCGCAGGGATTGCTCGACGACGACGTCGGCATCGAGCCAGAGCCAATCGGCCACGCCCTCGCGGCCCGGCGCCAGCCCCATCCGCTCATGGAAGTTCGTGTGGGTGAAGCCGGGGCAGACCGCGGTCACCGTCACCCCGGACGGTGCATACGCAGCGTTAGCCCAGCGCGAGAACTCGACCACCCAGCGCTTGACGGCGCCATAGGTCGATCGCGGTGTATAGGCGGCCACGGATGCGACATTGATGATTCGCCCGTGCCCCCGGCTGAGCATCGGCCCGAGGGCTGCGTGCATGAGCCGCATCGGTACCTCGACGTGCAGCTCCAGGTGCCGCGCTTCGTCCTCGATGTCGTTGCGTTCGAACGCGAGGGGCAACCCGAACCCGGCGTTGTTCACCAGGACCTCGATGGGGCGCTCGGGGTCGGTCAACCGGGCTTCGACCTTCGCCCGCTGCCGCGGCTTCGTCAGGTCGGCAACGAGTACCTCGGCCTGAACGCGGTAGCGATCGCGGATCTCGGTGGCAACGGCATCCAGGGCTGCCCTGTCCCGTCCCACGAGCACGACATCGGCGCCCCGTGCGGCGAGGCGGCGAGCATACTCGGCGCCGAGCCCCGAGCTTGCCCCGGTGACGAGAACGGTCTTCGGCATGCGACTCAGCGGGTCCTGGGGCAAGCCATCACGGAGCGACGCGGCCGTTGGCTGCAAAGGCCGCGTGTGTCATCGGCATCAGCGTCGCCCACAGGTCTTCCATCTTCTCGGCGCACATCTCGATCTCGCGCTGCGGGAACGAGGGGAAGTGAGAGCCTTCGACCTTGGTCCGCAGCGACAAGAAGTTCATGAGCGACCGGGCGTTCATCGTGACGTACATCGACGAGTAGGTGTTCAGCGGCAGCACGATGCGCGCAACCTCGCGGGCAACGCCCGCATCCAACATCCGTTGATACGCCGCGAACGCGTGCGCTGACGCCTCGCGTGTCGCCTCGTCGACGATCTCGGTCTGCTCGGGGGTGCCGTCGATGAAGTCGTAGGCGCCAGGTTTTCCAACCTGCACGAGCTTGCGCTCGGGAGCGGGAACGTAGAACACCGGACGCAACTCCCGGTACCGACCCGATTCCTCGTTATAGGAGGCGATGCGGTGGCGCATGAACTCACGGAAGACGAAGATCGGCGCCTGCACGTAGAAGGTCATCGAGTTGTGCTCGAACGGGGAACCGTGCCGGTCGCGCATCAGGTAGTTGATCAACCCACGGTCGCGATCGGATGCTTCAACCCCCGCTGCCGCGTCGCCGAGGGTCTGCTCACCCAGGGTTGATACCCGCGCCGCGAACAGAACGTCAGAATCTGCGGCACTGGCTCGGACAAGCTCGACTGTTACGTCGCTGCGAAACTCGATGTCGGTCACGGCTCACACCCTACTCGCGCAACCTCGCGCGGCCCGGTGCGCACCGGGCGCGTCCTGCCTCCTGCAGCCGGCGCTCTGCCCGCCGTCGTGTCACAGTCCGTCACGTGCGCCCCTCCCCGGCCCAGGTCGCTTAGTGTGGGATGCCGTGGAACCCGTCTCTGCTCTCATCGGCATCGCCGTTCTGGTCGCGGTCAGCGCCGTGATCGGCATCCTGCTGCGTGCCCGTCAGGGACGCGCCCGGCGTGATGTCAACCATGAGATCGTCGAACCCGCACGCCTCGGCGCGGACCGGCTGGGGGACGCGGCAACCCTGCTGCAGTTCAGCACGGAGATGTGCAGCAGATGCCCCGGCGTTCACCGGACGCTCGGCGAGATCGCCGCGTCGCGTCCCGGGGTTCTTCACCTGGATGTCGACCTCACCCACCGCCCCGACATCGCGCGCCATTTCAATGTGCTGCAGACCCCCACAACCCTCGTGCTCGACCGTAACGGCGCAGTGCAGACCCGATTCGGCGGAGTGCCCAACCGCCACGTACTCGAGCTCGAGCTTCAGCGACTGACGACGGAGAGCGCCCATGTCTGACAAAGCCCGCGGCATCGACCCCCGGGGTCCGCGGTTCGCCGCCGCAATCACATCCGTCCTGCTGCTCATCGACGTGTTCCTGGGACTTATCGGCGCCAGTATCGCGGCCTTCGTGCTGCTGGTCGTGATCGCCCTGCTGTTCCTGTGGGGCGTCGTGGCGCCGCGCACCGCCCCGTGGGGCGCCCTGTATCGCGGCCTCATCCAGCCCCGTCTGGCTCCGCCCAGCGAGCTCGAAGACCCGCGCCCGCCGCGCTTCGCCCAGGGGGTGGGACTGTTCGTCACCGCGATCGGCATCCTTCTGTTCCTCGTCGGCGTTCCCTGGGGAGTCCCTGCCGCCGCCGCTGCAGCGTTCGTCGCAGCCTTCCTTAACGCCGTGTTCGGGCTGTGCCTGGGATGCCAGCTCTACCTCGTGCTGCAGCGAGCAGGGGTTCTCGGCCGGCGCCCCGCGGGCGCTGCCTGACCGATGCCTCCGGCCGGCGCCGCGGGTTTTGCCACGAGCCTGCCCTCCCCCGCGAAACGCCATTAGGCTGACCGCGGAAGCGCCCACTCCGGGTGCATGACGACCAGGGAGGTCCCCATGTCCGTGACGAGCGAAGCCACCACCGTCTGGAACGGCAGCCTGACCGATGGGTCGGGAAAAGTGACGTTCGACAGTTCCCACCTCGGCACGTTCGATGTCAACTGGAAGGCTCGTAGCGAAGGCTCCTCGACAGTCACCACGCCCGAGGAACTCATCGCGGCAGCTCACGCTTCCTGCTTCAGCATGGCGTTCTCGCACGAGCTCACCCAGAACGGCACGCCACCCGAGTCAGTGCGCTGCTCGGCAGCTGTCACCTTCATCCCGGGCACCGGAATCACCGGAAGCCACCTCAACGTGCACGCATCCGTGCCGGGCCTGTCGCAGGAAGACTTCGACCGCATCGCGAACGCCGCGAAGGCCGGATGCCCCGTCTCGGCAGCCCTCGCGGGAATCGAGATCACCCTCGAGGCGACGCTTGCCTGAGTCCGCTCTGCGACACGTCGTCATCGGCGGAGCGTCCGGCCTCATCGGCCGGGCGCTCGCCGAGAGTCTGCGGGCCGACGGTGTCCGCGTGACGACCCTCGTCCGCACCCCCGATCCGGGTGCTGACGAGGTACCGTGGCTCGTCGACTCCGACGTGCTCGACCCGGCAGTGCTGGACGGCGCAGACGCGGTCATCGGTTTGAACGGGGCGAGCATCGGCCGATTCCCGTGGAGCTCGTCCTACAAGCACACACTGCTGTGGTCGCGGGTCACGCCCACGCGGGCCCTGGCACGTGCCGTTCGGGAGCTGGGCGAGAACGCCCCGCACTTCGTGTCGGCCTCCGCCGTCGGCTACTACGGCACGCATCCTGGCGGCCCGATCGCCGAGGACGCCCCGCGCGGGGACGGATTCCTCGCAGATCTGTGCGGCGAATGGGAGAGCGCCGCGTACGGCGCCGGGGATCACGCTCGCGTAGCGACGCTGCGAACTGCGCCGATCATCCACCGCGATGGTGTACTCAAGCCCCTCATCCTGCTGACGAAACTCGGGCTCAGCGGTCCCCTGGGACGAGGCACGCAGGTGTGGCCGTGGATCTCGCTGGATGACGAGGTTCGCGCGATCCGACACATCATCGACATCGGCACGACGGGGCCCGTGAACCTGTCCGGCCCGACGCGCGCGACGGCGAATGACATCGGGTTCGCTCTGGCACGGGAACTGAACCGCCCGTACCTGCTGCGCGCGCCCGAGTGGGGCCTGAAGCTCGTGCTGGGGACAGACCCTACCGACTCGCTCTTGACGACCGACGCCTACGTCATCCCCGAGGTGCTGGCCGCGTCCGGCTTCTCATGGATGCACGAGAGCGCGGAAGAAGCGGTACGGGCTGCCATTGGCCGGCGCTGACCGCTCTCGTCAGTTCTGCGGACCCTGCCCGCGCTCGAGCCGGATGGCAGTTCGCACTGCCGCCCGCGCACGACGTCGGTCTCCGGCCGCGTCGTAGACAATCCCGAGTCGATACCAGGCCCGCCAGTCCTCGGGTGCGCTTTCGACTTCCGCTTTGAAGCGCGGAAACAGCGCATCCCCGTCCGCGCGCATGACCCGCCCGCTGGGGCGCACCGCGACCAGATCATCCGGTACCTCCCCCTCCGCTTCAAGGCGTCGACCGAGTTGTTCGGCGCGCACGCCGAACCACAGCTCGCGCCACAGCGCCCAGACCGCGATCACCGGCAAGACGACCAGCACCGCCCCCATCGCCACGCCGACCGGGTCGCCGCTGATGAGCAAGAGCCAGGCCCGCTGGGCCACCAGCACGATGTACAGCAGCAGAAGCGCCGCCATCACTCCGACGGCGATGCGCGAACTCATGCGCCGGTGGCGCGGGCTACCTGCCCCGGCACGCCGCCCTCGTCCACAGGGGCCTGGTCGGCAAACGACGGCAGGCGGATGCCGATGTCAAGGAAGGTGTCAAGCCCGATGACGACACTGCCCGGCTCGACACCGGCCACGCGGCCGGCGACAGCTCTGAGCACGAGCCGGATGCCTGGCGCATAGGCGGCTGCAGGGTCAATGGTGTCGTGGGTGAGGGTGAGCGTCTCCCCCGGCCCCGAGAGCACGACATCCTGGCTCGCAACCACTCCAGGCCGCCTGAGGGAATGAATGGGAACGCTCGCAACCTGCTGACCTCGTGCGCGCTGGTCGACATGGGGAGCGGCCACTGGGCCTGCATCTGCACGGGCCGCAGAGATCAGCTCAGCGGTACGCACAGCGGTTCCGGAAGGCGAGTCGATCTTGGTTTCGCGGTGCGCTTCGATGATCTCGATCGATGGGAAGAAGGGAGCAGCGGCGGCAGAGAGCGCTGAACCGATCACGGATCCGAGCGAGAAGTTCGGAATGAATACCGCCCTGATGCCAGCCTGTTGGATCTCGGGCCGGACCCGCGCGATACGTTCGGCCGACCACCCCGACGTCCCGACGATGATGTCGATCCCCCGCTGCGCTGCAGCGCGCACCACGTCGATCGACACGGCGGGAATCGTTGCGTCCACGACGAGATCGGCGCCGTCAAGCGCTGACATCGCTGACCGCGAGTCGAGCTCAGCATGGATCTCGAATCCGGGCTCAGCAGCAACGACATCGCGGATGATTCCGCCGAGCTTGCCCGTGGCACCGACGATGGCGACGCGTGTGGTCATGGGTTCCAGCCTATCCGCGGCGTCCGGCCGCGCAGCGCACGCTCAGAACGCGTAGGCCTCGGGAAGCCCGGTGCGGTCTTCGACAGGAATATGGGCGAGGTCGTTGTGGGACAGGAGCGTCCACGGTCTCCCCTGCTTCTGTGCCAGGACCGTCAAACCACAGTTCGCCTGATTGAGCGTCATCCACTTCCACTCGGGGGCCTGCAGGACCTCGCGAACGAACCAGCCGATGACGAAGTTGTGGGTCACGAGCAGTTCGTGGACCTCGCCGGATTTACGCACGAGGAAGGCGTTGACGGCATCGGCCATCTGCGCGCGACCCGCTTCGACCTCTTCCTCGGTGACCGCTCCGAAGAACGGCTCGAACACAGCCGGAGTCTCCTCGACCATGCCCGTGGGTACGCAGTCGAACAGCAGCGCCGACGGCGTCGGGGTGAGGGCCGGCATCCGCTCGGCGATTGCCCGCGCTGTCTCGGCGGCACGATCGAGCGGGGAGTGCCAGAGCGCGTTGAAGGGGATCCCCGAAAGGCGGTCGGCCAAGAAAGCTGCCTGGCGCTTGCCGCGCGGGGAGAGGGGTCCGTCGATCAGGCCATGCTCGGCATCCAGATGCTCACCGTGGCGAACGAGATAGATGTAGTGGGTCACGGGGCCGCTTCCTCGACGTGCTCGGAACAGTCCTACCCTAACCTCTCGGCCCCGGGCGGGAGGTTTCAGTCTGCTGCTCGGGCGATATCGGCCAGCTGGGCTCGCGTGAGCCGCACACCCACGCCCTGCACGAGCTCGTCGACCTGGTACGGGGCGAACGCGTTGATGATCGGGGCCGTGATGATGCGCTGCGCAAGGAGCCAGGCAACGGCGACCGACGCGTTGGTGACACCCAGCTCGGCAGCAATCGCATCGAGAGCCTTCAGGGTGCGGGTACCCCGCCGGTTGACGTTTGCTGTGATCTGCTTCGCTCGAACCGACAGCGGTCCGTTAAGACGGTCGCGGTGCAGACCCGACAAGAATCCGTGCTCAAGGGCGTGGGAGGGCGTCACCGCCATCGACTGCGCGCTGGCCACCAGGCGCAGATCGCTGTCGAACTCGTGCCGCCGCAGCACGTTGAAGGGAACGTCCAGAACCGAGATCCGCGGATAGCCGGCAGAGCACAGGATTCGAGCTTCCACGAGCTGCGCAGCCTGATACCCGATCGCCCCGATCGCGCGGACCTTGCCCGCGCT
The DNA here is from genome assembly GCF_040687115.1 of Microbacterium sp. NPDC076895. Classification (NCBI taxonomy): domain Bacteria; kingdom Bacillati; phylum Actinomycetota; class Actinomycetes; order Micrococcales; family Microbacteriaceae; genus Microbacterium; species Microbacterium sp. NPDC076895. Next base: position 131,738 of record NZ_JBFBMQ010000008.1, read on the forward strand.
GATGAGCCACTCAGCGGTGGCGAGCGTCTCCTCCACAGCAGTGGTCGTGTCTGCCCGAGCGTCGAGGTAGAGGACATCAATGCGGTCAGTACCCAGGCGCGTGAGCGAGGCCTCAGCGGCCCGCACGAGGTCGACAGGGCCGAGCCCCGGGTGATCGGGATGGGCACCGACGCGCACGGCCAGCACGATGTCATCGCGGATGCCGCGGTCTGCCATCCATCTGCCGATGATGTGTTCGCTGCGGCCGCCCGAGAAGCTGTCGGCCGTGTGGATGGCGTTGCCGCCGGCACGCACATAGGTGTCGAGGATCTCGTGGCTGGTGGCTGCGTCCACTGTCCAGCCGAACTCACCGCCACCGAGGATCAGGGGGAACACCGATATCCCGGTCTCGCCGAGATCGACGCGCACGTTCGACCCGAGCGGCTGACCCAGGACGGGAATCGGGGCGGAGGGATGAGCGGGGTTCACCGCTCCGGCTCCTGCCGTTGCTGCGGCACCGACGCCGAAAACAGCCATTCCCTCACCCCCTTTTCACGGTGTCCGTGGTGGTGAGTCACGGATACCGGCGCGCTCCCCGGCGCGTGTTTCGAGGGTACGGCGTAACAGCGGCGGCGCGGCGGCGCCAGGCGACACAGGCGTGAATATTACATAACGCTTCGATCACGCCCGAATGCGAAAACGCCCGCCCCCTCGGGGACGGGCGTTCTCAAAACCAGGCTCAGCCTTCGGCCGGAGCCTCCGGACCCTCGTTCGCCGCAGCGCGGCCCTCCTGGTCGGCGGGCTCGTCGATGACGGGCTCGAGCGAGAGCTTGCCGCGGTCGTCGATCTTGGTGATCTTGACCAGCAGCTTCTGCCCGACCGAGAGGACGTCGTCGACGTTCTCGACACGCTTGCCGCCGGCGAGCTTGCGGACCTCGCTGATGTGCAGCAGGCCATCCTTGCCGGGGAGCAGGGAGACGAACGCACCGAACGTTGCGATCTTCACGACGGTTCCGAGGAACTGCTCGCCGACCTCCGGGTTGGTGGGGTTGGCGATCGCGTTGACCTGGGCGCGGGCGGCCTCGGCCGACGGACCGTCGGTTGCGCCGATGTAGACGGTGCCGTCCTCCTCGATGGAGATGTCGGCGCCGGTCGCATCCTGGATCGCGTTGATCGTCTTTCCCTTGGGACCGATGAGCTCACCGATCTTGTCGACCGGGATCTGCACGCTGATCACGCGCGGAGCGGTCGGCGCCATCTCGTCGGGGCCGTCGATAGCGGCATTGATGACGTTCAGGATCGTCAGACGCGCTTCCTTGGCCTGCGTGAGAGCTGCCGACAACACCGACGACGGGATGCCGTCGAGCTTCGTGTCCAGCTGGATCGCCGTGACGAACTCGCTCGTGCCGGCAACCTTGAAGTCCATATCGCCCAGTGCATCTTCAGCACCCAGGATGTCGGTCAGCGCCGCGTAGCGGGTCTGACCGTCAACCTCGTCCGAGACCAGGCCCATCGCGATACCGGCGACGGGTGCACGAAGCGGCACGCCCGCGTTCAGGAGCGAGAGCGTCGAGGCACACACCGAGCCCATCGAGGTCGATCCGTTCGAGCCGAGGGCCTCGGAAACCTGGCGGATGGCGTAGGGGAACTCCTCGCGCGGCGGCAGCACCGGCACGAGCGCGCGCTCGGCCAGGAAGCCGTGGCCGATCTCACGTCGCTTCGGGCTACCAACCCGGCCGGTCTCACCGGTCGAGTAGGGCGGGAAGTTGTAGTGGTGCATGTACCGCTTGCTCGTCGTGGGCGAGAGCGAATCGATCTGCTGCTCCATCTTGAGCATGTTCAGCGTCGTGACGCCCAGGATCTGGGTCTCACCGCGCTGGAAGATCGCCGAACCGTGCACGCGCGGGATCACCTGGACCTCGGCATCCAGCGGACGGATGTCGGCAAGTCCACGACCGTCGATGCGTACGCCCTCGGTGAGGATGCGACCGCGGACGATCTTCTTCGTCACCGACTTGTACGCTGCCGAGAACTCACCCAGCGCCGTCTCGGGCAGCTCGCCAGCATCAACGGCTGCGACCAGCTCTGCCTTGACGGCATCCTTGAGCTCGTCGTCGGCGTTCTGACGCTCGACCTTGTCGGCGATCTGGTAGATAGGGACGAGCTTGTCGTACGCGCGACCGGCGACGAAGTCGTAGGTCTCGTCGGCGTAGGCGGGGAAGACCGGGTAGGGCTGGATCTCCTTGGCGGCGGTGTTCGCGACGACGTTCTGCGCGGCGACGAGCTCCTTGATGAAGGGCTTGGCGGCCTCGAGACCCTGTGCAACGACCTCTTCGCTGGGCTTGGTGGCGCCGCCCTTGATGAGGTTCCAGCTGCCCTCGGTCGCTTCAGCCTCGACCATCATGATCGCGACGTCACCGTCGGGCAGGACACGCCCGGCGACGATCAGGTCGAAGACGGCATCCTCGAGCTGCTCGGCCTTCGGGAACGCCACCCACTGGTCGGCGTGCTCGCCGTGACCGGGGATGAGCGCCAGGCGCACACCCGCGATCGGGCCTGAGAACGGTAGACCGGAGATCTGGGTAGACAGGGACGCTGCGTTGATCGCGAGCGCGTCATAGAACTCGCCCGGTGCGATCGAGAGCACCGTCACGACGATCTGGACCTCGTTGCGCAGCCCCGAAACGAACGAGGGGCGCAGCGGACGGTCGATGAGGCGGCACACCAGGATCGCCTCGGTCGAGGGGCGACCCTCGCGACGGAAGAACGAACCGGGGATCTTGCCTGCGGCGTAGGAGCGCTCTTCGACATCCACCGTCAGGGGGAAGAAGTCGAATCCCTCGCGAGGGTGCTTTCCGGCGCTCGTGGCCGAGAGCAGCATGGTTTCCTCGTCGAGGTAGGCGGCAACGGCGCCCTGGGCCTGCTGAGCGAGGCGTCCGGTCTCGAACCGAACGGTACGGGTGCCGAAGCGGCCGTTGTCGAGAACGGCTTCAGCGGCGGTGATTTCAGGACCTTCCAAGAGGTCTCTCCTTCTTTGTTTCGACTCGCGCACCCGTGTGGTGCGCGAGCACATGCGAAGGAGCAGGAACAGGCAGTATCGAGCGTGCGGCCTTAAGCCGCGTGAATCGTCGGCGCTGGCCACCAGTAGAAGACCACCCGGCGTAAGACGACGGGGAACCCACCACAGGGGACCAGCTTCCTGCCGGCCTGCTCCATGAAGCTCACTGTGAAGTTGAGCGGATGCCGTAAGGCAACCCGAACGATTCTATCAGGGCCACGCTGGCCGCACCGGGTCGACCGGCCGCAGCTCCGGCGACTGCTGCACCGGACGAGGCGCGGAATCCGGTGTGACCGGCGACAGCGTCGTCGAGATCGATCGCCGTGAGATCGTGACGTAGTCAGCGTGCTTTGCGCTCAGGCCGTCTCCGGCGGTGCGTCCACGAAGCCGTCGCCACAGCCAGGGCACGGCGTCGCGACGCACCCAGCCGCGCGGGTTCGGGCTGTCATCGTCATGGAAGGCCGAGTCGAGGCTTGCGAGCTCGTCAGCGTAGGGCACCCCCAGCGCTTCGGCGGCCCGGTAGGCAACGAACCGGTGTCCCTTCGATCGGAAGTGGACCTTGTCATCGGCCCACATGTCGAGGTCACTGATCGCCGGCTGGGCCTCAAGATCGAGCAGCATGCAGCCGGTGTCGGCGGCGATGCGTCGAATCTCGGAGTTGTAGATCGCGACACGTCGCGCGAAGATCATCGCGGCCCGGCGCCGGGGCAGCACGATACTCACCAGCAGCACGTCGATGCCACGGGAGCGCAACTCCACGACAGCCCGCTCGAGTCCCTTCGCCAGGGTGAGAGGATCAGCGCCGCGGCTGACCAGATCGTTCGCGCCCATGAAGACCGACACCAGATCCGGCTCCATCTCCAGCGCACGCGGTAGTTGCTCGACGAGGAGGTCCCGGATCTTGCGGCTGCGCACGGCAAGATTCGCATATCGGAACGGCTCCGCGGTCGCCGGAAGTCTCGCCTCTCGGGCGCCGGCCAGCAGATCCGCGAGGCGGTCGGCCCACCCGCGGTACTGGCCCTTCGGCATCCGCGAGGTGTCGCACAGTCCCTCGGTCAGAGAATCCCCGAGAGCAACGAAACGGGACCAGCGGGGCGCCCCCTCGGTCGCTGGCGCTGGCGGCGCTGCTGGTCGCGTCGCGGCGCGGGCGAACAGGGAGTCGTCGATCGGGCGCAGCATCCGAGCCTCGGCGTAGTGGCCGACGAGCTGGCGGCCCAGGGCCTCCCAGGTGCGATCGCGCACCGACTCGCGCGCCGCGGTCGCAAACGCGCGCCGCTTGGCATCATCGCCGACGAGGTCTGCCACCCGCGCACGGAGGTCGGCGAGGTCTCCCGGCCGATAGAGCCATCCGTCGACGCTGCTACGAACGAGATCGACCGGTCCACCTGTTCCCGTCGCGACAACCGGGACTCCCGCCGCGAGCGCCTCCTGGATCGTCTGGCCGAACGTTTCGCTTTCGCCGGGGTGGACGAAAACGTCGAACGAGGCCATGGCCTCGCCCAGCGCATCGCCGGAGAGGTGTCCGAGAAAGACAGCACGCGGCAGGGCGCGCTCGAGCGCGGGTCGCGAGGGTCCATCACCGACGATGACCAGCCGGGTTCCCGGAAGATCGTGCAGGGCGGCGAGGTCTTCGACCTGCTTCTCGGGGGCGAGCCGCCCGACGTAGCCGATGATCGCCTCACCCGGGGCGACCCGCTGCCGCCAGCTGGCACTGCGATGTTCGGGAGCAAAACGCACGGCATCCACTCCCCGCCCCCACCGGCGCAGGCGATCGATGCCGAGACCTTCGAGCTGGGACATGCTCGCCGAGGACGGCACCAGGGTCAATGTCGCACGGCGGTGCAGTCGGGTGAGGTGCGACTGCACGATCGATGTCGCAGCCGGAAGCCCGTACTTCTGGGCGTACGCGACCACATCAGTCTGGTAGACCGCGACAACGGGAACCTTGAGCGCGTCGGCGGCAGCCGTTCCTTGCCAGCCGAGCACGAACGGCGATGCCAGGTGAATGACATCGGGCTGGAACTCGCGCAGGTGCGCCGCAAGCTTCGCCGCGCGAGCGAACACGACGCGAACCTGTGGGTACGAGGGCAATGGCACTGACCGGAGCATCGTGGTGCGAGCGCCGGAGAGATCAGCGCCGCGCAGATCCACCTCGACGTCACCGGCCCTGGGGGCGATGACGAGGGTGTCGTGCCCTTCGTTTGCCAGATGACGAAGGATCTGGAGCACCGAGCCGGTGACTCCGTTCATGTGGGGGAGGAACGATTCCGCCAATACCGCGACTCTCACGTCTCCAGGGTGACGCGTGTCGGATCGCCGAACACGCTGAGGCAGGCACGGTTGCCGAGAGTTCACCGGATGCACGCCATCGCGTCACCGGACGTGCCCCGTTCCGTCTCCGTTCACCCTCGCGTGTTACCTCAGAGGTGTGATCGATGAGGTGCTGACGCACGTTGCCGGTAGCGCCTGGGCGCTTCCCCTCATGTTCGCTCTCGTCCTCGCCGACAGCCTCCTCGTGGTCGTCCCGGGAGAGGTCGCCGTGACCGCCTTCGGCGCACTCGCGGTGACCGTCGGCTCGCCCCCACTGCTGGGTGTCGTGCTGCTGGCAGCGCTCGCGGCCTTCCTCGGCGACATGATCGTGTACGCCGTCGGGCGCCGCGTCGGGCTGGACCGGTGGGCGTGGATGCGGGGCCGCAGAGTGAGCGCCGCGATCGGGTGGGCGCACCGCCGCCTGCATCGATCGAGCGCAACCGTGGTCTTCACCGCCCGTTTCATCCCGTTCGCCCGGCTCGCGGTGAACCTGACCGCTGGTGCATCGCGGGTTCCGGCTCCTCGCTATCTCGTTCTCGTTGCCGCGGCAGCCACGGGGTGGGCGGTGTACCAGGCCGCCGTCGGCGCGATCGTCGGACAGCTCGTTCCGGGCGGACCCGTCGTTGCCGTCCTCATCTCCATCGGGGTCGCGATCGTGTTGGGCCTGATCGTCGACCTGATCGTCACGCGGCTTTCATCTGCGCGAGACAGCCGCTCTTCCGGCACAGAAGACGCTCCCGCCTAGCTCGCACCCCGGTTCGATACACCCCACGGTCGCCACCCAGCTCCACTCGGGCGAGTGCAGCACGTCAGCGGTCTCAGGACGGCGCGCCCGAAATGCAGATCGACTCTTGTAAACCAACACACTCACAGCTACTCTCACACATACACAGATTTCGGCGTCAGGGATGACGCCCGGGTGGGAGAACAGTCATGTACGCGACGGAGCGCCAGCAGCGCATCGCTGGAATCGTCACCGACGAGGGTCGCGCCTCGGTAACCGCCCTGTCAGCCCTGTTCGGCGTCGCACAGGAGACGATCCGCCGCGATCTCGACCAGCTCCAGGCCGACGGCGTGCTCCTCCGCGTACACGGCGGCGCCGTCCCCGCGGGCCGAACGAGCGCCGCAGAGCCGAGCCTGGCTGCCCGCGAAGCCACCGCAACCGAGGCCAAGGAACGCATCGCCGCGGCGGCGCTCGATCTGATCCCCCGCGGTCTCGGCGGGGCCGTTCACATTGATGCCGGTTCAACGGCAGCCCGCGTCGCGCGGCTTCTGGCCGCTCGAGAAGACGGCAACGCCTCGCTCACGCTCATCACCAACTCCGTGATCACCGCGTCGACGCTGAGCCACCTGACGACCCCTGCCGTGCGCGTGATCGGCGGACGACTTCGGGCGCTGACCGGCGCCCTGGTCGGCGCGGGAGCCATCGAGCAGATCGCCGGCTTGCGGCCGGATGTGGCGATCATCGGGACCAATGCCGTGCACGCACAGTTCGGGTTGAGCACACCTGACGAAGCCGAGGCTGAGGTCAAGCGAGCCGCTGTAGCCTCGGCGCGGCGGGTGATCGTCGTTGCCGACGCATCGAAGCTCGGCGAAGAATCTCTCGTGCGCTTCGGAGGCCTCGATGACATCGACGCCCTCGTGACCGACGGCGAACCGGATGCCGACCTGAGCGAAGCGCTGCGGGCCGCCGACGTGGATCTGGTGCGAGCATGATCGTCACCGTCACGATCAACCCGAGCGTTGATCGCACCATCCAACTTCCCTCCCGACTCGAGCGCGACGCTGTCCTTCGCGCGAGCGGTGTCACCTCGCAGGCAGCCGGAAAGGGCGTGAACGTCTCGCGGGCGTTGGCTCACGCATCCATACCGACACGGGCGATCGTGCGGGCCGACTACCACGATCCGTACGTGCGCGAACTCGTCGAGAGCGGACTGGCAGTTGTCACCGTGGATCCGGGCGCCACCGTGCGCACCAATATCTCGCTGGCCGAGCCCGACGGCACGACCACGAAGATCAACGAACCCGGTTCACCGCTGGGCGCCGCCGCCGTGGCAGCCCTTCACGATGTCGTGGCCGCCGAGGCAACCCGGGCGAGCTGGCTGGTTCTTGCCGGTTCGCTCCCCCCGGGTGCCGATGTCGAACTGCTCGCCGATCTGGCACGGACGGCGCGGATCGCCGCGCCCGACATCCGCATCGCGGTCGACACCTCGGGTGCGCCGCTTGCAGCGCTGCGCACCGCGGGCGTGCGGATCGATCTGATCAAACCCAACATCGAGGAACTCGCGGAGTTGACCGGATCGGACCCCGCTGCTCTCGGAACACCGGAAGCCGTGGCGAGCGCGAGCGCAGCACTGCGGACCGACGGAATCGTCGCCGTGCTGGCAACGCTCGGCGCCGCGGGCGCGGTCCTCGCCTCCGCCGATGGCGCCTGGCACGCCACCCACCGACCAGTGATCGCCCGCAGCACGGTCGGCGCCGGCGACTCGTCGCTGGCGGGCTACCTCATCGCCGACACGGAGGGGCTCTCGCCCGCTGCGCGGCTCGCACGCGCCGTGGCGTACGGCTCGGCCGCCGTCTCCCTGCCCGGGACTACCATCCCGCGCCCCACAGACACCCGCCCTGACCAGGTCACGGTCACCGAGATCCACCTGCCCGCCACGGTCACAGCACCGTGACGTTCATCAAAGGAGAGAACATGTCCATCATCACCCCGGAGCTTGTCGCTCTCGATGTCGCGTTGGGCGCGACATCCGGGGACGTCATCGATGCCCTCAGCACCATCGTCGCCGGCGCGGGTCGCACAACGGATGCGCACGCGCTTGCGGCAGACGCCCACGCCCGCGAGGCGCAGACCTCGACGGGGATGCCCGGTGGAATCGCCATTCCCCACTGCCGCACAGCCGCCGTGACAGAGCCCACGCTCGCCTTCGCCCGCTTGTCCGACCCCGTGGACTTCGGTGACGACGACCCGAGTGATCTGGTGTTCTTCATCGCCGCGCCGGTCGGTGCCGACACCGACCATCTCGCGATCCTCTCCACGATCGCCCGCGCGCTGGTGCGAGAGGAGTTCGTCGACTCGTTGCGCGCCGCCACCTCGGCGCCGGAGGTTGTCGCCCTGATCGACGAGGCGATCGCTCCAGCCCCGGCTGCGAGCACCGCGGCACCGACGGCCTCGGATCAGCGAGTACTCGTCGCTGTCACCGCCTGCCCGACCGGCATCGCCCACACCTACATGGCAGCCGACGCCCTTGTCGCCGAAGCGAAGAAGCGCGGCATCCGCCTCGAGGTCGAGACGCAGGGATCGAGCGGATCGACCGCGCTCGATCCCGCCGTCATCGCCGCAGCCGACGCCGTGATCTTCGCGGTGGACGTGGATGTTCGCGATCGGGCACGCTTCGCCGGCAAGCCGGTCGTTCAAGGCCCCGTCAAGCGTGGAGTCGAAGCTCCTGGCGCCATGATCGACGAGGCGTTGGCCGCGGCCGCAAACCCGGATGCTGCGCGGGTCGCGGGTACCGAGACCACGACGGCGACAACCGACACCGCCAGCGAACACGCCGGGCGCAAGCTGCAACGCTGGCTTCTCACCGGCGTCAGCTACATGATCCCCTTCGTCGCTGGCGGTGGTCTGCTCATCGCCATCGGCTTTGGCCTCGCGGGATACGACATCAATGCGACGGCCGGCGACATCGTCGCTTCGTCATCCCTGTGGAACCTTCCCGACGGCGGCTTCTGGACCTACATCGGCGCCGTCGCGTTTGTCATCGGTGCGGCTTCCATGGGCTTCCTCGTGCCGGCCCTTGCAGGATTCATCGCCTACGCGATGGCCGACCGGCCCGGCATCGCGCCGGGGTTCGTGGTCGGCACGATCGCCGTCATGATGAACGCCGGCTTCCTCGGCGGCATCGTCGGCGGCCTCCTCGCTGGCCTCGTCGCAGCCTCGCTCACCCGCATCCCGGCGCCCCGCTGGCTGCGTGGGCTGATGCCGGTCGTCATCATTCCGCTGTTGGCATCGATCGCCGCATCCGGAGCCATGATCCTGTTCCTGGGCGGGCCGATCGCCTGGCTCATGACGACACTGACCGATTGGCTGAACAGCCTGACCGGCGTCGGAATCGTGCTGCTGGGCGTCATCCTCGGCCTCATGATGTGCTTCGACCTCGGCGGGCCCGTCAACAAGGTCGCGTACTCCTTCGCGGTCGCGGGCCTCGGGGCCGCGTCACTGGCGAACCAGGTGCCGCTGGAGATCATGGCTGCCGTCATGGCGTCGGGCATGGTTCCGCCACTCGGACTCGCGCTCGCATCGACGGTGCTTGCCCGCAAGCAGTTCACTCCTGTGGAGCGCGAGAACGGCGTCGCGGCGTGGCTGCTGGGTGCATCCTTCATCTCGGAGGGTGCGATCCCCTTCGCCGCAGCCGACCCACTGCGCGTCATCCCCGCGTCCATGCTCGGTGGCGCCGTCACCGGCGCCCTCTCCATGGCCTTCGGGGTCACCTCGCAGGCGCCCCACGGCGGAGTATTCGTACTCTTCGCCATCGGGAACATCCTGTGGTTCTTGCTGTCCATTGCGATCGGCGCCGTGATCACCGCTGTCGCGGTCATCGGCCTCAAGCGCATCGGCCGCCGCCCGAGCGCCGCGACTGTCGAGGCTGCGGGAGCTGCCGACGACACCGAGGCCAGCGGCGTCCTGGCCAGCGGCGCACGCGCCTGACAATAACCACATAGTGCCCCCGGTCGTCGGGTGCGGCCGGGGGCACTATGCTGCTGTGATTCAGTCGGCGGTGAGTCCGCCCAGCAGGCTCTCGAACGAGCGGCCCTCGCCGAGGTAGGTCGCCGGGTCGAACGGGTCCTCAGCGACTGTCGCGCCCCGACGAGCGACGGCATCCGCGAGCTCTCCCGCGGCGCGCTCGGTGCGCGAACGCAGCGACGATGCTCCCTCGCCGCCGGCCCAGTCCTCCGAGGCCGCGAACACGGATGTCGAGACCGGGTTGGCGTGCAGGTAGGTGAACAGCGGGCGCATCGCGTACTCGAGTGCCAACGAGTGCCGTGGTGACCCGCCGGTGGCTGCCAGCAGCACCGGCATCCCCCGCAACGAGTCCGGGTCCAGGATGTCGACGAACGACTTGAACAGACCGGAGTAGCTGGTCGTGAAGATCGGCGTGACGGCGATGAGGGCGTCGGCCGAGGTCACGGTCTCGATCGCCTCAGCAAGCTCGGGGCGGGCGAACCCGGTGAGGAGATTGTCGGTGATCGCATGAGCGTGCTCACGCAGCTCGATCACATCCACCCCGACCTCGATCTCGCGTTCGGCCAGCTGTGCACGAACAGCCTCCGCCAGCCTGTCAGCGAGCAGCCTCGTGGATGACGGGTTCGAGAGCCCCGCGGTGACGACCGCGATGCGGCGTGTGGTCATCTCACGCCCCCTGACGTGTCGCTGCGGCACCGAATGCGGCACCCGCCAGCGGCGCGCTGTCACGGTACGGGGAACCGCCGGTGACGTTGTCGCCACGGTTGGGCCGGGGCCGGGCTTCGCGCGGTCCGCCCGCAGCTGCCACAAGACTCTCGTGGGTCGGAGCATCGGCGACGCCTTCCGGGCGATCCTTCGCGAGCTCCTTGCGGAGCACCGGTACGACCTCACCGCCGAGGATGTCGAGTTGCTCGAGGACGGCCTTGAGGGGCAGACCCGCGTGGTCGATCAGGAACATCTGGCGCTGGTAGTCACCGAAATGCTCCCGCATCGCCGCGTACCGATCGATGACCTGCTGCGGCGAACCCACCGTCAGCGGCGTCATCTCGGTGAAGTCCTCCAGGCTCGGTCCATTGCCGTAGACCGGCGCGTTGTCGAAGTACGGGCGGAACTCGCGGACCGCCTCCTGAGAGTTGCGGTGCATGTACACCTGCCCACCGAGCCCGACGATCGCCTGCTCCTGGGTGCCGTGTCCGTAGTGTTCGAACCGCTCACGGTAGAGCGCGACCAGCCGCTGGAAGTGCTCCTTGGGCCAGAAGATGTTATTCGCGAAGAACCCGTCGCCGTAGTAGGCGGCCTGCTCGGCGATTTCGGGAGTGCGGATCGAGCCGTGCCAGACGAAGGGCGGCACGCCATCGAGCGGGCGCGGCGTCGAGGTGAAACCCTGCAGCGGCGTGCGGAACTTCCCCTCCCAGTCGACGACATCCTCGCGCCACAGCCGGTGGAGCAGGGCGTAGTTCTCGACCGCGAGGTTCAGACCCTGACGGATGTCCTTGCCGAACCAGGGGTACACGGGGCCGGTGTTACCGCGTCCGAGGATGAGGTCCGCCCGTCCGCCCGAGACGTGCTGAAGCATCGCATAGTCTTCGGCGATCTTCACGGGGTCGTTGGTGGTGATGAGTGTCGTGGCGGTCGAGAGCAGAATGCGCTCGGTTTGGCCTGCGATGTAGGCGAGCGTCGTCGTCGGCGAGGACGACCAGAACGGCGGGTTGTGATGCTCGCCGAGGGCGAAGACATCCAGCCCCACCTCCTCGGCGTGCTTGGCGATCTGCAGCGTCGCGCGGATCCGCTCGGCCTCGCTGGGGGTGTGACCTGTCGTGGGGTCTTCCGTGATGTCGCTGACGGTGAAGATCCCGAACTGCATCTGGCTCATCGTGCTCTCCGCTCCCGGTCGCGGGGTGTGCGGCCGATCTATGCAAGTGAATGTATCTCGTGTAACGCGACCGCGTCGAATCTATTCCCGCCGACCTCGAGACCTCACCGATCCATGGGGCCGTCTATCTCGGCGAACATCGCGAGCATGTCGCGCACCAGCTGATGCGGCGCCGTTTCGCACGGGCTATGACCCGTCTCGTAGACCGCCACCTGCGCGCCGATGCGCTGCGCGTATGACAAATACTGCTCGGTCGGCCAGAGGTCATGCGCGCCCGTCGCGACGAGGGTCGGCACGGATGCTGCGCGCACCGCATCGGCGACGTCCGGCATCCGCATCATGAGCCCGACGATGTCGTCGACGCTCTCTCGCCGCGTCAGGGCGAATCGCTCACGAACGAAGGCGATGCGTTGCGGGGGGACCCGGTTCAAGTTGTTACGGATGCCCCACAGCATGAGGGATGCGCCGCTTCGCGGGCCCGCGAGACTGCTGAAGCGGCCGATCCGCTTCACCCCCCGGAACACTTGTCCGGTCGCCGGCGGCGTCGACAACAGCGTGAGCGAGGAAAACAGCTCCGGCCGCGCAGCGACGATCAACTGCGACACGAGTCCCGCGAACGAATACCCGAGGACGTGCGCTCGCGGCCCGCTCTCGAGGACGGCGGTCAGGTCATTGATGAACAGCGGATAGTCGTAGCGGGCGCGGGGCGGATCGAGGTTCTCGGGACCGGCATCCCGTGACTCATACTGCCCGGCGAGATCGTAAGCCTCCGCGCGGTAGCCGGCCTCAGCGAGCAGCGGCAACATGAGGGTGAAGTCCTCTTTGGACCCCGTCACACCCGGGAAGAGCACGACACGACCGCGTGCGCCGCTTCCGAGACTCACCCGCGCGAGCCTCCCGCTCGGCGCAGAGAAGTGGTCACGCACAGTGCCGGCGGGAAAGACCCGCCAGTCGAGATCGGGAATCGCCGCGTCCCGCTCGCGGGCGTCATCGGTAAGCGTCATCGACGCCCGAGACTACTCCAGCCCTCCCCACACAGGCAGCATTCGCCGCTAGGAGAACAGCCCCGCGCCGACGAAAGATCCCTCACTCGGCGCTGGAGGCACTGCCCAGATGCCCGAGCCCACGGTCGTGACGTACTCCATCATCAGATCTGTCGCCACCGAGCGCTGCACCGTGATGAATCGATCCGGCGAGCGCACGTAGCCGAGGAAGAACAGTCCGGCATCGAGGCGTCCCAGCGCCGTATTGCCGTCGACGTAGTTGTATCCGCGGCGCAGCATCCGGATCCCGCCGTTGTTTGCCGGATGGGCCCGGGAGACGTGCGAACGCGGATCGATCGCGAGCCCCGCCGCGCCGGATGCCGCAAAGTCGGGCGCCGCGAATTCGTCACCGCCGCTGAGCGGAGCCCCGGTTCCCTTCGCGCGCCCCGTGACGCGCTCCTGCTCCGCCAGGCGCACGCGATCCCACGTCTCGATCTTCATGGCGATCTTGCGCGCCACGAGATAGGAGCCCCCGGCGAGCCATGTCGGTCCGTCGTCGGCGGACACCCACACGTGCTCGTCGAGGGCTGCCGTGTCATCCGCGAGGATGTTGGCGGTGCCGTCCTTGAAGCCGAAAAGATTCCGGGGAGTCTTGCTTGTCGCCGATGTGCGTGAGGTTCGCCCGTACCCGAGCTGCGACCACCGAAGCCGCGCGCGCCCGAAAGCGATGCGACTGAGGTTGCGCACGGCATGTACCGCCACCTGCGGATCATCGGCGCACGCCTGAATGCACAGGTCTCCCCCGGTGTGACCGGGGTCGAGGTCGTCGCCGAGGAACGGAGGGAGCGCGGCGAGCGAGCCCGGCGCCTGTGACGCCAGACCGAAACGATCGACCCCCTCGGCCGTGCTGAACAGCGTTGGGCCGAAGCCGATCGTGATCGTGAGGTTGCTGGCGGGAAGTCCGAGCGCCTCGCCCGTATCGTCGGGCGGAGCTTCGGGCGAACCGCCGACAGCACCGGTCGCGCTGACTTCCAAACCGAGCATCATGCGTGCCGCCGCGTAACTCCAGTCCTGCAGGAGTTCGACGAGATCTTGCCGTGAAGCGCCCTCCATCACGTCGAACGCAGCAAAGTGCAGGTGGTCTTGCACGTCGGTGGTGATGCCCGCCGGGTGGGCGCCATAGAACTGGTGGGTGTCGGCGACTGACGCGGCATCCGGCCGCGTCAGCGCGATGGCCGATGCCGCTCCGGCACCAACCGCGACGCCCGCCGCACCAGCGCCGAGCGCGAGCCCCAGCAGACCTCGCCTGCTCAGGCCCGCCCGCGGCGTTTCGGATGCCGGTTCTTCGCTCATTGCAGCACGGTCACCGTGAGCTGCGACAGCGGCTCGGCTAGGGCGTTGATGCGATCCGAGAGAGCACGGGTGTCGGCATCCGTCAGGGTGCTGTAGGAGACGAAGCCGTCCTGCAGCGACCCGAAGGTTGCCAGCTCCGCTTCCAGCTGCGCGTAACCCTCGTCGATCTGGGCGACGAGTTGCTCACCGTCGGGGCCACTTGAGACGGCGAAGTCACGCACGAGCGAAAACGCCATCTTCGACCCCTCGACGTTGGCGGCGAAGTCGTACAGATCGGTTCCCGACCACCAGTCCTCCTCGCCGCTGATCTTGCCGGTCGCCACCTCATCGAGCAGTGCGATGGCGCCGTTGGAGATGCCCGCGATGCCCTGCGACTCAAGCGCGTCGATGAACTCGTCGCCGTGCACATAGTCGTACAGCTCCTGCACATCGGCGATCAGCAGGTCACCGAATTCCGCCCTCTGCTCGGGCGTCGATGGCTCCCAGTCCTGCCATGCCGGAGTCACACCATCGGAGTTGAGAGCATCGGATGCTGGCACCCAGAGATCCTTCTCGATGCGGTGGAACCCCGTCCAGTCGAGCCCCTCCGCGACCGCGTCGACCTCCCGGTAGTCGATACGCGGGTCCAAGTCGCCGAGCGCCTCGGCAACCGGCTCAATGCGCTCGTAATACGCACGGACCTGCGGGAACATCTGCTTCGCTGTCTCGTCGTCGCCCGCCACATAGGCAGCGACGAACTCGTCGACAGCCGGCACGAGCTGACCGACCTGGTCTTTCACGAATGCCGCGTAGAGATCGACCGCCTGCTGCTTGAGCTCAGCATCCTCGCCATCCACCGCCACGGAATCTCCGGTCACCGTGAATGCTGCTCGGCCGACACCGTCGCCGATCATTCCGGGCTTGCACAGCGTGTAGTAATCGCCGGGCTGGGTGAGAACGGTGAGCGTCCGGGACGCACCGGGCGCGATGTTCTCGACCTCCCCGACGATCCGGAGTCCGTCACTGGCGAGCAGGTAGAACTCGGTGGTTTCCGACCCGGCGTTCGTCACCGCGAAGTTCAGCGTGCCGCTGGCCGCACTGGCCGAGGAGATCTCGCAGGACTCCTCCGTCGAGGTGACGGTGATCGCGTCGCCGCCTGCCTGGTCGGCCCGTGCGACGCATCCGGCGAGCACGAGCGAACCGGCTGCGGTCACGGCGACCAGCGCCAGACTACGAGAGAGGGTGTTCATGGGTCTCCTTGCTGTGGGGACTGACTGCGGACGAAAGAAGGCTCGAGTCGGCAGCATCCGTCGGGGTCGCCGCGGGACGCGGGCGTGCGGGGAACGCGCCGACAAGAAACACCGTGCCGACGACCGCAACGTAGAGCACCCAGGCGATCACTTGGAGCCAACTCATGCGGGCGGTGAAGCCGATGGTCGCCTGCAGGATGACGGCGCCCGGACTCGTGGGGTCGAGGATGCCGGTGAGATCGAACGCCCAGCCGAAGGGGAATCCCGCCCATCCGCGGGCCACCGCGCCTGCCGCATCGATGGGTGCGAGAGCGGTGGTGGGACCCGGGAGCACCCCGGCCTCCTGCAGGTCGCCGATCCCGTAGGCCAGGACGCCAGCGGCGACAAGGATCAAAAAGGCGCCGGTCCAGGTGAAGAACAGCCGGAGGTTCAGGCGCAGCATCCCGCGGGCAACGAGCCAGCCAAGCGCCGCGGCACAGAGGATGCCGAGAACGGCACCAGCTAGCGACTCGGGCGCGTTTCCGAACGACTGCACCATCGACCAGAGCAGAAGAGTCGTCTCCACGCCCTCGCGAGCGACCGACACAAAGCCCAGAACGACGATTCCCCACAGTCCCCCGGTCGCGATCGCCCGGTCGACGCCGCTGCGTAGTCCCCCGGCGAGTGTCCGCGCGTGGGCCTGCATCCAGAAGATCATCCACGTGACCATCGCCACGGCGACCAGCGACAGCAGACCCCCGATGATCTCCTGCGCTTCGAACGTCAACGCATAAGCACCGAATGTGAAGAACGCTCCGATAGCAAGGGCGAGAGCGATCGCACCCCCGACTCCCAACCACAGGCGCGGCAGCACGTCGCGACGCTTCAGCTGCGTGAGATAGGCCACCAGGATGCCGATGACGAGGGCGGCTTCGAGGCCTTCGCGGAGGCCGATGAGAAAGCTAGCGAGCACGCGGATCCTCGGGACGATTCGGTAAGGCTTACCTAAGCCATCCGAGAGACTACTCCCCAGCCGCCGGCTGAGCAATTCCCACCCGCGCGAGTCAATGACGAAGGGCCGCCCCACACCGTGGGACGACCCTTCGGGAAAGCGATATACGCGGTTCGCGCTTAGCGGCGAAGCCCGAGACGCTCGATCAGCTTGCGGTAACGCTCGATGTCGATGTCCTGGAGGTAGCCGAGCAGACGACGGCGCTGACCCACGAGCAGGAACAGGCCACGACGCGAGTGGTGGTCGTGCTTGTGCTCCTTGAGGTGCTCGGTGAGGTCCTTGATGCGCTGCGTCATGAGCGCGACCTGCACCTCGGGGGATCCGGTGTCACCGGGGTGCGTTGCGTACTCTTCGATGATCGCCTTCTTGGTCTCTGCTTCCAGTGCCATAGAACGATCCCCTCTCTCTTCGTTGCGCGGTGCCCGTCACCTGCTGTGCGAGCTCTCTTTCTCCGCGGCCGATCGAACGGCAACCGAACAACTCTACCAGCCCGAGGCAGAGCCCGCGAGCGCGTGCGCAGAGTAGCCTCGTCGGGTGCGCATCACCGTCCGAATAAAACCTGGGAGCCGGCGCGGTCCCCTGGTCGAGACGGTGGGATCCGATCTCGTCGTGTATCTCCGGGAGCCCGCGCGTGAGGGCGAGGCCAACGCCGCTCTCCCGCGGGTGCTGGCAGAGCACTTCGGCACCTCGCCGAGCCGCGTCTCGATCGTTCGGGGACATTCGGCGCGTGTCAAACAGGTCGAGGTCGACCTGTGATGGCAGGCCTCTCGCGCGACCAGTTCCTTGATCTCCGCCCCTTCCGCGCCAGCCCCGCCTTCGCGCGACTGTGGATCGGTTCGACCCTTGCAGGCCTCGGCGGGCAACTCACGATCGTCGCGGTCATGCTCCACGTCTACGACCTCACGCAGAGCACTTTCGCCGTCTCCATGATCGCCGTCGTCGGGCTCATCCCGATGGTCGCGGCAGGACTCTACGGCGGGATGCTCGCCGACGCCTTCGACCGCCGCGTGGTCGCGCTGGTGGCGGCATCCATCACCTTCGCCTCTACCGCTCTGCTCGCGATCCTCGCCTGGACACAGCTCGAGTCAGTGTGGTCGCTCTACGCGCTCAGCATCGTCAACTCCGCTGCAAACTCGGTGGTACTCGCCACGCGCTCAGCGATCGTTCCCCGATTGCTCCCCCGGCAACTCCTTCCGGCTGCAGCAGCACTGCAGGGGATCACCGTCGGGATCATGGTCATGGCCGGACCCGCTTTGGCCGGCGTGCTGGTCGCGACGGTCGGCTACGCGTGGACCTACTCGGCCGACGTGGTTCTGATGACGTCCCTCTTCCTCGGGCTGTGGACCCTCCCTCGCATCGTCCCCGAAGGCGAGATCGTCCGACCAGGACTCGAGTCCCTGCGCGACGGCGTCGCATTCCTCCGACGCGCTGCCAACATCCGCCTGCAATACATCCTCGACATCACCGCCATGACCTTCGGGCAGCCGCTCGCCCTCTTCCCGGCGATCGGGGCAGTGCTCCTGGGCGGCGGCGCTATCACGACCGGCGTTCTTACCGCGGCCTTCGCCGCGGGCGCGTTCGTCTCGAGCCTGCTCTCGGGGCGCATTGGGCGCTACCGCAGACACGGCCTGGGGATCGAACGCGCGATCCTCGTCTACGGCGTCGCTATCGGTGCGTTCGGCATCGTGCTGCTGATCGCGGCGCTCACGAGCGGCACGACCGGTGGCGCAGAACTAGCTCCTCGCGTCGGGCTGCTCATCGCGGCGGTCCTCGTTCTAGCCGTGGCGGGCGGGGCCGACAACGTCAGCGCGATCTACCGGTCGACGATGATGCAATCGGCCGTACCCGACGCTATCCGCGGGCGCCTCCAGGGCATCTTCATCGTCGTGGTCGCCGGCGGACCCCGAGTCGGCGCGCTCTATGCCGGAACCCTTGCAACGTTCACGACTCTCTGGTTCCCACCACTCCTGGGCGGACTGCTGATTCTGGCAATCGTGACGACGCTCGTGCGCCTGAGCCCCGGGTTCCGCGCGTACGACGCCGATAACCCCGTTCCCTGATCACGCTCACCATGAACGACAGTGGGGCGGATGCCGCAGCATCCGCCCCACTGAAAGGTCGTGCGTTGCCTCAGTCGGCCTGGAGCGCGCCCTGAAGATCGAGCTCGATCGTCACGTCCTTGCCCACGAGCACGCCACCGGTCTCGAGCGCGGCGTTCCACGTGAGGCCGAAGTCCTCGCGGTTGATGACAGCCTTGGCCGTTGCGCCGGCCTTGTAGTTGCCCCACGGGTCATTGCCGAAGCCACCGAACTCGACCTCGAAGGTCACGGGCTTGGTGATGCCGCGGATCGTGAGGTCACCGTCGACGAAGAAGTCGCCGTTCTCGATGCGCACACCGGTCGAGACGAAGTCCATCGTGGGGTACTGCTCGGCGTCGAAGAAGTCCGCCGAGGCGAGGTGCTTGTCGCGGCCCTCATCCTTCGTGTCGACCGAGGTCACATCGACCGACGCGGTCACGGTGGTCTCGAGCGGGTTTGCGGGAGTCACGAACGTCGCGCTCTTGACACCGAAGGTGCCGCGCACCTTCGAGATCATCATGTGCCGGACGGTGAAGTGGACCTCGCTGTGCGACGCATCAAGCTGCCACGTGCCAACGCGGTAGCCGGGGATCTCGACGGTTGTCGTTTCGGTCATGCTCTCTCCTCGGGAGTTCTCTGGGCCGCCAGGCGGCGACAAGAGCCCCAACGAAGCTACTGGCGCACTCTATTCCCGTGAATGGAAAAATTTCCGAGCTCGTCATCTCCCGGTCATCGCAGCGACGACACGGCGGCGGATACCGAAGCATCCGCCGCCGTGTGATCAGTCAGAAAATGTCAGCCGACCGAGATCAGGTCGATGATGAAGATGAGGGTCTTGCCACCCAGGAAGTGGCCACCGGCGGGCCCGTATGCCAGGTGCGGCGGGATCACCAATTCACGGCGACCGCCCTCACGCATCCCCGGGATACCGTCCTGCCAGCCCTGGATGAGTCCGCGCAGCGGGAACTGGATGCTCTCACCGCGGTTCCACGACGAGTCGAACTCCTCACCCGAGTCGTACTCGACGCCGACGTAGTGCACGGTGACGCTGTCGCCGGGCTTCGCCTCGGCTCCCTCACCGACGATGAGGTCACGGATGACGAGTTCGGAGGGAGCGGGGCCCTGGGGGGCGTCGATGTCGGGCTTGGTGCGGTCATCAGTCATGCTCACCATCCCACCAGAGCCGGTCGCGGCGCGCAATGCGGCGCCGCCACGACCGGTACGACGCCGAGCATCCGGAGGGACGCACTATCGATTGCGGTGGTGATTACGAAATCCTGACGACTCCGCCCCCGCGGGTGTCGCGAGACGACCGGATGCCTATAGTGGGGCCGTGGTGCGCCTGATGCTGGTCGAAGATGACCGGACGATGCGCGAAACTGTCGCCGCTTACCTGACCCGCGCCGGGCACGATGTGGTAGCGGTTGCCGACGGCGACGCGGCAGTTGCGCGATTCGCCGAGTCCGGCGTCGACCTCGTGCTGCTCGACCTGATGCTCCCGGGCTCGAGCGGGTTCGAGGTCACGCGAAGACTGCGCGCGATGCGGCGCGACCTCCCCCTCATCATGGTGACGGCGCGCACGCAGGAGCACGAACGGGTTCAGGGGCTGCTCGCGGGAGCCGACGACTACATCACGAAGCCTTTCAGCCTGCGGGAACTCGATCTACGCATCCGTTCCCTGCTGCGCCGGGTCACCACCGCGCCCCCTGAAACACCCGACATCCTCGTCGACGGCGATCTCCGCGTCGAGATCGCGGCCGGCCGGGCTCTGCGGAACGAGGAAGCCCTGGCTCTCACAGCGCGCGAGTTCGATCTTCTGGTGTGGTTCCTGCAGCACCCGGGAGTCGTTCACAGTCGCGAAGATCTCATCCGCGAAGTCTGGGGTTGGAACGTCGGAGATCCGTCGACCGTGACGGTGCACGTGCGGCGCCTACGCGAAAAGGTCGAGTCCGACCCCTCCCGCCCGACCCGGTTGGCGACGGTGTTCGGCAAGGGATATCGCTGGGATGCGGCGGAGTCGGGGGGCGCGCTGTGACCCCGGACGAGAACGCGGTGCTCCTGTCGATCCTGACCACGGCAGGCGTCGGACTGGCGGGTACGGCGATCGTGGCGGCACTCCCCCGCTCCCGGCCCGTCGTGGCAGCCATCGCAGCGCCGTTCGTCGTGGTCGCCTCGCTCGCCGCCGGTGTTGCTGTCGCGACTCGACAGATGCTCATCGACGATCACACGTCCCAGACGCTGCTCATCGTGCTGGCCGCCTGCGCCCCCCTTGCCCTCCTTGTCGGCCTCGTCCTTGCCCGGCGGGCGCGCGCGGTCGAGCGGGATGCAGCCGCCGAGCGCGCCGACAGACAGCGCGCGCGTGAGGTTGAAGACTCCCGACGAGAGACTGTCCGCTGGCTCTCCCACGACCTGCGGACGCCGCTTGCCGGCATCCGGGCACTGGCGGAGTCTGTCGCAGAAGACGGCTCGCCCGACGACGAGCCCGCGCGCATCGTGCGCGAAGTCGACCGACTCGACGCGATGGTCGACGACATCGTGGAACTTTCGCGGCTTCACGGTCAGAGCAGACGTGAAATCACGACGGCAGCGCTCGATGACATCGTGTCGGACGCCGTTGCCTCCGTCTCACCGCTGGCAGCCGCCGAGGGCGTGCACATCGAAGCGACCGCCCTCGGCGGCGACGTCGTCGAGGTCGAGGTCCGTGAAATCACCCGCGCCGTCACGAACATCATCAGAAACGCCGTGCAGCACACCCCCGCGGGAGGTCGCGTGCTGCTCACGACGACACGGGCAGACGCCTGGGCCGTGGTTTCGGTCACAGACGGATGCGGCGGCATACCGGCAGGCGATCTGCCACACCTTCTCGAACCCGGATGGCGCGGGGACGCGGCCCGATCCGGCAGCGGAATGGGCCTCGGCCTTGCGATCGCCGACGAGGTAGCCCGAGCTCACGGCGGGGCCGTGACGATCGTCGGGACAGCCCCAGCAGACGGCTGCACCGTGAGCCTGCGGCTGCCGGCAGATAAATGCGACGCCTCGGGTCAGTCCTAGCTCGGGCCGCCCGGCAGGTTGCGGCAGTTCTTACGGACCCGTGACAAGGGCCGCGCTTTCGTGGCGAGAAGCCTCGCCGTCCCCTTGACTGAGGCTCACCGATGATCTTCCGACCGAGCACAGGAGTCCTCATGCGCCGCTCATCCACCACTGCCGCCGCACTGATCCTCGCCGCTGGCCTCTCGCTGACCGCCTGCGCAACCCCGGCGTCAACCGGCGCGCCAGCAACGCCGTCATCGACCCACATGGACGACGAGATGTCGGGCGGCTCCGCGGACGAGATGGCCACGAGCGAGTCGATGGACGACATGTCAGCCGATGCGGTGACCGCCGGCGCCTACCTCACTCTCGAGGAGTACCAGAACGAGATGGCCGACCGCGCCGACACCGCAGTGGTCTACTTCTTCCACGCCGACTGGTGTCCAAGCTGCCGCGCGACCGAAGAATCTCTCACCACCGCCGGGGTCCCCGACGGGCTCACCGTCGTCAAGATCGACTACGACACCGCCACCGATCTCAAGCGAGAGTACGGAATCACTCAGCAGCACACGTTCGTGCAGGTCAGCGCCGACGGCACACAGCTCGCGAAGTGGACGGGCTCGGTCACCGGCGAAGACATCAAGGCGCAGGCGATCGCCGGATGATCACCGCGCTGGCGGGCGCGCTGCTGGCCGGCGCTCTGACGACTCTCGCTCCCTGCTCGCTCACGCTCTTGCCGATCATCGTGGGCGGCTCCTTGCAGGGCGCATCGAACCGCGATGCCACCCGCCGCGCCATCATCATCACCCTGTCGCTCGGATCGAGTGTCACGGTCTTCACGCTGCTGCTGCGCGCGACCACGGCGCTCATCGACATCCCCACCCAGGTGTGGCAGATCGCCAGCGGCATCCTGCTCATCGTCCTCGGCCTCTTCTCGGTGTTCCCCGCAGCGTGGGACCGCATCTCCCAGCGCACCGGACTGACCGGCGCCTCCGCGCGGAACCTGGACGCCGCCCACCGCCGCGGTGGAACCCTCGGCGCGATCCTCACCGGCGCTGCGCTCGGCCCCGTGTTCACCTCGTGCAGCCCTCTCTTCGCGTATGTGATCGTGACGGTGCTCCCCGCGGAGCCGGCACGAGGGCTGGCGTTGCTCGGCGCCTACGTCGTGGGGCTCATGGCAGTACTGCTCGTGATCGCCCTGGCCGGGCAGCGCGCCGTCCGCCGAATGCGCTGGGCAGCTGACCCCCACGGTTGGTTCCGGCGGGGACTGGGCATCCTGTTCATCGTCGTCGGCATCCTCATCGCGACCGGGCTGATGCAAGACATCGAAGCCTGGATCCTCACCTCCTCGCCCATCGCGCCGTGGGAGATCGGATCGGACATCGGTCGCTGAGGACCATCGCACGGGGGCTCTTGACAGCGCGCGTATGCGGCGAGAAGCTGGTACTAGTTCAACTCAGCGCCCGGATTTCGACTCGCAGGCATCGCCGCGGCACCGGGCGCTGAGTCTTTGTTCAGCGCTAGCGTGGGTGAATGCGCTTCGCCCATGTTTCCCTCCCCGGGTCAGCCACGCCGCAGCTCGTGACCGTCGATGATGACGGGGCAGCCGTGGTGTCGCTGCTCTTCGACGGGGCGCCGGTCACCCTCAACGAGCTCATCGAGGGCGGCGACGAGCTGCTCGATCGGGTTCGCGAGGCGGCATCGACTGCTCCCCACCTTCCCCTTGACGGCGCCGTCTACGGGCCCGCTGTACCGCAGCCACCCGTCATCCTCGCCGTCGGTCTGAACTACGCGGCGCACTCCAGCGAACTGGGGCTGAAGACCGATACGGCGCCGACAGTGTTCGTGCTGTGGCCGAACTCCCTGGCAGGTCACGACGGCACGACGAGCTGGCCGCGCACACTCAGCGAGTCGGTGGACTATGAGGCCGAGCTCGGAGTGATCATCGGCCGGCCTGCGAAGGACGTGACACCCGAATCGGCCCTTGATCATGTCTGGGGGTACACCGTCGTCAACGACATCACAGCGCGTGACATCCAGTTCGCTGAGGCGCAGTGGTCGCGCTGTAAGTCGTTCGACGGCTTCACCCCGGTCGGCCCCGTTGCCGTGACAGCCGACGAGATCCCCGACCCGCAGGATCTGCGCATCTGGACGGTCCTGGACGGACACACGCTCCAGGATGCCTCCACGAGCCAGATGGTCCGGCCGGTGTCGACGCTGATCGCGCACTTGTCGGCATCCGTGACCCTCCTGCCGGGAACCCTCATCTCCACCGGCAGCCCGGGCGGTGCTGGCTATTCGCGGGATCCGCAGGTGTTCCTGCGCGACCGCTCGACGGTAACGGTCGGCGTCGAAGGCATCGGGGAACTGAAAACGCACTGCCGGATCATCGACTGATCCGGCAGTGCGCTTCGGTGATCGTCAGTTCGAGTAAACAACCACCGACGCCGTCGACACGACGATGATCGCGATGACGATGCCCAGCACCATGAAGATGATGCTCAGCCAGATGGCCCACTTCGCCGGGGCGTTGCTGTAGCCCGATCCCTTGCTCTGGTTCAGCGCAACGATCCCGAGGATCAGGCCGAGTAGCTGGAAGAAGAAAGCGAGGATCAGTGCGACGATGCCGAGCGTCTTGCCGGGCACGACTGCCGGCGCGCCGGCGGGTGCCTGCGGAGCAGGCTGGTAGGCGGGTGAATCGGACATGGGCGACTCCTTGCGTCCATTGCGGGTGAGGGGTGGTCGCACGCCATTGAGCGACCTCGCCGCAATCTAGCGGCATATTCCCAGCTTCCGCAATGCGGTGGCTCCGTATTACAGGTCGGTGTCTCCCGTGGGAGCGGTCTCGAACCCGATGATCGGCATTGCGGCGGTCACTGCCTGGAGTCCCGAGAGCCGCTCGGGTGAGAGCTGCTTGGTCACTTCGTCGCGCGACATGAGTCCACCCTCCACCACCAGATCAGCGATGTTGCGGCCAGACACCAGAGCAGACTTGGCCAGTGCTGCGGCGGCCGCGTAGCCGATGAACGGTGTCAGCGCGGTCACGACACCGACCGAGGCTCCGACCGACGCCGCGAGACGCTCGCGATTGGCGGTGATGCCATCGACGCAGTTCACGCGCAGTGTCCGCATGGCGCGTCGCATCCAGGTGATCGATTGGAAGATCGAGTGAGCGATGATCGGCTCGAAGGCATTCAGCTGCAGCTGACCGCCCTCGACGGCCATCGTGACGGTCAGGTCCGCGCCGGCTACCGCGAAGGCCACCTGGTTGACGACCTCCGGGATGACGGGGTTCACCTTGCCGGGCATGATGCTGGATCCCGCCTGGCGCGCGGGCAGCGAGATCTCACCGAGCCCCGCCTGCGGGCCCGACGAGAGCAGACGCAGGTCGTTTGAGATCTTCGAGAGCTTGATGGCGTTGCGCTTCAGGGATGCCGAGAACGACATGAACGCCCCCGTGTCGCTGGTCGACTCGACGAGGTCGGATGCGGTCTCCAGGTCCAGCCCCGTGATCTCGCGAAGATGACGCAGCACCGCCGCCGCATAGTCGGGGTGGGCGGTGATCCCGGTGCCGATCGCCGTCGCACCGAGGTTGACCTCGAAGAGCAGATGCGCGTTCTCGGTGAGCCGCTGATAGTCCTGGCCCAGGGTGGTCGCAAAGCCGTGGAACTCCTGCCCGAGAGTCATGGGGACGGCATCCTGCAGCTGGGTCCTGCCGACCTTCAGAACGTCATGGAACTCCGTCGCCTTGCGAAGGAACGACTGACGCAGCAGATCGAGCTCTTCTAGGAGTGTCTGCAGATCCAGGCTCAAACCGACCTTGATGGCCGTCGGATAGACGTCATTGGTGGACTGGCTGCGGTTGGTGTCGTCGATCGGCGAGAGGAACGCGTAGTCGCCCTTGGGCCTGCCGGCTAGCTCCAACGCGATGTTGGTGATGACCTCGTTCGCGTTCATGTTCGTCGAGGTTCCCGCACCGCCCTGAACCACCCCGACCACGAACTGGTCGTGGAACTGACCGTCGATAACCAGCTGCGAGGCTCGGTCGATGAGCGACGCCTTCTCGCGATCGAGAACGCCGATCTCGGCGTTGGCTCGAGCCGCCGCCTGCTTGACCATCGCGAGGGCGCGTACGAGGTCGGCGTAGACCGAAATCGGGCGTCGTGAGATCGGGAAGTTCTCCAGCGCGCGGGCGGTATGGATGCCCCAGTACGCGTCGGCCGGGATCTCCATCGACCCCAGAGAATCAGTTTCAGTGCGCGCCGAAGCGGCCGTGTGGTGCGTCATTGTTCCTGCCGTTCATGAGCGCTTTCGAGAGAATGCCTCGAGGCGCTCGTGGGGGGTGAGTGCCGCCATCCGTTCGACCCACTCCTCGGAGAAGTAGTCGCCGGTGTCGGCATCGACGACCGGCACGACGGCGTGCGTGATCGTCGCCTCGTACACGTGTACGAGGTGGAAGGACTGCCCGGCATCCATGCCGTTGACCTGCTGGGCGGGCCGGGCGAGATCCATGGTGTAACAGGTGGCTGCCGAGACCGACACGGGGATGCCCGCGAAGGTCGCGCTCGTCGAGTAGTGCAGATGACCGGCGAGGATGCCGCGAACATCGGTGCCCGCGATGACCTCGGCGAGCCGCTGCTGGTCGCGCAGCTCGAGGATGTCGAAGAACGGCAGGTGGGACGGAATCGGCGGGTGGTGCATCGCGAGGAGCGTCCCGAGCGGTGCGGGGGTCGCGAGCTGCTCGTGGAGCCACCGAAGCTGACCCTCGTCGAGGTCGCCGTGATGCCAGCCAGGCACCGAGGTGTCGAGCGCGATGAGGCGCAGTCCGCCAAGATCCCAGACACCGGTCACCGGCTCCTGCGTCGGTTCGGCATCCAACAGCTGCTCGCGAAGCATCGGGCGCTCATCATGGTTGCCCGCCACCCACACCAACGGTGCCTCGAGCTCCCGGGCGAGCGGCTCCAGGAGCGCACGCAGGTTACGGTAGGCGCCGGGCTCACCCTCGTCAGTGAGGTCGCCAGTCACCACGATCGCGTCGGGACGGATGCCGAGGCTCCGCACCTTGTGAAGGGTCCGGTCCAGGTTCGCTGCGGTGTCGAATCGCCCGCCGAGGCGCCGATCACCGTCGAGGAAGTGGGTGTCGCTCAGGTGCACGATCGTCCGCAGCGCGGGCGGATACTGACCGAAACGCACGGGAGCCGAAGCCATGTCGCCAGCATACGTCGCACGGGCGACGCGGCCCTCTCGACTAGCGTGGGTCGGGTGACATCCGTCCCCGAAGCACCCCGCGCCGCCCGCCGTCCCATCCTGCGTTCTCATCATGGCGACGAGGTCGAGGATGCCTACGAATGGCTCCGCGCGAAGGATGACGCCGACGTTCGCGCCCACCTCGAGGCAGAGAACGCCTTCACCGAGGCGCGCACCGCCCACCTTGCACCGCTTCGCGAGCAGATCTTCGAGGAGATTCGTTCGCGCACACTCGAGACCGACATGTCGGTGCCGGTGCGTCGCGGACAGTGGTGGTACTACACCCGCTCCGTCGAAGGGCAGCAGTACGGCATCCATTGCCGGGCGCCCCTGGCCTCGCCGGAGGACTGGGACCCGCCGGTCCTCTCCCCCGACACCGCGGTTCCGGGCGAGCAGGTGCTGCTCGATGCCAACCGCGAAGCCGACGGGCATGAGTTCTTCGCCCTCGGCAGCTTCGAGGTTTCCACCGATGCGACCAGGTTGCTCTATGCCGTCGATACGGTCGGTGACGAGCGATACACGATCCGCGTGCGCGATCTCGAGAGCGGCGAACTGCTGCCTGACGAGATCCCCGACACGTTCGCGGGAGCAAGCTTCTCCCCCGACGGCCGCCATATCGTCTACACGACCGTCGACGAGGCATGGCGACCCGACACCGTGTGGCTTCACGAGGTCGGCACCGCGACATCCGATGACCGCACGCTCTTCCACGAACCCGACGACCGGTACTGGGTCGGTGCGGGATTCACACGCAGCGACCGCTACCTGATCATCGAACTCGGCTCCTCCATCACCTCGGAAGAGTGGCTCATGGATGCCGACGACCTGGCGGCGCAGCCCCGCGTCGTGTGGCCGCGGCAGGAGGGCGTGGAGTACTCAAGCTCCCACGCGGTCGTCGACGGTGAAGACGTGCTCTACATCGTCCACAACGACCAGGCTCTGGATTTCGAACTCGTGCGGGTTCGCGCCGATGACCCGCAGGGAGCCCGCGAGGTAGTGCTCGCACACGAGCCCGGGCAGCGCCTGCTCGGCATCTCGACCTTCCGCGACTGGGCAGTGCTGGGCTACCGGCGCGATGGGCTCTCTCGGCTCGCGACGTTCGACTATGCCACGGCGACGCCCACCGAGATCGTCTTCGATGAGG
Source organism: Microbacterium sp. NPDC076895 (assembly GCF_040687115.1). Classification (NCBI taxonomy): domain Bacteria; kingdom Bacillati; phylum Actinomycetota; class Actinomycetes; order Micrococcales; family Microbacteriaceae; genus Microbacterium; species Microbacterium sp. NPDC076895. Next base: position 159,760 of record NZ_JBFBMQ010000008.1, read on the forward strand.
AACTGTACGACGTCGGGACAGCGGGAAACCCCGAGTGGGCACCGCCGATGATCCGAATCGCGTTCGGATCGTTCGTCACGCCCTCGACGGTGGTCGACCTCGTCGTCGCCACCGACGAGCGCCGCATCCGCAAGCAACAGCCGGTGCTCGGCGGCTACGACCCTGCCGACTATGGTCAGCGCCGCGTCTGGGCCCTCGCAAAAGACGGCACGCGGATCCCCGTATCCCTGGTGTGGCGACGCTCGTTCGGCGAGCCCGGCGAGAAACCTCGCCCGCTGCACCTCTACGGCTACGGATCGTATGAGCACTCCATCGATCCAGCGTTCTCGATTGCGCGACTCTCGGAGCTCGATCGCGGTGTGGTCTTCGCGGTCGCCCACGTCCGCGGCGGCGGTGAGATGGGACGCAGATGGTACGAAGACGGCAAGCTGCTGAGCAAGCGCAACACGTTCACCGACTTCGTCGCGGCGGCCCGCCACCTGGTCCAGAACGGGTACACGGATGCCGATCACCTCGTTGCCGAAGGTGGAAGTGCCGGCGGCCTGCTCATGGGCGCGATCGCCAACATCGCTCCGGAGCTGTTTGCCGGCATCCTGGCTGTCGTTCCGTTCGTGGATGCCCTGACGACGATCCTCGATCCCTCGCTGCCGCTCACCGTGATCGAATGGGACGAGTGGGGCAATCCGCTGGATGACCCCGACGTCTATGCGTACATGAAGGGCTACACACCCTACGAGAACGTGCGCGATGGCGTCGACTACCCGCGGATCCTCGCGGTCACCTCACTCAACGACACCCGCGTGATGTACGTGGAGCCTGCCAAGTGGGTCGCCCGGTTGCGCGAAGTCGGTGCCGATGCGCTGCTGAAGTGCGAGATGTCAGCCGGGCACGGTGGTGTGAGTGGGCGCTACAACTCGTGGCGCGAGCGGGCCTACGAACTCGCGTGGATCTTCGACGTCCTCGGGGTTGCGCAGGACTGAGCCCGCGTCATACCCCGGCCCCTCACGCAGGTAGGCAAAATCACCGGCGTAGGACGGTTCCACGCCAACACGTCCTACCTGGGTGATTTCTCCTACCTGCGCGATACGAGCGGGTGCCGGTGGAGGCCCTGGGCGATGGCATCCGTCACCGTCGCCGTCACGTACTCCGGCTCGAACAGGACCTGGTGGTAGTCGAAGCGCAGGACGGTGAACCCTCGCAGGGCGAGTCGGGCGTCAGCCCGAAGATCCCGGCGGCGATCGGATGCCTGGTGGTGAGCGAACCCGTCGAGCTGGATGGCGAGCCGATCACCGATCAGTCCGTCCAGCGGATGCCCGTCCACCCAGACCTGTTGCGCGACCGTTACCCCGATGCTGCGCATCAGATGGATGAAGTGGGTTTCGATACCCGAGTCCGACAGCCGTGAAGCGACCGATGCCAGCCGCAGGGCGCGCTCACTCCCCCACTGGACGCGTTCCAGCACGCGCCGATCCGCGCGGCCGCTGCGCAGCGCCGACTCCCACACCGCTGCCGCGTCAGCGAGCGGCACGCAGCGCGCGACGTGGAACAGCACGTTGACCAACGGCTCGTCCGTCTGAATCGTCGAGGTAGGTGCGGGGCCGCTGCCCCAGTGCAGCCGCACCCCGGGCACACGGACGCGGGACGCCGTTCGCGCTACCGCGATATGAACCTCGTCGTGGAGCGGAGTCCACAATCCCAACGCCGAGGCTGCACTCAGGCAGGTGAGACGTCCACCAGCCGTCGCAGCTGCGCGTCGAGCCGAGGCACTGCCCGGGAGCACGAGCCAGCTCCGACGTACTCGCTCAACGGCCCCTGACGCGACAGCAACACGGACGACGTGCACAGTAAAGCCTGCCGCGGCGACCGATCGCGAGTGCGCGACGCCGCCGCGTCGGTCGAGCCATCGCACCACATCATCCACGCTCCGCATCCGTTGACTCTTGCGCGCGCACCCGGCGCGAACGGACCAATGCGCACAACCGTGGATGCCGCGCCCGACACGCCCGCCGGGGAGGAATGCTGCGCGTGAACCTGACGCAGGAGAAATCCCCAGGGTAGGACGAATCGACGTCAACACGTCCTACGCTCCGAAGACGTCCTACGCTCGTGCGCGAGCGGAGTCGTGCGCGCAGGCGGATGCCGCGAGCAGCCGATCAGCCGAAGAGGGCGGCGGCTTCCTCGTAGCGGTAGAGCGGAACGGTGTTCAGCTCGCCCAGCGCCTCTTCGAACGAAACGCGAACGATATCGGTTCCGCGCATCGCGACCATCTGACCCCACGCACCGTCGACGAGCGCGTCGGCGGCGTGCAGCCCGAGGCGTGTCGCGAGGACGCGGTCGAACGCCGAGGGCGATCCGCCGCGCTGGATGTGGCCAAGTACCGTCGCACGCGTCTCGATACCGGTGATGCGCTCGATCTCGGGGGCGATGAGCTCGCCGATACCGCCCAGTCGGGGGCGGTTGAACGCGTCCAGACCCTTGTGGCTGTGCGCCTCATCCATACCGGTGATCGTGAACCCTTCAGACACGACAACAAGCGGAGCGCGGCCACGGTCGTGGGCGCTCGTGACCTGCCGGCAGATCTCGTCGATCGACATCGGGACTTCGGGGATGCAGATGACGTGGGCTCCCGCCGCGATGCCGGCGTGGAGGGCGATCCACCCGACGTGCCGGCCCATGACCTCGGCGACCATGCAGCGCTGGTGCGAGTCGCCGGTCGTGCGCAAGCGGTCCATCGCGTCGGTCGCGATGTTGACGGCGGTGTCGAACCCGAACGAGTAGTCGGTAGCGCGCAGGTCGTTGTCGATCGTCTTCGGGACACCCAGGACGTTGATGCCGTCCTTCCAGAGGCGGTCGGCTGCCGCGAGAGTGCCCTCGCCGCCGATCGCGAGGATGCCATCGATTCCGGCATCCTCGAGCGTCCGAGCGATGTTCTCGGCGCCCCCTCGCGGCCCCTCGTAAGGGTTGGTGCGGCTGGTTCCGAGGATCGTGCCACCGACCTTCGACAGGCCCTTCACATCGTGGCGCGAGAGCGGAAAGAAGTCTCCGTCGACGACGCCGCGCCATCCGTCACGGATGCCGACAAAATCGAGCCCGTACGCCGTCGTGCCCTTGAGGACCACGCCGCGGATGACCGCGTTCAGACCGGGGCAGTCGCCGCCGCTGGTGAGGATGCCGATTCTCATGTGCCGTCCCTGTTGGTGTTTCCGGATGCAAGGTGGCGACGTTGCCTCCACCGACACTAGCGTCCACGCCCCGCGGCATCCATCCCCGGGCCGCCGTGATTACTCGGCGAGCCCCCGTGGGGATGGTGCGCGGCGTTTAGGGCGTGTTGATTAAGTCGGTCTTGATCCAGATGAGGGTCGAGGAGAGGCAGATGGCAGCGCGGTAGTTTCGGGCGAGTTTGTCTGATCGCAT